>NZ_JAPPTH010000010.1:0-224966 GCF_027587015.1 Vibrio sp. Makdt
GGAAAGTGGCTAATTTTAGGTCTAGATGTAAGTGTAAATTGTGATATTGATTCCATGATTGTTCTGATTTTGGTTAGTGTTTACACTCTATTTTGTTAGGACATATTTTGAATCGATATGAGTCAGGCTCATATAATATCTAGCACTCAAATTAAACCTTGTTATATTAACGGTTTAAATCAAATTTCACTCTTATTGATTGCTTTACAAACAGAAAGCCCCTAATTAGGCAGGCTAATAGGAGCTTTTGTCGACTTTCTTTTGCGGACTTCCTTGTTAGGCTTTCTTTTAAGCCATTTTTTGACAGCTTTTCTTTTTACATAAGTGGAAAGCTAAAGGTTAGAAGTTGAAGCTTGCTGTAACACGTACGACATCTTCTTCGAATGGTTTGGTGCTACCTGAACCGTCGGGTACTATTGCTGAATCATTGATCTTTCCGTAATCCACCGTAAGACCTATCATACGCCAGTTCACTGTGGCGCCTACTGAACCATAAACATTATCGATATTGATGTCGTTGAAAGAAGCGTTTCCCGATTCCACATCGGCATTTAAGTAGTTGATACCAACCTTAGGGATGATATCAAACTCGGCAATTTCAAATCGGTAGCCAATGTTGGAATATAAGCCCCATGCATCTTGTGAGTTTGGCTCGTCCAAATCTACCGCTTCCGTGCCTAATGAGAAGCCACCACCGACAACAATATTATTCGATAGGGCTTTACTATAGCCAAAGGTTGCTAGCTCTTGATTCCCAATAAATGTCACACCGGCCTCAATAGAGTTGTCGCGGTCACTTGCGAGTGCAGACAATGGTAAGCAAGCTGTAACGACAGCGACGGCTGGTAAGACTAAGTGGTTCTTTTTCATGATTCTCTTTCTCATTTTGTATGGACGAAATCAGTCTACAAAATATCGAAGCTCAAATATGAGTCGCCAAAAGGTCACATTTGAGCTGAACAAGAATTGACATAAAGAGCGGGTAGATAACTGAAATATTGAGATGAAGGCTAGATTTTATGAGTTAGAAACATACTGTTGTCGAGTGTTAAAAAATCGACATGTTCAAGCCGGTTGTTAGGCCAAATACACGATGCTTGAGCCTATACTCACCACTATTGTTTACTCGCTATTTCAAGTGAATAGCACCAACTTATCGAAGAAATAAGAACTGGCTTTCGACTTCATTTGAAGGGATAGGCTTACTAAACAAGAACCCCTGAAGGTAATGGTATCCAGAGTCGATCAAGAAGTCCTTTTGTGTTTCTGTTTCAACACCTTCCGCTACTACTTTTAGGCCCAATTTATCGCAGATAGCACGGGTTGCTTGCACGATCGCTTTGCTGCCTTTGTGCGAGCCATGGACGAAGCTTTTATCGAGCTTAACGGTGCTGATTGGTAGGTCGTGCAACATCGAAAGAGAGGAGTAACCAGTACCAAAATCATCAAGGTGGAGTTCAACGCCTAGTTTGGAAATATCGGTTAGAGCTTGTCTCACTTCGCCGTGTTTGAAGAGCATTGAGGATTCGGTGATTTCTAGAGCGATATTTTTCGGCTGGATGTGGTAGAAATTGAGCATCGCAGATAGCTGCTCTGCAAAAGTTGCATGCATCTGACTACCGGAGATATTAATGCTCATCATGAGTTGGCTATCAAACTCTCGATGCCATAGCGCTAGCTGTTTAAGGGCGGAGTTGAGTACCCATTTCCCTAGTGGCACTATCTGCCCAGTTTCTTCTGCCAAGGCAATAAACTCATCGGGCTCAATCATGCCTAAGTCTTTATCAGACCACCTAAGCAGTGCCTCGAAGCCTTTCACTTTATCGCCATTGGTATCCATGATCGGCTGGTAATGGAGTGCGAGAGCTTCGCTTTCTAAAGCTCGGGTTAAGCGGTGACGAATCTCCACTTTTCGGTGGAGTGCTTGTGCCAAGCTGGGAGTAAAGGTTTGAAAACGGTTTCGCCCATTGTCCTTGGCGGTGTGCATCGCCATTCCGGCTTGTTTCAGTAAGGACTCTTGGTCCATAGCGTTATCGGGAAAGTGTGCGGTACCGATGCTGCAACCTACCGATAGGGATCCAATACCAGAGATATGGAAACTCTGATTTAGGGCATCAATAATTCGCGTGCAAAGCAGGGGGATGTTTTGATTTCGGCAAGTGTGGGCAATCACGATGAACTCATCACCACCAAATCGGCCGATCATGCAGGTTTCATTTATAAGCTGTTTGAGACGCTCGCCCACTTGTTTGAGCAGTTGATCACCAACACTGTGCCCGTAAGTGTCATTCACCAACTTAAAACCATCAAGGTCAACGAACATCAATTCAAAGGGAGAACGATAGGCAATACTGGTTTCTAGAAGGTTGGTGATTCCACGGCGGTTGTACAGTTCGGTTAAACAGTCGTGCTCTGCGTGGTACCTGGCCTTGATGAGTTTCTCTTTCTGTTTGGTGGTGCAAGTTAGGTTTAACAGAAGCTGACTCTTATCAAATAGCCACTTTCCCTGCACATCAAAGTGGTGGGTTTTATTGCCAATATGGCAGCTGACCTCTTCGAGGATCTCTCGACCTTTGTGAGCCGCAAACAACCATTGATCTGCCGTTTCTTGACTAGAAACAAACTCGGAAAGCGTGGTAAATGGTGACCCATAGGCTTGGCTAAAAGCAGAGTTCGCACTGACAAGGTTTCCTGAACGGTCAAAAAGCAGGGAGAGGTTCGCACCGTCAGAACAAGCGAGATCATGCTTTAAGCTACCTTCTTCTGCGACGACTTGTACTAACATGCCGGTTCGACCATCAGGTAAAGGGATTCCCGAAAACTGACATAATGCTCGTTTGGCTATGTATTTGGGCGTGAAATTCCACCATGTTTTGATGCTTTCACTGCGTACAAATTGCCTTTGATACTCTTCGAGTGTAGCCTCAATTGCCTTTGACATCTCAATACTAAAATCGCGCGAAGTGAGTTCGAATAAGGACTCAGCCTCCCATAGCGGAAGGGCGCTGCGGTTTGCCCAAGTGATTCGCTTGTTATCAATGTCATATATCCATATCGGACATTTGAGGTACTCGAAAGGTTGATAACTGGTCATCATACGGAACTCTGCATACTGATAGTTGAACGGGTACCACCACGTGAGCACACCGCTTCACCCAGTGGTTCGCCAAAGTTAATCTAACTCTCACCAAAGTGTGTGAGAATTGGTCGCTTATAGATTCAGCGATCGGATGATTTTCATCACTTTACCTTCCGGCGTTGTTTCGATGATATAGCCCTTTTTGTCATCAAATATTTCGCCATCAATGAAGTGCCAACCGTTTGGTTTTTTTATGATTTCTTTAGGGAAATTTTCGTCGAACATTGAGTAATTGGGATAAACCGTTTCAATGGCTTCGAACAATAGTTGAGCTTCATCTTGATTCGTGATCGCGAAGTTATCTTTAAGACACATGGTTAACTCAGGCAAAGGTTGGGTGGTGTAAGGTTCTGTCACCGTGCCCAAAACACCGTTGTGCGAGTAAAAGAGGTATGAACCACTGCTACTCTCGCTGCCGTCTGGTGATTTTATTGATGGTGTAGCACTGTAGAATTCGCAGTTAAAAACCATCTTCTGAATAATGCTACTTTGTGGTGTGACTTGAATGTCTATCCAAGAATTTACCTGTTCTTTAATCTTATTTGTCATCTCCAATGTATCGCTCTTCGCAAGCAAGGGAGAGGAAACGCAAGCCGTCATAGCCAACAATAGTGAAAGTGATTTGTTCATTTTTGACATGAGCCCTATGAGTAAATGAATTAACCCTAATATTGAGTGTGGTTATTGTTCCGGTGAATGGTACTTGATAGGGTGATGTCTTAATAGTCGGCGAACCATAGTGTAAGACGGAAAGTTCTGAGTGAAACTCTAAGTAATCGATTTCATTTCATCAATGAATGACTAACTTAGATTTTTGGTCTGAGAATTGGTTTTTTATTGGTTTTAAAACCTAGTGTGGGTTCTGTTCAAGGCGCGTTTTATTGTTTGTCTTTTGTAAATGTTTTTAATGTAAGTGTAAGTAAGAAAGTAAAGCAAATGTAAGCCATTTAATGTGGTTATATTGCCCAGTCTAAGTTGCTGTTAATTGAACAGCCCTTACACATTGAGGCTTTTCGACGATTTTTTGTAAACACTGATGTACAAAGATGATTACTATGATTTGCGTACGGTAAAAATTCGACTCTAATAACAATATTGATGATATATGACCAGTATATATACTGCCCCCGCTTTTAATAAATACTGGTGATAGGAATGTCAAAAACCAAAGTACTCATTGTCGAAGATGATCAAGAGATCGCTCGTTTAACCACACTCTACTTAGAAGCGGAAGGGTACGAGGTGAGCGTCGTTCATGAGGGAAACTTGGCACTTGAAGCTATCCGACGTGTTGAACCTGATTTAGTGCTGTTAGACCTTATGCTACCAGGTATGAGTGGCGCACAAATCTGCCGAGAGGCTCGTGAGTTTTATAATGGAATGATCTTAGTGCTGACAGCCTCTGCCGATGAAATGAGTGAAGTAAGCTTATTTAAGTTTGGTGCCGATGATTATGTGGCTAAGCCAATACGAGGGCATGCATTACTGGCTCGAATCGAAGCCTTATTGCGCCGTGCAACACCAATGGCGACAACATCAGTGAATGCTGCTGAAAAGCAGAGCAATATTGTGATTAATAGTGCGGCTCAAAGTGCAACCTTATATGGACAAAACCTAAAACTCACATCCGCTGAGTTTGAAATCCTAAATCTTCTCGTCAATAACCTCTCTCAGGTTGTGACCCGAGACCAATGCTGCCAGCTGTTTAGAGGTATTGATTATGCGTTCAACGACCGCTCGATTGATATGCGTGTTTCAGGCTTACGCCGCAAGCTGCGTATTCACGCAAAAGACAAGCAGTTGATACGTACGGTACGTAATAAGGGGTACATGCTGGTTGCGTAAGTTCATCACCGCAAAGCTTCGTTCTGTTTCGATGTTTGCTCGCCTCTATTTAGGTATCGTGACTGGGATGTCAGCAACGATCTTTCTGTTTGTGAACCTCGGTGAAGGGCATATGCGAAGAACGGAGATCGAGACTTTTCTTAATGACGGCCTTTATTTTGTTGAGCAATACACTCGTCAACACAACCAAGCAGATTCGCTCTATAAAGAACTCGATAGAACAGGCTACCAACAGTTTTATATTTTCAATTTACGCCTGTTAGAGAATTGGTCAGGGGAGGCACCTTGCCAACGATGTGAACTTTATAGCACCTTAAATGGTGTACCCATTTATCTCAGCGAAAACAATTTGTATTCGGCGGTATTCCAACTACCCAATTCTAAATTTAGCTTTGTATTCAGTGAGGTAGGGGATTTTTTTTCTCCTGATATCGAATGGTATGAAGATTCAGAAAGGCACTTCTTAATAGGGCTTTTGCTGGCTGTGATCTTGGCAATAGGAGCAAGTGTTTACTTACCTGTGAGACGTTTTCAAGAAAGAATAGAGCTGCTGGTGGAGAAGCAAAAACAGTTTGGTAAAGGAAAACTGAGTACGCGCTCTGAGACGGAATATATTCACCCTTTGTCGGAGTTGGCTAGCAGTTTTAATTGCATGGCTGAAGAGATAGAAAGCAAGGTGAAAGAGAGCCATATATTTGCTCAAGCAATTCCCCATGAAGTTAGAACTCCGTTGAGCCGGATACAGTTAGCGACTGATATACTGAGACGAGGCTCACCTGAGCAGCATCAAGCACTTTTCGATGATATCGATACCTATGTGGACGATATAAACGAGCTCACATCAGAGATCATTATGCTCTCGAAGTTGAATGTTATGGATAATTCCTTCTTCGAGTTGGTGAAAGTACGAGCGAGTTTACTTGAATACTGTTTAGACCGGATTCGCTATTCTGAGTTGGACAACGTGACTTTTGAATCAAAGGTGAATCAAGACAGTACGATAAAGTGTGATTGCTCAATGGCTCGCTTGGTGTTTGACAATATCCTTAAGAATGCTGGCAATTACACTAAAGACCACGTTTGGCTGACTTTGGATGAAAACTCTGAAAGCTGGTTAGTGGTCGTTGAGGACAATGGGCCCGGTATTCCTGAGGAGCGTCGTGATGAAGTCTTTGTTCCATTTTCCCGCTTAGATTCGAGCAGAAGCGCTTCAACCGGCGGTTTTGGATTGGGGCTTGCCATTGCAAACTCTGCGGCTAAGAAATTAGGTTGGAGTATTAAGATCGATGGTAGCAGTCATGGTGGGGCTAAGTTTACGATTGTAATCGCTAAGGCGGCTTAACCGATATTTCTCTTCATTGAATCTAAGCTCGCTTAGGAACAACAAAAGCCACGGTTTGAACTGATTCCCAATAGTTTACACCGTGGCTTTTTAACACTTATCCGGAAACGGCTACTGTTTTGAACGATGAAGACCATAGATTGCGTGGTCAACGATACGACCGTTTAAGTTCTCGCTGCGAGTAATGATGCCTTCTAAATTAAATTGTAAGCGCTCACAAACTTTGCGGCTGCTTTGGTTCTCGATGGCGGCAGATATTTCGACCTTTTCCATATCTAACTCATTGAAAGCAATATCAATCAGCTTCTGGACCACGCGCGTCACAATTCCCCTTCCTTGGTATGGCTCAGACAGCCAATAACCTATCGTTACCTTCTGCATATCATGATCAATGGTATTGAAACTACAGTTACCAACGATGTTGTCTTGGTACACGATGGCACAGGTCATACTTTTACCTTCTGCGTAATCGTGTAGTGAGCGCTGCACGAAGAGCCTAAAATCTTGTTCGGTTTTACAATGTGGCGGCCATGCAAGCCACTGACTTAAATACTCATTTTGACTTTGTGAGATTTCCGCATAGTGAGAGGCGAAACGCTCTTCGACCAAAGCAATAGACAACTCGTCATCGATAACTGTTTTAAACATGCATTTCCTTTTTTGACTTTTCAGTTGAGTGGATTTTAGTCGGCAAAACATGATGTCGCATGTTTTTTAATATGCAACCATTTGTAGCACGATTTTTCCGTGATACGTTAGATCTATCACGAAACTCATTAAACCTTACATTAGTTGTGTATATAAACATTAACTATGCATTAGTATTGGCAGCCTAAATATATAAGAACAATAAAAATTCTAGGCTTAAGTAATGAATCAACATTGCCAAGACGTAACCGTAGACCTTAGAAAGGCTCTATTTGGTATAGCTAAGGCGCTTGATAACGTAGGTTTTGAAAGCAAAAATCATGGGCAACGAGTCGGTTATATCGCTTACCGCTGTGCCCTGAGTGTGGGCTGGGAAGAGGAACAAGCACAGCTTGCGTTCTCGTTAGGGCTTATTCACGATTGTGGTGTATCCCAAGTTGATGAACAGCTCAGTTTGGTCTCAGGTTTTGTCCCTGATTCCACCCACCACCACTGTCAGAAAGGCTATCAAATATTAAAAGAGTGTCCCGTACTTTCCATATTCTCTAAACCAGTGCTTTATCATCATACTCCTTGGGTGGAGCTTAAAGCGTTACCTATTAGTGAATTAGAGAAAGAACTGGCCGCGATTGTCATGCTTGCCGATAGGGTTGACTATCTCTATGGCATCACCTCTTCCGATCGTTATGGCAACCTCACCCCAGATGGAAAAGCGAGCATTATCGAACGTTTGACTGAGCAAGCGGACGAGATGTTCGAAACTAACCTTGTGCAACATATGAGTGAGCTTGTCGACTTGGACGATTTCTGGTTCTCGATGGAGATCCCTTACATTGAAAACATGAGGGATAATTTTGAGCCCGTGCCATTCTTTTCTCAACAGATGTCGTTGGATGAAACGGTCGCTTTTGCAGAGTTTATTGCCAATGTGGTGGATACCAAGAGCTCGTTTACCTTTAAGCACTCGTTGAAGGTAGGGCAGCTTTCAGAGTATCTCGCCAAGCAATTGGGTTACTCATATACAACGCAGCGTAAGCTCTATTTAGCTGGTTTAGTACACGATATCGGCAAGTTACAAACACCTGGTGATATTCTTCATAAACCGGGTTTTCTCACAGATGAAGAGTATTGCTGCATTAAGCGTCATGCGACAGATACACGGTTCGCACTTCAGGAGCTGTTTAGTTCACCTCAGATTTGTGAGTGGGCGTCGAATCATCATGAAAGGCTAGATGGTTCTGGTTATCCAATGGGTAAAACAGCAGAAGAACTGGATCAGCCCAGTCGAATTGTAGCCGTTGTAGACGTGTTCCAAGCATTGAGCCAATCTCGCCCGTATCGAAAGGGAATGACACTGGAAGAGACGATGGCGATTTTGACTGAGCACGTTGAGAATCATAAGCTCGACCGCGAAGTGTTTGAGTGTTTGAAGAAGCACGCTCAGTATTGCTTTGAGCTATCAACCGATAAGTGGGCTTACCCGGTTTACGAAACGTGATCATCTTAGAGAAGCTCTAATCCTCTCTCTTTTTATTTGCGCGCTTACAACAACTTACAATGATGTAGCAAGGTTACTGATATGGTTGTAAAAACCATTAAAGGAATAAGCTGTTGAGAACGAAAATCATAGTGCTAGCTTTGGTTGCCGCTTTATTAGGTTGTATGGATGAAGGTGGCTACGATGAAGCGGTTTTAGAACAACTTGTCGATCGACAAGCGAATATTGAAGATGTGACGAAGAAACTAGGGCAGCCCGACCGCATTATCAATAACGATGGTTCTGTGGCTTATATTTATGAATATGAGCGCGATCTTCTCGCTTTTACGTTTTATAACGGGGAGTTGTTGTTCAAAGAAAGAGCCGCCAACGACGGTCTTTATGATTTTAAGATAATCAAACCAAGCGTTCAGTAAACGGCAAGAATAATAAATCGAGTATGATGAACAACGGGCATTGACTAAACAGAGACAGAAAAGCGATAGCCGAGGCTATCGCTTTTTATTTGGGGGCTTATTCGCTCAGGAGCAATATAGCGAGGTTAGTATCGCTTTAAGATCTCGATGATCTCTTGCTCTGTTTCTGCAGCGATAATGGCATCAATGTCATCATCATTTTGGAACAGCTCAGATAGCGCCATGATGGTATGGATATGGCTATCTGAATCCATTGCCGCCAGAGTGATGGAAAGGTAAACGTCACCGTTATCTTCCGACTCTAAATCAACACCTTTTTTGAATACAGTCACCTGCAGTGATGCTTCGTTTACGCCGTCTTCAGGACGAGCATGAGGCATTGCAATCTTTGGAGCTAGAACATAGTACGCGCCAATGTCCTTGTGCTTTTGTTTGATGGCTTCAACGTAGCTTGCTTCAATCTTGTTGCTCGCTAGTAGTGTTGAACATGCCACATCAATCGCAGCATCAACCGTTAGGTTTTCTTCAGAGTTGATGATAACGCCTTGGTTACCGACTAAATCGAATAAACTCATGAAACAATCCACCCTAGAATCAGACCAACCACACCGAAGTCGAAGTCAGCAAATGTTGTTGCTTCAAGGCCAAGTCCGCCAAGAACAGGAAGCAGTAGCATAGGCAAGAAAGAGATACATAGGCCTTGAGTGAATGAACCTAGAATCGCACCACGTAGGCCGCCAGTTGCGTTACCATAAACGCCCGCTGCACCACCCACGAAGAAGTGAGGAACAACGCCCGCTACAATGATTGTCCAGCCAAGTGCGCCTTGTACTGCCATTGCTAGTAGGCCAGCAGCGAAAGAACAAAGGAAACCGATTAGTACCGCGTTTGGCGCTACAGGGAATACCATTGGGCAGTCTAGAGCAGGTTTTGCGCCTGGTACTAGCTTGTCAGAGATACCTTTAAATGCAGGAACGATTTCAGCAATTAACATCTTCACACCTTGCAGTACGATGTAAACACCGCCGGCAAAAACAAGAGACTGCATGAATGTGAACACTACCCAGTTTTGACCATTCGAAACGGTTTCTACGAACTCACCGCCAGCCACAATCGAAGCAAACATGAAGAAGATTGCCATGGTTGTTGCTACTGCGACAGGCGTGTCACGTAGGAACATTAGGCTCTTAGGTACATTAATGTCTTCAGTTGTTTTTGAGGTATCACCGAACTTGCTGCCAATGAAACCAGACACTAGGTATGAGAATGTTGAGAAGTGACCCATCGCTAGTTGATCGGTACCCATTACTTTCTCTGTGTATTTCTGAGCAAGTGCAGGCATGATAACCATCAGTGAACCCACAATGATCGAACCAATTGCGACTAGAGCCGTGCCCTGAATGTTCGCTGTAGACAGGATAACTGCAACCAGCATAGACATGAACATTGTGTGGTGACCCGTTAAGAAAATATATTTTAGAGGTGTTAAACGAGCCAATAAAATATTCACAACGAATGCGAAGAACATAATTAGAGCCATTTCATAACCGAATGCTTCTTGTGCTAATGCCACAATTGCTTCGTTATTTGGAATAACACCACTTACGCCGAATGCTTCAGTAAATACTACTGAGAAATTATTTAGTGCGCCAACTAGAGCACCAGCACCAAAACCTAAAATTAGGAAACCCATTACGGTTTTAATTGTGCCTTTAAGAATGGTAGAAATATCTGCTTTCTGTGCAACTAAGCCAATGAAAGCAATTAAACCCACCATGATTGCTGGCTCTTTTAATAAGCCAAGCATAAACTCGAAAAAGTTTTGCATAATTTTGACCTTACATGAAAGTTTTTAGTTGTTCTTCGATTGATGCTTTGTCAAAAATATTTTGTAGACTGATGATGTTTTCTTTACCAGCTTCTTTTAGTTGATTCGCAACGTCAGTTGCAGCAACCCAGATATCCGCAGTGCTTGATGCTGCAGAAGATAGATCTTCGTGATCAACTTCAGCTTCAAAACCAATTTTCTTAGCCACATCTTTCACTGCCATTTCCATCATTAGAGAAGTACCAAGGCCGTTACCGCAAACTACAAGAATCTTTTTCATAATATTTGTCTCGATTGGATTTTAAGGTTTGAGAAACTTCGTTCTCTTATTGTGTGGGAGCATATTAATGGAAATATTGAGATTTCAATAAGACTTGCGTCACAAAGTCAAAATGAGATTGTGACGCAGATCTCGTTAAGTTGCGCGAGAAATTCAGAGTGGGATCTTGATCAAATTAAGTTCTCACTTGAATATGCAACGTCTTTTATTTAGATAGGGAGGAGGATCTTTATTTGGATATTAGAATTTGAATCTTGAAAGGTTTAGCTAAGATTAAATGTTGAATTAATCGTATCTTCCGTAATCGGTAAGCATTTTCTTAAGCATGCTATTAACGTCTTTAGTCTTTTTACTTCTTTTAGTTAACTGGCTTAGAGAAGTTGGTTTTGATGCTTCAAGTTTATCTTCATCAATATCTTCAACTTTGTCTTTCATTTTTTGTACTGCTGGCAATAGCATTCTAATTTCTTCATTGTCAGCATTTGTTAACACAACAATATTTTCAGACTCAACTTGAGTAATGGTTAATATTCCGTGTTTAACCGATTCAACCTGTTCGCCAATCATAATTGACTCAGGAGCAACCGAACGATCAGTTAGTTGGCCTGTACGTAATTTAGCCGCACTGATAGCTCGAATATTTCCGGTGTTTTCAAACGCGACGATAACAGTATGAGTATTATAATATTCAACTACTGTCACATAGCCGTGTCTATTTGTTTTGAATTTAGCTCCAATGTTCATATCGTGCGGAGCTTCCATTTTCTTCACGTGTTTCCTCTCTTAGTCTCAAGGCTGTTATATCTGATCAGCTCTATTCGTATTTTATAGATATTATTTGGTGAGATATCTACAAAGTATATACGTATCTAAACTTAAGATGAATCTTGAAGTCGCGGTAAATGAGGTAGAGCACAGAAAACTGCTAATAATCACACAGAATTAACCAAGAGCTTACTTGGTGATCTACATGGGTTGAACATATTTCGTTCATTTCATAACTCTCATTTACAAGGGCTTGTTACTTAGCGTTTTATTGATTGACGACTCAACAAATTCAACCTGATGTGTGAGCTAATTTATAGAAATAAAGATTATATAAATTATTGATTTGATGAATATTTACGGAGCGAGGCAATGTTTGTTAGAACAGCCTATTCAAAACAATAAGATAGGTAAATCTAATGAAAAAACTCGTCAGTTTGCTGCTTGCTGCAGTATCTCTAGGGCTTTCCGGTTGTGCGGCAGTATTAACCGCAGAGCAAAGTGCACCTCAACTCAATGAAGTTCCGCAAGAAAAAGCGCTGACTATAGCTGTGATCGACAAGCGACCATACGTTCTCGATCACGATAAAGAGCCAAAGTTCGAAGGTATTATTCGCAGCTCATTAGGTATTCCTTATACCTACAACACGGCGACACAGCAGCCAATGTCTCAGTTTTTAACGGATAGATTAGTAGCAGGCTTAAAAAAACAGCAAGTTGCCGTTGAGTCTGTTGAGACGACACCGGAAGAGGATATCACTAAGGTTGCCGAGCAGATGAAAGCGTTCGACAACAAATCAATGATGTTCGTCTTGAATGAATGGAAGTATGACTTTCACGCGTTCACGGACAATTCTTGGTACAACGTTAATGTGATTATTTATGATGAAGCTGGTAAGAAGCTACTCAGCAAAAACTTCCAAGGGGAGAATGATGTGCCTGATGGCGGTGCAATCATCAATGAGATGCAACTGATCTACAAACAGCGCTTTGAAGAGATATTTCGAGATCCTGAAGTGAAAAGTGCACTACTAAACTAGTCATTCCTACTTTCTAACATATTTTGAAAAAGCCACTTCATGTGGCTTTTTGTTTTAATGGTGTTTTTATTTCTCTTATTTATTGCTGATAAAGTGAATTATCACGGTAAATAGTTCGACTTTGTGTGTTTTTTGACCGCGCGATCGTTTGCGTTAAAAAATGTGATGAAAGTCTCAATCAACTGTTTATACTTCTCTTCCGGTTTTAAGCCGGTGCTTAGCCAATACAAGCCGTCACATGGATATGTGAATGACCCCACGGACCGGACCAGCTACGTTCCACTGCTTGTATAAGGTGATTTTTTACATGAACAACTCGTTGTTACAGTCGCTAACTTTGTTAGCCCCTTCATCGCGTAGCGTTTTGCTTGCGGTTCTTTGTCCTGTTCCTTTGATGTCATTCGCTTGGCTCATGTTCACTCTATAAGGATTACTAGGACACATTATGAATATTCTATTTGGTTTTGTCGGTGTTATTGCACTGATTGCTTGCGCGTACCTGCTATCTGAAAGTCGTTCTTCGATCAACTGGAAAACGGTCTCTCGTGCTCTTTTACTTCAGATTGGCTTTGCTGCCCTAGTATTGTATTTCCCATGGGGACAGTTGGCGTTAACAAGCCTAAGTAATGGCGTTTCTAGCCTGCTTGGTTTTGCAGACGCTGGTATTGCTTTCCTTTTCGGCGACCTTGCTACTGAAGGCTTCATTTTCGCGGTTCGCGTACTTCCAATCATTATCTTCTTCAGTGCTTTGATCTCTGCGCTTTACTACTTAGGCATCATGCAGAAAGTGATTCAAATCTTAGGTGGAGCGGTGCAGAAACTGCTTGGCACAAGTAAAGCTGAATCTCTGGTTGCGACTGGTAATATCTTCCTTTCTCAGGGTGAGTCTCCTCTTCTTATTCGTCCTTTTTTAAAGTCTATGACTCGTTCTGAACTGTTTGCTGTAATGGCAGGTGGTATGGCGTCGGTAGCAGGTAGTGTGCTTGGTGGTTATGCTGGTTTAGGTGTTGAACTTAAATACCTTATCGCCGCAAGTTTCATGGCAGCACCGGGCAGCCTATTAATGGCGAAGATCATTGTTCCTGAGCGCAGCACACCAAGTGACTACGACCATATCGAACTAGATAAAGCAGACCAAAGCAACGTGATTGATGCATTGGCAAGCGGCGCGATGAACGGTATGAAAGTCGCAGTGGCTGTCGGTACTATGTTAATTGCATTCGTGAGTGTGATTGCGATGGTCAACACAGGCCTAGAAAGCCTAGGTGAGACGTTCGGTTTTGCGGGTATTACGCTGCAAGCTATCTTCGGTTACCTGTTCTCGCCTCTTGCATGGCTGATCGGTATCCCAAGTGACGAAGTATTGATGGCGGGTTCTTACATCGGTCAGAAGATCGTTATGAACGAGTTTGTTGCTTTCATCGACTTCGTTGAGAACAAAGCTCTACTATCTGAACACAGCCAAGTAATCGTGACTTTTGCTCTATGTGGCTTTGCTAACATTGGTTCTATCGCGATTCAGTTAGGTTCAATCGGTGTTATGGCACCAGAGCGCCGTGCTGAAGTGGCAAACTTAGGTTTGAAGGCTGTAGCTGCTGGTACGCTAGCAAACCTAATGAGTGCATGCTTAGCGGGTATCTTCATCCTGCTTTAAGCTAGGTTTAGCAAAAACAGCAAAATTCACTAAAAGCGGGCACCTTACTTACGGAGTTTACGTAAGAAGGGTGTCCGCTTTTTTGTGTCTGCCCGTTAAGTGAATTCGGAGTTACCACTTCTCTCACCGCTTCTATTGCGTTTCAGGCTCACTCGGAAGAGTAATAGAGCAAGCCTGTTTTATCCGATATACTTGAATATCATTAGGTTGCGATTAATAACGTTCGGCTTCGATTAAGAACAATCGGTTTTCACCAGAACAAAAGCAACCAAGTCCAATTAATCAAAGGTCTTCCCATGAACATGCGCGTCCTCATCGGTCTTATTACCACCTTCATTGGCTTATTTGCGTTGGTTTATCTTATTGCTGGTGGTGAACAGTTTCCTATCTCTCAGTGGCCAAAAGAAGCTTATCTCGGTTTGGTGTTCAGTGTCGTGTGGGGGGCAGGTGTCGCAGCGTCTGTAGCGTATTTCTTCTCGGCATTGGTATTTGTCACGGTCGCCGTGGTTTGCTATGCGATCGGTTATAAGATCGGTGGCTTATTTACTAACGACTCTGAAGCCTAGCAAGTCTGACTATGTGGTTGAGTTGCGTGTAATGGATTGGCGTGATCGTTTTAAGGTGTATTGGTATCACCGAAAGCAAACCCATCGTTGGAAAGGGGATAGGGCAAAGTCTCTAGGTTGGACCAACGAAGAGAGCCAGTTGTGTCGCTTTGAAGTGATCGCTCGTGCGGCGGACTTCGAAAAGAAGAGTGTTTTAGATTTAGGTTGCGGCTATGGCGAGCTGTTTGAGTTGCTCGACAGTATCTACCGTATTCGCTCTTACACTGGCGTTGACCAACACGCAGGCTTTCTAAAGAAGGCGAAACAAAACTACACAGAAGATCGTTGTCGGTTTTTGTCGGGTGATATGAGCAAAATGAACCTTGAGGCGCACGACATTGTCATCGCGAGTGGTTCACTGAACTATGTCTCTCGTGATTCTGATTATCTGACAAACATGATTACTCGCATGTATGAATTGGCGAATCAGACGGTGATTTTTAATCTTCTCAACTCAAGCCAGTATCCTTCACGTAATACCTTGATGAGTTATCACCCTCAGGGCGTGTATCGCTTTTGTAAGACGCTTTGTGAGGATGTTTCTTTAATAGAAGGTTACGCAGAAGGGGATTTTACGATAGTGATGAATAAAGTCTGCCCCTAAACTCAAACTCAAACTCAAACCTAAGCCAGAGCGAAGTGATGGTGTGGAAAGAATTAAAAAAGCCGCAGGCCTCGAAAGGCATGCGGCTTTTTGGGTTCTTAGATCAACCTCGGCTAGGTATCACTGCTAGTTCTTCAGTGGTTGGTTTTTAATGAGTCCGTAAGGGATGTTAGTAAACACCTTAGGGTTTCCCTCATAAGTCGGCGCTTCATTCACTTGCTGCCAATCGAGTAGCATGATTGCTAGCACGTTGCGGTGTTCACCGTACTCAAGGTCAAAATCGCCGGTAATTGAAGGGATCATGCCTTGTTTCTCATCGATTGAAGCTTGAATCGCGAGTCGAGTTTTCTCTACAACTGGGTCATCTTCTAAACCTGCCAATAAGAAGGTTAATCCAACCTCCGCAACCACATCTTCTTTTGCACGAAGCAAAATCGTATCGATGTTTTCTCTGAAGTAATCGTAGATCCATTGATGATCTTTTTCTCTTACTTGATGTTGGTAATATTCTGAATCACCAAAGATCACATGCGTCATACCATAGATCTTATTGCCGTATTGCTGGCTTGAAAGCTTTCTGTCTTTATCGTTTGGGTATGCTTTTTTGAAGGTTTCGACAAACTCATCAACGACATCTTGTTCACCCAGTTGGCGCAACCAGTAAACCTGATTCGCTAATTGAGCGGCCCACGCTTTCACCATGTCTTCATTGGTCACGTATCGTGAGAAGTCATAGCGACGAATGATTTCGCGCAGCTTGGCATCGTTCTTGTGTTCTAAACCGTATTCGTTAGCACGCGCCATAGAGCCTAGAAGGTCAACACCAAGGTAAAGGTATTCAGGCATGTGCTTGGTGATGTTGTAGCGTCGAACACTGCGCTCATCGTTATCACCAATATAAGATGCAACTCGCTTCTCTGAGTAGAGTACGATTTGTTCCATGGTTTGAACGTCATTCGACAGGGTGCTGAGCTTGCTTGCCACTCGTGCCATGTCACTCCAAACCGCCGCTGAATACTTATCGTCTAATGTTTGGCGATACATACGCAGCCCGTAGTGACCTTCTTTGAATGCAGGCAGAGTGTAAAGCTGGCTTTCGTAGGTGGTGCGAATTAGGTCTGCAGATTGCTTGAAAGATTGTTCTTGAGAGTTGAGCGAATCTGCTTGGGATTGAACGCTCGCTGCGGTTGGCGCTTGAACGTTTTCTTGTGCGTGAACGGCAACGGCAACCGAGGCTGATAGCAATGTACACAGTGTGATAGTTTTTAACTTCATGTCGTGAGGTACCAAGCTGATTATTAGTCTAAGTAAAATAACATTGATGAATCGTTTAATGTAAGCATTGAGTCAATACAATGTAAGCTTTATAAGGTTCACTAACCCTTTTTGATTAAACCATTCGTTTAGTAAAGAATTTTGAAGTGATGGATCACTCAATATTTGATAGATAGTCGACGTTAGTATGGATTTTTAATGACTTAGCGGCATACTGGAGCAATAAGCCAGAAATGAGCCGTTATAAGGCAGTATATAGAACAATAGTGTTAGAGGTTCGTAAATGCCAAGTGGTTCTAGCAAGCAGTGGTCTGCCAGAGTAGTAGCTTTTCTTTTTTTCCTTGCGATAGTAAGCGCAATTGAGTTCTTTCATGCCAAGCAATTAACTTTTCTTAAAAACGAATCGTATTCAGAGGCAAAAAAGCAACTATCCATTATTCGTTCTCGGATTGAAGCCGCGATCGTGTCAGATATGTATATCCTCAATAATTTCTCGACCTTAGTGACCATCAACCCCGATGGTGAGGTGAAAAATTGGGATAAGATTGCTGAGAATATCATTCAAGATGGCTTCCATATTCGACTTATCGGACTCGCCAAAGACGACATTCTAAACTTTGTTTACCCGCTGGAAGGCAATGAGCAGATTCTCGGTATTAATTATCGTGATCACCCAAATCAATGGGAGTCTGTTGAGATAGCCCGTAATCTTGGCAACACCTTTATTGCTGGTCCTTTTGAGCTGTTTCAAGGTGGGCAAGCCCTCATTACGCGCACTCCGATCTTCCGAGACCCACCTTTCAATCAAGATTACTGGGGTGTCTCCAGCGCTGTTATCGGTTTAGATGAGCTGTTTGAAGATGTTGGAATCGGTAAGATCGAGAATAAATATGAACTCGCTATTCGTGGCGCAAACAGTTCAGGGAAAGATGGCGCTGTCTTTTATGGTACTCAGGATGTGTTCGATAATGCTTTCGCCACTGAACAGGTGAGTTTTCCATACGGTGGTTGGTACCTTGCTCTCTCCGGTAACGAACATGTATTGATGGATGAGCCTTGGTATCGCATCCAAGCGGTAAGGCTGGTGGGATACTCCATTATATTAGTGCTGGCGTTTGCCTTCTTTACTATTTATCGCCTGTACCGCATTGCAGATAGCCGCTCTATGCATGATGAGCTAACGATGTTACCGAATCGTCGATACTTCATGTATAGCCTCAAACAGGCCTTCAAAACCACTCAAAAACAGAGAGCGAGAACCTTTGCCGTTGTAAATATCGACCTCGATGGGTTTAAAGCAATCAACGACACTTATGGTCACGCGGCAGGCGATCAGGTATTGATCGAGTGTGCTAACCGCATAAGAAGTGAACTGCGTGTTTCAGATATCGTCGCAAGGATAGGCGGTGATGAGTTCTTGGTCTTATTGCCACGCATCATCGATGATCAACACGTATCGTCGATCGTGACTAAACTACGAAAGGCGATATGCTCGGCACCAGTTGTGTACGAGGCGCACTCTATTTATCTCAGAATCAGTGTGGGTTGGGTTATTCAAAATAACAACTACAATGATGTCGATGCGCTCTTAAAAGCCGCTGATGAAAAAATGTACGAACAGAAGCGACAAGTTATCTAGGTTGAATTTGAGCTGCGATTAGAATTTAGTTGCTGAATGTGGGGAAAAGCCTCAGAATACCGCGCTTTGCTCCGTATCAATGTATTTGATGAGCAAAAGCTGAAGCAACGCACTTTTAACGTGTTGCTCATACTAAATGTTATTCAACTGAGAAAATAATCTATGAGTTTTACCTCCCTTGGCCTTTCTGAACCAATCCTTAAAGCTATTGAAGCACAAGGTTACGATAAGCCATCACCAATCCAAGAGAAAGCCGTGCCAGCTGTCCTGACGGGCAAAGATGTTATGGCCGCTGCTCAAACAGGGACAGGTAAAACTGCTGGCTTCACGCTACCTATTCTTGAATTACTATCAAAAGGCCCTCGTGTTCGTCAGAACCAAGTGCGCGCATTGGTATTAACACCGACTCGTGAACTTGCTGCTCAGGTGAATGGCAGTGTTGTTAAGTACGGTATCAATTTACCTTTGACTTCGAGTGTTGTATTCGGTGGCGTAAAAATTAACCCTCAGATGCAAAAACTACGTAAAGGCAGTGATGTGCTGGTGGCAACACCGGGTCGTCTACTTGACCTATACAACCAAAATGCAGTGCGCTTCGATCAACTAGAGATCCTAGTGTTAGACGAAGCGGACCGTATGCTAGACATGGGTTTCATCCGAGATATTCGCAAGATCTTGGCTTTCTTACCTAAGAAACGTCAGAACCTACTGTTCTCTGCAACCTTCTCTGATGACATCCGTAGCCTAGCGAAAGGCTTGGTTAATAACCCGGTTGAAATCTCAGTAAGCCCTGCAAACTCGACGGCGAAAACGGTTGAACAGAGTATCTACCCAGTAGATAAGAAGAAAAAGAGCCCAATGCTTGCGAAGCTGATCAAAGACAATGATTGGCGTCAGGTGTTGGTATTTAGCAAAACTAAGCACGGTGCAAATAAGCTGGCTCGCTTCCTAGATGAACAAGGCATTACTGCTGCACCTATTCATGGTAACAAGAGCCAGGGCGCTCGTACTAAAGCGCTAGAGAACTTCAAAACGGGTAAGGTACGAGTGTTAGTCGCAACTGATATCGCTGCTCGTGGTATCGATATCCCACAACTGCCTCAAGTAGTTAACTTCGATCTTCCTCATGTATCAGAAGACTATGTACACCGTATCGGTCGTACTGGCCGTGCTGGTGAAGTAGGTAAAGCGATTTCATTGGTTTGTGCGGATGAAGTGGGTGAGCTGTTCGGTATTGAACGCCTTATTCAACAAGTGCTAGAGCGTCGTGAACTGGAAGGTTTCTCTCCAGTAAACAAGTTACCTGAGTCTCGCTTGGATTCACGTCCAATCAAGCCTAAGAAACCGAAGAAAGCAAAACAGCCACGTGAACACTCGGATGGTCAACGTTCGGGCGATAACGCTCGCGGTCACAAGCCTGCAGGTAAGAACAAGCGCCATGTACCAGGCACAGGGTCTGCACCAAAACGCAAACCGACACAGGGTAGAAAGCCTGCTGAAAACAACCCAGCCGCTATGGGGGAAGAGAAGTCAGTAAGAAACAATGGCAGCAACTTCAAGCGCGGTAATACAGGTAAAAAACCAGCATCGAATCACTCTGGTTCACAAAGTAATCCTGGTTCACAAAACAGTCAGGGTAAAGTGGGCGGCACGGGTAAGGCTAAGAAATCTGGATACGGTGGCAGCTACGGCCCAGGTAAGTCATCGAATAAGCCTTCAGGAAACAGACCTTCGGCGAACAAACCGTCTCGATCTCGTTCGAAGCCTGCGCCTCAGAAGTAAGAATTTCTGCTGCTAGCGCCATAAGCAGAGTGTTGCTTTCTTGAAAGCCTAAATCGCTCTGCAACAGCACTGAGATAAACGCGAATATTGATGATCAATGTTCGCGTTTTTTTATGCGTGTGGAATTGAAAAGTGGTAGGCCGAAAGGGATGTTAAACTTATTGAATCTATTGAAAAAGAGTAATTTAACTCAAGGTTAATCTGTCTTTAATAAGTTTTTAATAACAACATAATCACTAGCGTTTTTGTTGATATTTGCAATTTGCAATTCCAGTTTGCAAAACAAACAAGAATTTACGGCTAATACGTGTCCAGATGCGTAGTAAATAGGGGTTTTTAAAGTTGGCACGCATGCTGCATTAGTAACGGTGACCCTTCTTAAGCCGAGGGTCACCTAGCCAACTGACGTTGTTAGTGAACCTTTATTGTTCACACAAAATATATGACCAATCACACGTTGTGATTGGTTTTTTTTTGCCTGAATTTGGGGTTCTGTATTGGTTTTACTCGTTCTCGAAACTGAATAAACCTAATCAACTGAATTCTTCAATTAACTACGTAAAATCAGCTTCGTTAAGCAAAACAAGCAGAGCATGAGTGTTCAGGCCCATGCTCCACCGATTTCGCTATTAACTCTCACCGCACTTTGAATAACAGCTTGGTTGGCGTGGGCACTCTCCGCCTCTTGAGCAGATAAGCCTCGCCTCTGTTTCTATCCCACGTTCAATCCAATTTATATTTAAAATCTTGGCTATGGTCGTGAGATCTTTCTTGATGTTACGTGGAATCGCTACAGAGCCGCCATTGTCAACGCACGAAGCTTTTAGCTGCTCTGCTATTTCTCTTGAATTACCGCCTTGGGCATCAATCGCAGGGTTGAGGTCTATGCCTGCACACAATACGCGATTGTTACCCGCCGGATCCGTCATGTTGATGGATTCGCAACAGTAGATTCTTGGCTCGTCCCCCACGTTTAAAATGGAGATTTGAGCTGAGCTACCCGCACGAGGCTCTGATAATCGACGGAACACAGCCCAATGCTGACATGGGTCGGCCACCGTTCTCATATTCCCCCAAGGCAGTGGAATCCCGTTCCCGCGGTATACCGCCTTGAGTTTCCCCGGTCCATAAGCATCAAAGTAGTGCCAGTGAGGGTAGGGGGATACTACCGTCATTCGTCGCATCGCAACAGAGGGGGAAACCCCTGCTCTTTGGTGGACATCGATTTCATAACCGGTACGGTCAAGCAATTGTCTGAAAGGAACCTTCGGGCACAGCAGAGCACCAGCAAAGAAGCTGGATTCAAAATCTCGCCACGCTTGCAAAATATCTTGAGAGTTGAGTTGAGAAGACCCTGATACTTGGTTGTCGTCCCATGTGTTGTTATTTCCCACCGATAACACACTCTTTAGCCCTTCTTTGCTATGCAAAATGCAATGGCCGATGTAAACCGACAAGTCGTATTTCAAACGCGTTGGATACTCTTTAAGAATTTCATTTAAGAAGATGGTACCAGGCGGTTCAAAGAAGGACGTTACCAACTGTTTGGCGTTGATACCGAGTTCATCTACTACGTCTTGCGGTGTACGTGTCACCCAGCGAATGTTGATTCCGAGGCTTCTAGCGATGTCTATCAGGTCTTCTATGCTGAGGTTGAGTCGTTTTAGGCCTACCTCTTCAGCAGCCCGCTCAAGGTCAGGGAAGTGGTTCTGGTGGCTTTCTTGGTGGGCCCTAATCAATAGGTGTGCGAACTGACGCCCAGAGATACCCGTTTGCGACAACATCTCTGGTATCGCAATTTGCAGGATGTCGTTAGAGAAAAGGAAGCTAGGCTCAAGAGCCATACCGCTAATCCCGCCTCGATTACCTTTGTCGGGAGCAATGGCCTGCTGTTCTGATTCATCGTCAAGAAACCATGTTGGGCTCTTTTGGAAGACCTGAGCAATCACTTCAAGCATATCGATGCTTGGGACTCGCTTTCCACGTTCAATCATAGAGAGGTAAGAAACGGAAGGTGCATACTCTGGGTTGATTCTAATACAACGCGCAGACAGATCTTCCATCGTTAAATGGTTACGCTTCCTAAGGTTACGTATCTTCGTACCTAGGAAATGTGACTGACGAACTAAACTTTTTGACAAGGCCATATTTGTAAAATTCACATTGTAAAATTTTTGTTGTGAAATTGTATGTAAAAAAGCGCTAATCTACAAACTAAGCAATTCACAAAACGATAAATAAATTAAACGTTCGTTTGGAATAATTGCTCTAGGACACATTTTTGCGTTAAAAATCGGTGGTTTTCACCGGACTGGTCAAGAGGGAAAGACTATGAATATGCTTACATTCGATAAAACAGAAATCCAAAAACAATCAAAGCCATTTATCGCTGAAGCTGTCTTTGCCGTGGAGACAATCAGTGCAAACCAGCAAAATGAGAAGCAAGTTAAAGCAAAGCAACTGCTTGACCGTCTATTTCCTCTTGAGCATGGCTCTCACCAAGATGTAACGAGCTATGTAGTTGATTACCGTCATATCATGGCCTACTTCAAAGACGGACAACACAGCGGCCTAAAACACCCTAAGCACTTTGTAGCCTACATGGGGGAGAAGAGCGACCCTGATTCAATCTTGTTCCGTGATGGAAGCGGAAGCCACTTAGAAGTGATGTTTGGTTGTCACAAAGGCACTGGCTGCATTGAGCTGGTAGAGATTGATGATATTCAACTGGAATCGTGCACGACATTCGGTCAAGCTCCAACTGAAGCAACGAATACGACTTTACACCAAGAAACTATTGCTGCGATGCGCCACTGGATCAGCCTAGTTAAAGGCGATGAAAAGGGTAAGCCAAAGGCGTGCAGTGAAGATAAAGAATTTAGAGCAAAAAGTGGCGAAGATTACTGCCTTAACTACTGTTTCCAAATTTAAAGCCGAGCCTTCAGCGCTCTGAATCAAGGGCACAATAAACTAAAAGCCCCAAAGGTAATGCCTTTGGGGCTTTCTAATTTCAATAAAGGCGAAACACGCGTAATTCGCTTAAATAGCCTGGACCAATGATGATCCTTATAGAGGCATAACTCGATTACGGCCAAGTGTTTTGGCTTCGTAAAGCAGCCTATCGGCGCGTTCGATCAGCGATTGAGGGGATTCCCCAGGTTCAAGCTCGGCCACACCAAAAGAGGCGGTAATATTACCGACTTGTTCACCACTGCGACGATCTTTAATCGACAGCTTTTCTAACGAACGACGGTTAGTATCAGCAAGTTGACGTGCGATACGCACGGATTTATTTGGCACAATAAGTGCGAACTCTTCACCGCCAAATCGATATGCTGAAATACCCTCACGACAACTTAGCTTAAGCTTGCGAGCAATACCTTTTAGAACCATATCACCAAACAAGTGACCGTAGGTGTCGTTGAAGTTCTTAAAGTGGTCGATGTCGAGCAAAATCAAACATAGAGACTGGTTAGCTTCGCAAAGTGTCTCTAAATCTCGGTCGAAAGAGCGACGGTTATACAGTGTGGTGGTGCTGTCAAAAAGCGCGTCTTTTTGAACTTCAACAAGCTGGCTCTTCAGCTTAGAGATTTCAGAAGTGGCCGAGTTCAGTTGAGAATTTAAGAATTGGGTCGAGTGGCGAATGTTTCGAGACTCTGAAACAAGCTGACGTACCAGTGACATCACTTCGTCGATAGATAGGCTTTCACTTTCAACGCGAGACAGGTCTTCAAAACTTTTGTCGATCATATCCGAGAAAGCCGAAGTATCCGTTAGCGTATCATTCATAGAGTTTGATACTTCAGATACCAATAGCTCCAAGTTAGCGCGCAGATCATTGATATTGGTTTCAGATTTGCTGGCAACGTAGTTGTTGTAAAGTTGCTCACCGACTGCTGGGGGGCAGATACCATAATGCTCCAGTACCCCATCCATATCTTTAGTCAGTTGCGGGATCGCATTATCGACATAGGTGTACCAAAGTGCGTAATTTGCAGGTGTGGTGGACACCCTGTTCTTCATCATAAGAGGCACCGCTTTTTTTAGATTAGCGGTGGATTTCTGGAATTCGTCTTTGTTCATTATTTTTACTGCAGATATCAAACCAACTAAAGCCACTAGTGGACAAGGTTAGCGGATTTCGAAGTGCTTTGCTTTAAAAATTATATAATTAATGGATGAGGGTTTGATAAATCACTCATTTTTATTATGAATATCGATTGCGTACTTATAATGCCCATCTAATGGATTGTTCTTTAAACATATTTCTGGTTATTCACTTTGTCGCCAAAGTCGATATTGGTGTGAGAACTAGGTGAAAAGATGAACGCTCAGGATGAGTTATGACTTCTAGAAAGTGGTGAATGAAATTGTGAGCTGAAGCGGTGTTGCTTACACTGGAACTGTTTGAACGGGAACATTGAGTCTATGAGATGCTGTTATGTAAAGTAACTTTGAATCTTAATCTAGTGGGTATTGAATGATGTGACGATTGTTGGAGTCGGGACGGGCTAGGGTGTAATGCGTGTAATAGAGAAAGCGCTTGATGGCAGAAGGGGGAGGAAAATATTTTTTTGACAGATAGAAAAAAGCGCCGATAAAAATCAGCGCTTTAAAATTCTTTTTAGCTAAATGCTAATTATTGAGCAACAACGTTTGCTGCTTGTAGGCCTTTTTGACCGTTTTCAACTTCGAAAGAAACCTTTTGGCCTTCTTTCAGAGTTTTGAAGCCTTCAGAAACGATAGCACGGAAGTGTACGAATACGTCAGCGCCGCCGTTGTCTTGAGAAATGAAGCCGAAACCTTTCTCTTCGTTAAACCATTTTACAGTGCCAGTATTTGTGTTAGACATAATTTGTCCCTTATTCATAAATTTTCTAAATTGTTGATTGCATTCAATGCAATGCGCTGATAATTGAATTATTTAATATTGCTAAGAAATAAGGAAAAACTACTTACAAAAACGGGTAACGATTTTACATGTCAATTTTTTACTATTCATCTAACTTAAATAACTCCGGCTAACAGAGCGAGTGCATGTTAACACAGTCTTTCGAGATGTACACACATTGATTGCGAAATCAGTGTTTTTTTTGTCATACCGTGCGAATTAACAAGAAACACACTGAATTAGTGATAGTTTTGTCTCTTCGCCAACATAACAAAAGGAAGCATCTCAGCTTCCTTTTATTCGATAGTAATTATAGACGATATTAGCGTTTAAAGCTTACATCTTCCGTCTTATCTAGATTAATTTTTGTTTTCGCCGGCTGAGTCTCCGCGATCACTTTACCGTGACGAACTGAGTACTGCACAGGAACTTGGCGGCGCACTGCATCAAAGCCATTCTCTGCAGGAAGAATCAGTAGGCTACCAGGCTTACCTTCTTCGATACCATAGTTGTTTTGAATGTTCAGCGTGCGAGCCGAGTTTTTGCTAATTAAATCAAGCGAGTTGTTGATTTGGTCATAGCCCATTACTTGAGTCACATGTAGCCCCATATGGAGTACTTGAAGCATGTTTGCAGTACCTAGTGGGTACCATGGGTCGAACACATCATCGTGACCAAAACAGACGTTGATGTTCGCTGCTAGCATCTCTTTAACGCGAGTCACGCCACGACGTTTAGGGTAGTCATCGAAGCGGCCTTGTAAGTGAATGTTCACTAACGGGTTTGCAACGAAGTTGATGCCAGACATTTTCAATAGGCGGAATAGGCGAGATGCGTAAGCACCATTATAAGAGCCCATCGCTGTCGTATGGCTTGCTGTTACCTTTTCGCCCATTTCGAACTTATGAGCTAGGGCTGCCAGTGTCTCAACAAAACGAGATTGTTCGTCGTCGATTTCGTCACAGTGAACGTCGATGAGACAGTCGTATTTACGTGCAAGTTCAAATACATAGTGCAGCGATTCAACACCGTATTCACGAGTGAATTCGAAGTGAGGGATAGCACCGATAACGTCAGCACCGATCTTCACAGCTTCTTCAAGAAGTTCTTTGCCGTTAGGGTATGAAAGAATGCCTTCTTGAGGGAATGCAACGATCTGGATGTCGACCCACTCTTTCATCTCTTCACGAACTTCAACCATTGCTTTTAGCGCAACCAGCGTAGGGTCAGACACATCCACGTGAGTTCGAACGTGTTGAACACCGTTAGCAATTTGCCATTTCAATGTTTGCTTAGCACGAGATTTAACGTCTTCAATCGACAGCAGCTCTTTACGCTCAGCCCAACGCTCAATGCCTTCAAACAAAGTGCCAGAGATGTTCCAGTTTGGCTCACCAGCAGTTTGAGTCGTATCAAGGTGAATGTGCGGTTCACAGAAAGGAGAAACCGCAATACCGCCTTCTGCATCAAGGATATCGCCTTGATGATTGATTTGCGCGTCATTATCGAGAATGCGAGAAAATTGACCATTTTCAATCAGAATCTGTTTCAAGCCTTCTTGGTCTTGAAGTTTCGCGTTCTTGATTAATAAGGTTGTCATAGTGTGTCCTTAAGCGGCCTGAGATTTCAGAGCTTTTTTATTCAATAGAGGGTTTAGCACTAGGTAACTGATTGCACCACCTAACACGGCGTTCAAAGGAACAACGCCAGGGAGGAAGTGACCTGCTGCTACGCCTGTTGCAACCGCGATAATGCCAGCCCAGTTAACGGTTTGGAACTCCGCATTTGCAAAATCTTTGTAACGTTTACGGTTCGCGAAGAAGTCGGCGATGATAACGCCACCAATTGGTGGAATCGCTAGCGAAAGGAAGGTTAACCAGCCAACAAAGTTGTTGTATAACCACAGCGCGAAAATTGTACCGATAATGCCGTTAATGATAGACATTGTAGTACTTGAACGGCCTGTGATGTTAGAGAAACCTAGGCCTGATGCGTAAAGCGCGTTTTCGTTGGTCGTCCAGATATTTAAACCTAGTACGATAATCGCAGGCAGTAGTAGACCTTGAGCGATCATCACATCTGAAATGTCCGCTTGACCTGTTGCTGCTGCACCAGCCGCACCGAAGATGAACATCAGCGAGTTACCGATGAAAAACGCGACCATGGTAATCAGTACTGCGCTCGCTGGTTTCTTACCGAAGCGCACGAAGTCAGCCGTTAATGTACCTGCACTAACAAATGAACCGACAACCATAGCTAAGGCCATTGAGAAGTCCATTGGTGTTTCTGGCTTGATAAGTTGTAGCTGCTCTAAACCACCAACACTGTCTACGGCTGTCAGTACTGAGTAACCACCCAGAATCGCGATAGCAGGAACGGCGATCGCTGACAGCACCATGAGCGCTTTAATTCCGAAGTACACAGTACCTGTCATTAGTAAACCAGATACGATGATCAAGGTGTTGGTATCAATGCCTGTCGCTTTTTGTACTGGAATCGCGAACATCGCCACACCTACGCCAAACCAACCGACTTGTGTGCCACCAAGTAGAGCAGAAGGAAGCCATGAGCCTTTAGTACCGAAAGAGAAACGAGCAAGGAGGTGAGTAGAGAGGCCAGTAGATGAGCCGATGTAGCCAAGAAAAGAAGTGTAAATACCGAGAATTAGGTTACCGATGAGAACGGCGAGGAAGAAATCGTTGAATGAAAGGCCTGTCCCGAGTGAACCACCTGTCCACATACTTGCAGAGAAGAAAGTGAGTCCAAGCATTACCATGGTGAGTGAAGCAACTCCTTTCCTAGCCGATGTTGGAACCGGCCCTAGACTGTAGTTATTATCAGCAGCCATTTTTTAACCTCCGCAAATGATCAAAATTAAAATTAACGGTCGCCGTATTGCAGGCAAACGTGCGCATTATGGTGATATAAATCACATAGTCAATGCTAATTTTGTCAATAGAGCTGACTTAAAATCAGTTTTCTTATCAATTTCTATATAAAACATGCGGTTATTTTTATGATTTATTTCGTAGAAATTAAAAGAAAACGTTTTCTACAGCATGTTGGGTATCTACTAGCGATGGTTGGCTATGAATGTTGATTGTTATGCGACTGAATGGGTGTCTGTATCGAGAGGGGGATTGGTTAGCCAAACGACAGGTAAAAAAATAGCCAACCGCAATAATCGCGATTGGCTTATATATTTTGTGAACAAGTATAGGTTCACTAACAACGTCAGTTGGCTAGGTGACCCTCGGCTTAAGAAGGGTCATTGGATACATTGCAGTTAGTGTGCCAACTCTAATAACCTTGATTATCGTCTGTTTGATAGCAATTTGGTGCGTATTTAAGCGTTTTTTTTGCGTTTTGATATTTTACACTTGCGTAATGCAATTGCATTTTGCGAATTGGTGTTTGTTTGACGACAAATAGTAGGGGAGTTCAAGGTGTTGGCTCTTCTTTCCGGTTTAAACGTATCAGTTTGTATTCAAGAAACGAAAAGCCCGATTAATCAATGATCACTCGGGCTTGGTATTTCTAATTCATGAAGGTGGCTAGATAGAGTAGAAGAAGTACAGTTGAGACTTCATTCTGATGATGATGCCACGAATAACATCGAGGAAGGCCATAAAGCTAATTGGCTTCTCACCACTAACCCAAGCAAGCCCTACTGAGCCGACAGGGATGTCGTAACCTTCTGTTTCATCAATCTTCAAACGAACGAAGTGGTGCTTGTTCTGAAGGTTTCGACCTGTGGTTACCCGAACCTGTTCATCGATACCTAATAAGCTGGCTTGTGCCTCACCCGTTGCTTCTACAATTCCTTCTACTGTCGCAGAGAAGATTTTCCCTGGGTATACCGCTGTTGCGAACTCTGCAGGCTGACCCACTTTGATGTTGCGAATCGCTTGGTGGTTGACTCGCATTAACACGTATTTCTCTTCGGTATACATTTGGATACGAGGCATCATCGAAACACGTTGCCCTTCACGAAGAATAAAGTTGGTCACAAAGCCATCTGATGGCGCCGTTACTTTGGTGCTATTCAAGTCCCACTGTGCCTGTGCCAATGTGGCTTTTGCAGAGTCGACCTCGGTTTGCTTCTTACTTACATTGGTTTCGGCTTTGTGGATGTTTAACTTGGCGTTCTCCGCATCCACCTCTTTCTTACTCAACTGAGACTCAAGTGTAGTGACGTTGTGGGTCGCTAAGTCCACTTTTGCGGTTTGTTGGTCGATATCAGACTCAGTGATGGTGTGTTCAACCACACTGTTTTGCTTTTGATAGCGATCAAGCGTCTTAGATTGCAAAACAAGGTCGGTCTTTGCTGACTCAATCTGCGCAATAGAGGCTTTGATGTCTTGAAGCGCAGACTGATAGCTGACTTTTGCGATACTGACTTCTTGACGAGCGGTATCTAGAGCTACCTCTGCTGACTCTAACTGAACCTGTGCCTTGTCTCGAGCGATAACATATTTGGTGTCATCTATCTCATAGATCAATTGTCCTTCAGCTACGTCTTGGTTTGGGTGAATATGTACCTTTGTGGTTTTCCCAGACACATTGGTTGAATCTGGACGCAATTGAATGTGTGGCGATTGAACTACAGAGCCCCCAGACAAATCCATTGGCGTGAAGTTAATCAGTCCGACCCATACAAACATCAGCCATGATGTACCTCCAAGGTAAGCAAACGCTTTTGTGCCTTTGTTCCAAGGCATACCAATCAGTCTCAACAAATAGATGAACAGCGCCCAAATTGCTAAACCTTCTAACATGTTTGGTTCTCCTCATCTTTAGTTTTAGTCGTCGTTGAATCTTTTGGTGTTGGTGGTGCTTTCCATGTATCTCTGAGGTTGATGATGGCTTTCTCCATATCAACGAATGCTAAGATCACGGCGAGTACCCATACCCAGTGCCATAAAAATCCAATCCATGTGAGTGCAGTGATCAAACCGAGTTGTTGATGCTCTTTACTGTGAGCTTTATTGATTGGTAATTCATGAACACGCCAGAACCCGTAACATGCGGCGGCAATGGTTGCGACCAATACAACCCCCGCAACTACGTGTAGCGCTGTATCAGCGCCAGTTCCGACAAATGGGACACTTACTAAACTCATTGATAAACCCTAAGCTAAATTGAGCGCTGAGTGTGATAGATATCCGATTTATAGGTTGCAAATTTACCAATTACTTCAATAATGACAGGTAAATGATTTGATCTGTAATTGCATTTCAGGGGTTTATCACGAATGAACAATTGTAACTTCTTAAGAGCATTAGGAATTTTAGGTATTTATCAGTATGCGGCGGCTAACCGCGACATAGATATGGATTCTTTAGGTATTCCCAAGTCAGTCTTCGCTAACGCTTTGAACCTGATTCCTGTCAATGAAGTGGATAAATGGTACGGCTTACTCGAGCAGCAAACGAACGATCCCGACATTATTTTGAAGCTTGCCGATAGGGTGGATATTGAGAGATTAGGGCCACTTGCTAACTGGTTCTTCTCCGGACATGACTTAGCTTCAACTATTCGTAGAGTCAATATTGGACTGCACTGTTTACAGTCGGGGGCTTTTCTCTATGGAACCCAGGCGGGGAGCTTAATTAAGTGGTGTTACGATAATCCTGAGTATTCTGAAGTTGGTAAGGTTCATGACTCAGTGCGTATCGCAATTTTCATGATGAAGATTATTAGGCGATATTTAGGGCCTGATTTCAAACCAGCGTTCGTTTCTATCGCAGGGTATCGTGAAAACGTTGACCTTTATGAAAAGTACTTCGGCTGCAATATTCAATGGGGCCAACCACGCACCGAGGTTTGGATTCCAAGTAAGTCGAGACTATCGATTAATCAGTCACCGAGTGTTGGGAAAATGGGTTTGGCGATGAATTTTCATGATCTAGACAATTACCTCAATATGCCAGATGCCGGTGATGAACATAAAGTGACGTATGAGATGATCAACTATAGCCGCCACTTTGGGTTGCCGACCTTGTACAAGGTATCGAGTTTACTGGGGTTATCTGAGCAACAGTTTCAACGGCGCTTGCATAAATTGGGTGTCAACTTTTCTACCATTATGGGTTATGCATTAAGCAATGTTGCAGTGGAGTTGTTGAGTTATAAATTGTCCATTGAAGAGGTTGCGAAACGCTTAGGCTATACCAATGTCGCGAGCTTTAATCGAATGTTTAAGAAACATCGAGGTTTAACACCGAAGCAATACATAGAAAGGTTCAGGAGCGATTTATAATGGCATTACTATGCGACATTGGTTTTTTGTAATCTGCTAGACAAATAAACCATTAGCCAGGTGCTGAGAACGAAAGGTGCCGTTAACGGTAAGAGTTCTAGTCGATGAAAAATAAGGGTGATTAGGCAACTGCAGAGTATACCCGCGATAACCAACTGCCATGTAACTCTTGTTGGATAGAGAACGAGTGCCAATGTCGCTAAAATGGCGTTGTAGCCATACAGCCCTTGAGAAATCAGTGTGTCATCAGCACCAATCATGTCGCTAAACAGAGTGCTGATGACTGCAGCCAACACGATCCAAACTGCGTATTTGACGCGGTGGAGCGCGATAGCAATTAAAATAATCAGCCCTGTCCATTCGTTGTTGATAAAGCTGACTTGGCTGATCCCTTTAAGTATGGTCAGAATAAAAGTGGGCAGCAGAGTTCCAAAATCGACATCAATATTCATCAGCGGTATCCGATTAGAATCTGATGGAGAAAAGACCGAAAGGTCCAAGCTCGATTGAAGTGCATAAATCAGCCAAGCAATAAGGATAAACGCGCTGGTATAACCTCGATATTTATCAAATCTGAATACGATATTAGCGATAGGTACGGTGAGTAGTGCACCGAATATTGTTACTACCACGAATAGTGGCGTCACACCAAAAAAGTTTCCGATGAACAGAGCAATCAGCGCTCCGTTTAGCGCATACATTCCACTGTTTATGTGATGATTTGGTTTGCTGTTGGTATGACTAAAGGTATGGACACCACGAGCCAATGTGTAGCTGGAACTCGCACCAAGCAAGGTGAGTAAAGCCAGCGGAAGTGACTCCATTGAGATCGCAAACAATAGTAGAACCGACGTCACGAGAGAAGGGGTGAAATAGACTTGCCCAATGCCATTGAGCAAGCCCTGATGTTGTTGAAAGTCCTTATTCGTCTGCATCGTCTGGCTACGTTATTTACTGATGTTAAAATTTTGATAAACCAGATTGTATACAACTATCCTTTGCTGACCACCCTATCGTGCTAATTCTGATACCAACGTTCACCATAAGCTTGTTGGTAGTCAGGCTTTTCAATGAGTCCCTCTTGCTCGGGTACCGTTTCTAGTGGCCCCACAACGGTTCGATAGGGAAGTACCCCAGCCCATACAGGGATATCCATATCAGCCAGATCGTCATTCACACCATGCTTACCAATTTTCACCGATGCTTCAGTTAATGGTATCGCCAATAACTCAGTCGCAGTGAGCTCTTTTTCATTGCTCAGCCTAACCTCTTCGGTTCTACCAGGGGCTATCTGCTCAATGAAGATATTCAGCAAGCGATCCTTTTCTTGATTGTCGTCGATGACTGAAAATGAACCCAGTACAACCGCTGAACGGTAGTGTGCGCTGTGATGAAAGGCTGATCGAGCCAACACCCAGCCATCAAATAGCGTGAATGTTAAACAGGTTGGTTCACCCTTTTTAAGCCCTCTAAGCAAGCGACTGTTTTTTGCACCATGAATGTAGACCATGTCATCGACTCGCCATGCCAACATTGGTATCACCATCGGCCCTTGTTCGCCTTGCAAAGCAATATGTGCGATTAAGCTTTCATCAATGATTTGATGCAGTTTCTCTTGTTCAAATACCGCTTTATGAGCCCCTTTCTTAATCGTGGTTCTTTTCGTGTTAGATAACATAATCGCTCCTTAATCATTGCCTTTTGATTAATGTAGCGATTAACTGGTCTGTTAAATAGAGCCACTTTTAAACACTATTTGGATCCAGTTATGCAGCCTATCGATGTCGGTGACCTACAACTTAGTGAGCAACATGACACGCGTCAAACCGCTTTATTCCATGCGATCAGAGAAAAGATCGTTCAAGATTTATGGAGTAAAGGCAGCAAGTTACCTTCAACGCGCAAGTTGGCTGTTGAGTTATCGGTGAGCCGAAATACGGTGATCTACGCGTATGAGCAGTTAGTCACGGAGGGCTATATAGAAAGTCGTAAGGGATCTGGCTTTTATGTGTCGGTCGAACAGCCCGAACATTTCTTGAACTCGTCTCAACCTAACCTTGTTCAAAAGACGAGTCAGGTGGCTGCGCAGGTTTCGGTAGCACCTAGAACCATAGGGACAACGCATGATATCAATAGTGGCTTTGCCCCCGGAGTGCCTGATCTCAACGCTTTCCCTTTTGCGAAATGGCAAAGGCTACTGCAGCGACATTCAACGCGTCAAAACATTGCAGGCAACCAAGACGTCCAAGGGAGTGTGGCTTTACGAGATGCGCTCAGTGGCTATCTCGCGAGCAGTCGTTCAGTTCGCTGTCACGCTGATCGAATTATTATCACGGCGGGGGCGCAACAAGCGATTTCCATTGGTTTGATGGCGACGTTGATGATGGGGGATGAACTATTGATGGAAGAACCTGGGTATCGACAAGTCCATAAAATCGTTGATCTGTTAAAGCTCAAATTAGACGGTGTGGCGGTGCGAGAAAAGGTTGGGCTTGATATCGATAAAGTCCTCTCCAGTAAAGCCAAGGCTTTGTATGTCACCCCAAGTAATCAATACCCGATGGGGACTACGCTTAATACTGAGCAACGCCTTAAGCTGATTGATTGGGCGAACCAAAACCAATCTTGGATCATAGAGGATGACTATGACAGCGAGTTTCAGTTCGCTCACCGTCCATATACCAGTATGCAAGGGCTAGCGGGCAAGCTTGGCTTGGATGATCGTATTATCTATGTCGGCTCACTAAGTAAGGTGATGTTCAATGGCCTTCGCTTGGGTTATTTGGTGGTTCCAGAACACTTGGTTGCTAAGTGTCTCGAGATTAAAGGTGCGCTCAGTGGAGATACCGCAAGCCACACCCAAGAAGCACTGGCTGATTTTGTTCGTGAAGGTGATTTATTACGACATATCAGGAAGATGCGTCGTTCGTACAAACTCAAGTACGAAGCGATGATCGATGCTATTGAAAGTGAGTTTAACGGCGATCTTGAGGTGATAAGTCAAGCGGCGGGACTGCATGTGACCGTCAAATGGAGTGGTGGCATTTCTGAACATGAATGGAGCCAAAGAGCTGAACTCGACAATATTATTGTTCGACCATTTTCTTTTTACGAATATGGCTCTAGCGTTGAGCGTGATTGGAGTGGAGCGTTATTGGGTTTTGGGAATATTCGTTTGGCAGAAATAAAGCCGAAGATCAAAGCGATCGCTCGGCTTTTTTATCAATAAAGGTGTCGATAGTACTTATAACTTATCGATAGAAACGGTGGCTTTACCGAACCACCTTTGCCAAGGGAGTGACAATGTCACAAAAATCGTCACAGCATAGAGCATTGACCAACTTAGGCAGATAAACACGACAGTGCAGATAACCAATGAAAGCATCGCTGTGTATCTAGAAGCACCATTCAGAAGTCGGCAAGCGGCTAGCATTGCAAGTAGATAAACCAGAACAAAAATACCGTTAGCGAGCTTTAGAAAGAACTCAAGATCTAGAGTGGAAAGCTCGCCAATCACACATGAAATCAGTGCGATAACGCCGATTGCTAATGTTGGGTAGAGTGGCACTCCGCGGCTATTGAGCTGGGCCATTTTACCATCAGGTCGATGTTGACGAGCCTGAGCCCAGATCATTCGTGACAAGCTTTGTGTGTATAGATTCAGACTAGCGAAACAGGCAAAGAAACCAAGCACACTGATAACAGCTTTAAATCCATTCCCAAACAGTTGTTCAGTTACCCATGGGATTGATGCGGCGTCAAATTCCGCAGAGCCATACGCGCCTAGCTTTAGGATTACCACTGAACAAGCCCAATACACTAAGCCAGCAACGAAGCAACCCACTACGATAGCAATAGGGAAATCTCTTTGAGGGTTCTTGAATTCCTCCCCCATATGAGCAAAAGCTTCGATTCCGACAAAACACCAAAACATCACTGCCAGTGCGGCGCCAATAGACCACATGGAGTCAGAGGATAGGCTAGGTACCGCTATATCGGTTACAGTGATCTCAGCCTTCCAAACGAAAGCACTAACTAAGGCAAAGATTGACAGGGCAATCACGGTTTGTAGGCGGCCGGAAGATTTACTGCCCATAAGATTGACCGCAATCAGTAGCGCTACGGTAAAGAACTGAGCTCCGAGTGGTGTGTCGAGCGGTGCTGGCAATAACTGTTGGGCAAAGCCGCCAGCCAATGCGATAGCCGCTGGAATACCCACTGGTACTACACTTACAAACAACCAAGCGACACTCGTTTCCAATCTTTCACTAAACGCTTGGCGAACAAAATAGGCGGTGCCTCCCGCGTTCGGGTAGCGTTTACCCAGCGCGGCGAAAGTAAGAGCAATAGGGCAAATGGCGATAAACAGGATTAACCAGGCTAACAGTGATAACTGACCAGCAATACTTGCCGCGATAGCGGGAATCATAAATAGTCCAGTACCAAGCAAGGTCGTTGAAAGTTGTCCGATGCCGGACATTAGCGTGATTTCTTGTTTTAGCTGGGTCATTCGCTCTCCTAGCTTGTGACGATTTTGATCTGGGAATGAAAAAGAGTGTGAATGAAAGCATACATTGTCGTCATCAATAATACAGCTAGCGAAACGTCGTAAGCCGCCGCCATTTTAACGGTATTTCTTGGATTAATTGTCAAAGTGTCGGCTGACGTAAACGGCGACTTTTATAAGTTCAAGAGTTGTGTCAAATTAGGCGTGATAAATAGAACAATAAATGGGAAGAATCAAAAGCATGGATAAATTTGATCGCCAAATTTTAGATATTCTAAAAACTAATGCTCGTTGCTCAGTGAGCGATATTGCGAGAGAAGTGAGCCTCTCTCGTTCGGCGGTGAATGCGCGAATTAAGAAGTTAGAAAGCGACAAAGTCATCAAAGGTTACTGCGCTCTTGTCGATGAGCCCAACCAAACGAAAAACGTATGCGCCTATATCTCGTTGAAGTTTGACCTGTCGAGCAGTGACCATAGCTGCGAATCTTACGCGAACCAAATTCATGGTATTGACGGTGTGCAATGGTGCCACTCAATTAGTGGGGAGACCGATATGATGCTGTACGTTGAGGTCGAGAGTATGGAACGTCTAAATCAAGTTCGCGATCAGTTGCAAAGCTATCCAGAGCTTCGCCATTTAATGACTCATACCGTGTTGACCGAGTTTTTTAATAAGCTGAGTCCGACGGTACATTCATGTTAGGTAATATCAACTTAAACCTACTGCGTTCACTGCACGTCCTTCTTGAAGAGTGTCATGTGAGCCGCGCCGCCCAACGTCTGCATATCACGCAATCCGCTGTGAGCCGTCAACTTAGCCAGTTAAGAGATCTATGTGGTGATCCTTTGTTAGTGCGTGATGGCAATAAGCTGGTGCCAACCAATCGAGCTATTTTGCTTAAAGAGAAACTCGATGACCTACTCGGTGAGTTTGACCACTTGCTAGATGACAAACCATTTGAACCGCAAGAGTGGCAGGGGGAGTTTGTATTGTCTTCGAGTGATTACGTTGCTCAGTATATTTTGCCTGTGATTGTTGCCGAGGTATCAGCAGATGCGCCGAATATCAATTTGGCCTACCGTTTGTGGCAGCCAAACTACCTTGAATCACTCAATGAATCAGGAATCCACTTGGCTTCTAGCATGTTTCCTAAAAAGCCGGAACATGTATCGAGTATCAAGCTTGGAGAGGACAAATCGGTGTGTTTAATGCGCAGGTCACACCCATTGGCTCAGCACGAGGTGTTAAGTTCCGAAGATATTGTCCACTACTCTCATATCAAGGTTACCGGGGGAGGAGATAAAGACAGCTACGCCGATATTGCATTGAAAAAGCAAGGGTTAAAACGCAGAGTTGCATTTAAGGTTCCGTTCTTTTCATCGGCAAGTAATGTGTTAATGCAAGACGATTATTTGATGATCGTACCTGAGCATATTGCCTATAACCTAGGTAGGCATCTTGAGGTTAAGTACTTCCCATTGCCGTTCGAAACCGAAATGCACACCTATTGGTTAATGTGGCACCCGAAGTATGACAACGACTCTGCACACAAATGGGCTCGAGAAAAGGCGTTCCAGGCAATGCAAAAGTCGAGTTACAATATCAGTATGACTTGAAGTCATAGCTATGATGATTATCTTTGATTTCAAATAATACCAAGTGATAATTATGCTAACTATCAATGGTAGAGCGTTCAACAAGAACGCATGGTTTGACTAGGAATGGAATGATGACGGTAACAATTTGGTTTTCTTTATTGGCGATTTGCCTACTAGGAGCAATGTCTCCGGGGCCAAGTTTAGCAATGATCGCTAAACACAGCTTGGCTGGTGGTCGTATTAATGGGCTTATCGCTGCTTGGTCACACGCTGCAGGTATTGGTATTTATGCGTTCGCAACCATCGTAGGCTTGGCGGTGGTATTGGAGCAATCTCCAACATTATTTAAAGGTATTAGCTTGGCGGGTGCAGCTTATCTGTTGTACTTAGGGGTAAATGCCCTGCGTTCGAAAGGTGGTGTAGCTGCCAAATTAGAAGCAGGTGAACAGATGAGCTACATGCAGTCTGCTCGTGAAGCTTTCTTGATCTCTATCTTGAGCCCTAAGATCGCACTGTTCTTCATCGCTCTGTTTAGCCAGTTTGTCGCGCTTGGCAATGAGCTGACCAACCAAGTGATTATTGTCTCGACTCCGCTGATTGTTGATGGCCTATGGTACACCTTCATCACCTTGGTGCTATCTAGCCCTCTCATTGTTGAACGAATCCGTTCAAAAGCGCAGTTGATTGATCGACTTTCAGGTATAGTTTTGATTTTGCTTGCTGTGCGCGTGGTGTGGACCATATAGCGTTAGACAACCGACTCGCAATAAAAAGAGATGTATTAAAAAAGCTCACAGCGAATCGCTAGTGAGCTTTTTAGTTTTTATGAGTTTGTCTGACTAACCTGCCGAGTTTAGCACTGAATCTAGTTTGGTCATTGAGTCGGAAAAGTAAGGGTTATACGTTAGGCGAGCGTGATTTTTACCTTCTTCACGGTATCCCCATGCTGAATACCACACTTCGCTGTTTGCATTACACTTCTCCTCAAAGCCCTCTTCTTGCCCATTAGAGCAGATTTTCTCACTACCATTGATACCGTAATACGGATTGTTTGGTGAGAACAATAAACCCATGTGAGAACCGTTCGAGATACGTTGCTCTGGGATTTTCATGCTGTATTGAACAGCGCGAGGGTCATCGAGCTTCGTTTCTCCTTGCCACACCAAAACGTTATTCGGGTTTGGCATGGATTCAGTAAACGCCTGCTGAACGAAACTAGTGTCAATCACACTGTCGCCTTCACTCATCATAATGAACACTGGCTTGTCGAATTGCTGAGCTTCTAAATCTGCACGAACCACTTCTGAGGTCTCGTAGTATACCGATGCTCCGTTCATTGGTAGTGAGTTATAACGCAGTATGTTGTCTTCAGGATCTTGGTCCGCCCAAGTCACGAAATAGCTCGCTAGCTCAGCGTATTGTACGGCCGATGAATTGGGTTGAAACGCCGGTGAGAACAGCAGTAGCCCCTCGATCTTTGGATCTTTCATGGCTTGTGACGTTACAAGGTTCGCTCCCGTAGAGTACCCCCCAAGCCACACTGAATCGTACTCTTGCTCAAGCAACTTAGTATGATGAGCTACAACGCCTTGCCAGTCTTCGAGGTGTGGTTGCATCAAATCACCAGCGCGACTACCGTGACCGGGAAGCAACACGGTTCTGACCAAGTAACCTTGATCGGCTAAATGTTCTGCAATGTCTCTAAATGAATACGGCGAGTCGCCTAATCCATGAACCAACAAAACCGCTTTACCATTTGGTGAGGTAGGTTGGTACTCGGTGGGTGAATTAAGTTGGACCTCTAGTTGCTTGTCTTCGGTGATGAACACACGGTTTTTTAATAGCCAGTCTTGTGTTTCGGTCACATAGGCATCGAAGCTTTTTTGTTGATATTCAGGTAGGTTTGGTGAAGCTTCGTAAGCTGGAGTTGTGGTCTCGTTAGAGCAGCCAACGAGACCTAAAGTCGTAATAGCGAGCAGAGTTAGAATGGTCTTTCTGTGCATTGTTTGGTGTAGTCTCTATCGTTGTTGTCTTGAAGCAAAAGCTTAGACTATTTTCTGTTTGAAAGGTCTTCGTATTCACCTTCAATCACACCTGCATCACTGGTTGATGACTGACGAGTGTTCATATGAGCTGCGAAGCCTTGTTTCTTCATTTGATTTTGAATGCGCTTGCCAGTAATTAAAGCTGCAATAGCTAAAGGAATAGCAAGGATCAAGCTTGTGAATAGCGCTAAAAGGCCAGTAAACAGCGCAACAATCGTAACTAATATATTTTTCATATTCATTCCTCTTTTTCTATGTTGTTACTTTATCGCTTCTATTCTGAACGAAACATGAACGCCGTTAAATAATTACCGAGAGTCACTATGACACGGGTGTGTTGACTTTGGGTGTGTAAATGTAGTCATAAACACGCACTAAAAATATGGAATATAGATAAGTCATTTAAAATCAATGATTTAAAAGTTGGCACAGTTGATGCTCTATAGGGTTTGGAATAAGTCACTGTAAGCAAAGTACTTACAGCTAATAAAAATTACTGGAGCCCCTATATGTTCTGTATTCAATGTGAACAAACCATTCAAACACCCACTGTAAAAGGCTGTTCTTTCGCACAAGGTATGTGTGGTAAAACCTCGGAAGTGTCAGACCTTCAAGATGTGTTGGTGTATTCTCTTCAAGGTGTTTCTTTTTGGGCAAATTTAGGTCGCACTTGCGATGTTATTGATACTGAAATTGACGAGTGGGCACCAAAAGCGTTCTTCGCAACATTGACCAACGTTAACTTCGACCCTGCGCGTATCATCGAATTTGCACAGCAATCTCACGAATTCAAACAGCGTTTAGAACAGAAAGTTCGTGCAGCCGCGATGTTAATTGGTTTCGAAATTCCAGCGCTTTCTCCTGCCGCGCAATTCGATCTTCCAACGGAATCTTCAGAGCTATTGTCGCTTGCACCACAAGCTGCGGTTAACCGTGGTCACGACTCTCAACACGAAGATGTGATTGGTCTTCGTCTTCTTTGCCTATATGGCTTAAAAGGTGCAGCAGCATACATGGAACACGCTCGCGTTCTTGGTCAAACAGACAATGCTATCTTTGCTGAATATCATGAGATCATGTCTTTCCTAGGTACAGATCCAACCGACTTAAAACAGCTATTGGATACATCAATGCAGATCGGCTTGATGAACTACAAAGTAATGGAAATGTTGGACAAGGGGGAGACAGATACCTTTGGTCACCCGCAGCCTACAACGGTGAATGTTAAGACTAAGAAAGGTCATTGTATTCTTGTCTCTGGTCACGACCTTCACGATCTAGAAAAGATCCTTCAGCAAACCGAAGGCAAAGGCATCAACGTTTACACCAACGGTGAGATGCTTCCTGCACACGGTTACCCTGAACTGCACAAATACCCACATCTTGCAGGTAACTACGGTAGCGCTTGGCAGAACCAACAGAAAGAGTTCGCGAACTTCCCTGGTGCGATTGTGATGACGTCTAACTGTCTGCTTAACCCAGATGTGGGGGCGTATGCTGACCGTCTGTTTACACGTAGCATTGTTGGTTGGCCGGGTGTTGCTCACCTTGAAGGCGACGATTTCAGTGCAGTAATCGATTGTGCACTTGCACAAGAAGGCTTCAAGCATGACGAGATCGAGCAAATGATCACTGTCGGCTTTGGTCGTAATGCATTGATGGAAGCTGCACCTGCGGTTGTTGAACAAGTGAAAGAAGGCAACATCAAACACTTCTTCCTTGTGGGCGGTTGTGACGGTGACAAATCTGAGCGCAGCTACTACACAGACTTCACAGCTCAAGCCCCAGAAGACTCAGTTATCCTAACTTTGGCGTGTGGTAAGTTCCGTTTCAACAAAAACCAGTTTGGTGACATCAATGGCATTCCTCGTCTATTAGATGTGGGTCAATGTAACGATGCTTACTCAGCGATTCAGCTTGCGCTTGCACTGTCTCAAGAGTTTGACTGTGGCATTAACGAGCTACCGCTAACACTCGTCCTGTCTTGGTTTGAGCAAAAAGCGATTGTTATTCTGCTTACTTTGTTTGCGCTGGGTGTGAAAGGCATTTACACAGGCCCAACAGCGCCAGCATTCCTAACAGAAAACCTACTTAAGATTATTCAAGATGAGTTCGACATGCGTGCTATCTCAACGCCAGAGCAAGATCTTAAAACAATCTTAGCGGCTTAATGTAAGCCCACTTCCAAGCCTCGTTGTTGCTGTTCTCTTCGAACGTGCAGCTGCGGGGCTTTTTAGATTTAATTCTTTAGTATTAGTAAGGTGTGTGAACTATGTATGCATGGTCGGATAGCGATTCAATCAATTTAGTATGCTTAAAGAAATGGCACGAGACGCCAGATACGGTCAGCTTCGAGCTTGGCAGTATTCCACAAGACCTACATTTCAATTTTAAGCCAGGCCAGTTCATCACGTTGGGCTTGGATATGCCGACAAAAACCGATTATCGCGCTTACTCGGTGGCTTCTTGTCCAGAGGACAATCGCTTAAAGCTTACGGTTAAACGTGTTGAAGGTGGCTTGGTGTCTAACTTTATTGTCGATGAGCTTGATGAAGGCGATGAGGTTGCTGTTTTAAAACCTGCTGGTGGCTTTAACTGTATTGATTGCATGCCGACTGAGAGCAAGAAGGTAACGTTAGTCAGTGCAGGTTGTGGTATCACACCTGTTATGGCGATGGTGAAGTATTGGCTGAGTCAAGATAGCGGCGTTGAGATTGACTTCATCCATATGGCGCGAAATAAGCGAGAGACGATTTATTTTGAAGAGCTTCACCAGCTCGATGAAGCATATGACAACTTCAACCTTAAGTTACTGCTTAAAGATAACCAAGGTACTACAGCGCCTAAAGGTCGATTGGATAAGAATTGGCTGGTCAGTCTAAGCCCTGATATTTTAGATCGCACCGTCTATCTTTGTGGCCCAGTTGGTTTCATGCACGACATAGAAAGCTATCTAAAAGAACTTGAGTTCAACATGGATAACTTCTATCAAGAAAGCTTTACACCGGCTACTCAGAATGCTCATTTAGAAGAGCCTCAAACTGAAGTCGCTGACAATGAGAACAGTGCAGTTAAAGTATTTGTCCCAACGTTTGGCAAAGAAGTGGAAGCAGAAGTGGGTACGCCACTTGCTGATTCACTAGAGCAAGCGGGTGTGCCAATTATTATCGCGTGTCGCAGCGGTATTTGTGGCTCTTGCAAATGCAAAGTGACCAAAGGTTCGGTGGAATCAAGCAGCCAAGAAACTCTGACAGCAGAGGAGGTAGAGCAAGGTTATGTACTGGCATGTTCAAGCTCGATTCAGTCGGATGTCGAGGTAGAGCTTTAGAAGAGATGGTGTATCAGAAATTCTGATATAAAAAGGCCACTCAGATCCGTTAGAGAGAGCAGATCTAAGTGGCAACCCTTCTGTTTATACGGGGGAGTAAAACAAAAGGGGTTGCGAAGCCTGAAACAGGCTTCGCAGATATAGTTATTATGTTGTGGAGCTGGTTGCGCTGAGTTAGTTACAAGATCGAGGTTGTTTAAACCGCTGGGTAAGTCTTGTAGCGAACACCCATCATCTGTTCCATACAGTGAACAACTTGGCAGCTGTAGCCAAACTCGTTGTCGTACCAGATGTAAAGAACAGCGCGGTTGTCTTGCGCGATAGTTGCAACACCGTCAACGACGCCAGGGTGGCGAGAGCCAACCAAGTCAGTAGATACAATCTCAGTTGAATCTGTGTAATCAATTTGAGCGGATAGGGCAGAAGACAGCGCAATTTCACGTAGGTACGCGTTTAGCTCGTCTTTGTTGGTACCTTTCTCAAGATTTAGGTTTGCTACTGCCATTGAAACATTCGGCGTAGGGACACGAATCGCATTACCTGTTAGCTTACCTTCCATCTCTGGCATTGCTTTTGATACTGCTTTTGCAGCACCAGTTGATGTCAGTACCATGTTCAATGAAGCAGCACGACCACGACGATCACCTGAGTGGAAGTTATCAATCAGGTTTTGGTCATTGGTGAATGAGTGAACTGTTTCGATGTGCCCAGATAGAACACCAAACTTATCGTGAACGGCTTTCAGCACAGGTGTAATCGCATTCGTTGTACAGCTTGCTGCAGAAATGATCGTGTCTTTAGGTTGAATCACATCTTCATTCACACCAAACACAACGTTTTTAATGTCGCCTTTACCAGGTGCAGTAAGCAGTACTTTGCTTGCACCGTTACACGCTACGTGTTGGCTTAGGCCTTCCGCGTCACGCCACACTCCTGTGTTATCAACGACCAGTGCGTTATCAATGCCGTAAGCGGTGTAATCCACGTCTTCAGGCTTGTTTGCGTAGATAACTTGGATGAAGTTACCGTTAACAATGATCGCTTTACGCTCTTGGTCTACCACGATGCTGCCGTTGAACTGGCCATGAACTGAGTCACGACGTAGCAGGCTTGCGCGTTTCTCTAAATCACCATCTTTACCGCCACGAACCACGATTGCACGTAAACGAAGTGGGTAACCAGGACCGCTTTTCTCTACAAGAATACGAGTGAGTAGACGACCGATACGACCGAAGCCGTATAACACAACGTCGCGTGGCGTAGACATCGCTTCGCCTTCTAATGAACCCATTAGAGCCGTTTGAAGGAAATCATCCATCGCGCTGAGATCTTCGTGGTTTTCCCAGTACTTAGCTGCTAGACGACCAACATCAACGCGGCATGGAGAAAGGCGCATTGATAGAAGATGTTGGATAATTGGTTGAGTCTGTTCTGCGGTTAGCGGTGAACCAGTGTAGCGTTTTGCGATGCGGTGAGCTTTGATGATGTCGATCGTTGTTGCGTTAACTAAGGTCTTACCGAAGAGGATAACTTCTACGCCTTTTTGACGGTATAACTGACCTAAAGTTGGAGCGATGGATTCAGCAATAGTTTGACTAGTTTGCCAGTCTAGGAGGTGCTTTTCGGGACTCATCTTTACTCGGGACCTTTCACGTTGAGTTTCTGCAGTCATGGCAGTTGTAGGGAAGCCAATCAGCATAGGGGTTGAGCTATCAGGCGGTGGTCTTTAATGCCACTTAAATATGCTTGATATGCGTTGTTTGTAACTTGTAATTTTTATGTGGCAGGATTGTAAGGTACGACTGGTTATTCTGCTAGGAAAAATAAATGTAGATAAATTCTCTATCAACTGGCGTGATATTAGCCATAAATCAAGTTTTTCGCGTATGGAATGGCTATTGACTTTAATAATCTGTAGCACTTAATTTTCCCTAAAAAACACTCAAATCAAAATATCATATGTAATGAAAGTCATAGTTAACATCAAAAGTGTGATTGAGGGCTTAACTTACACGTGATTGGTAAACAATAGATGAGCTAATTCGTCGTTTTTGTTGTTCGACTTTTGAATAAGACATGATTGAGTGAAAAAAACGCAGAACGCAAACGATTGGATCTCACAAATTTAACGTAATTTTTGAGTTCGTTGGTCTCTTGGGCGGTTACTGACTGACTTTTGATGTGGACTGCCCAGTTCCTTGGACTTGTTATGCGAGTGATAATAACTCGATTTAGCTGGTTTTAGCTCTTTTCACACTTCTTCCATTCAAACGTCTATTGTTCACTGTGTTCAATGTTATTGCTTATTTTGGGCTCAGAGTATCGTTTGTCCATATCCAATTTGATCAATAACCTTCTGTTAATGTCCTATTCTTAAACTGGGCTAGGTAAAATTACTTTCGGGAAGGGAGTAGTTATAAAAATGATAAACATGTCAATTAGATGGCGTCTTATTTTTCTTTCCACCGTTTCTGTACTCATCATGTTTGGGTTTACAGTGAATCAAGTGTTAAAGAATGACAAGAAGATGAATAACCTTGAGACCACACGCATTAAGGTTGAAGCTCTTCAATCTTTTAATACGATTTCAAGTGATGCTTATCGATGGTTGGTGCTGTCTAATGACTCTCCTGATAAAGGCCAGTTACTTTTAACGCTGCAATCCGAGTTGGGTCGGCTTAATCAGTATGGAATAAAACTGCAACAGTCTGACTCCCATTGGAGTATTGAATCTCAGTTGATGGAGTTGAAAACGGTGCTGATGAGTTTGGCGAGCTCACCGGAAAATGCGGAAAATAAGCAATTGACTGAGCGCGCTTTTCGTTTGTTGAAAGATGTGTTGATGGAGCTATCTGAACTTCACATCGCTTTAGTCGATGGAAACATAGATCAAACTGAAGCCATGTTTATCCACCTCTCTAACTACGTGTTTTGGACTCAGCGAGAGGCGTGGTTAAGCTACAGTTTGTATCGCTCGCCCGAGCTAAGAAATCAATACTTATTGAGCTATGTAGGTGCGCTAGAGAGGCAGCAACAGTTGCTTGATACATTTTTCCGCTCTGATACTCGTTCACCTGAAATTAGGCAACTGCTAAACGCGGTCGCCAAAGATGATTTTCAAGACAAATTTATATCTCGAATCCTCAAAGGCGATTTTTCATCACCTGAAATATACAAACACCTCAAAAGTTTGGAAATCAAAAAGCGAGCAATTTCCAAAGCGATTAGCAGTTATACTAAGCAGTTGCAGTTTGAGCTAACAAACAACATCGCACTACAGAAGCGACAAACATTGGTTATCTCCCTTCTGATTCTCGTTGTGTCTGGCGTGTTGTTGTGGCTGGGCGCCATGACTTCGATACACTTAAATCGAAACCTATCACTTATCTTAAAAGGGGTATCTGAGTGCGCTGACAGCGATGGTAAGCCCAAGATGATCAAAATTGATGGCAACGATGAGCTGGTTGAGTTTACCGATACGTTAAATCGAGTAATGGAACGTAACTATCAGCACAATCAAGAATTGGTTGAAGCCAAAGAAGATGCGGTTTCAGCGAATAAAGCGAAAAGTGCGTTTCTCGCCAATATGTCCCATGAAATTCGCACACCACTGAATGGGATTATTGGCATGGCGGAGATCCTGTCTCAGAGCAAACTGAGTCCCAACCAACAAGAGGTGCTTGCGGATATTGAGTCGTCATCGCACTCATTACTAGTGCTGTTGAATGACATTCTCGACTTGTCCAAAATTGAGTCAGGTAATCTCATGCTCTCTCCTCATAACGCTGACTTACGAGAAGCGGTCTATGACTCTGTGAGCGTGATTTTATCTAAGGCGATCAGTAAAGATATTGAGCTTGATGTAAACATTGACTCCCAGACCCCAGCACAGCTGTTTTTCGATGAATACCGTGTCAGGCAGGTGCTGACGAATTTATTGTCGAATGCTATCAAGTTTACCTCCAACGGTACCATTACTACGGACATAGCTTATACGCCAATGTCGATGGGCAGAGGTAAGCTCGAGTGCAGTGTTTCGGATACGGGCATCGGTATTGAACCAGAAAAACTAGAATCCATCTTTGAGCCTTTTACCCAAGAGGATGGCAGTATCACGCGTCAGTTTGGTGGTACAGGGCTTGGGTTAGCAATCTGTAGGCAGCTTGTCGACTTAATGGGTGGATACATCACTGCGCGTTCAGTAAAAGGTGAAGGCTCTACCTTTACGTTCTGTCTGTATGTCGATGTAGTCGAGACGCAAGTTCAAAGCTTTGAAAATTTAAATCGTGCGACGATCATTTCCAACTCTTTTAACTATCTCGATCAATTAGTCAAAGAGTGTGAGCGTCTCAACATAATACCCAAGGTGGTCGGCTCGGTATCGTCGTTAGATGAAGAGATCAAAGGGAGCGACTTCGTACTGTATTGCCATACCTTACATCACTCATTGCAGAGTGATTTAGCGGCTTTGAAAACACAATACCCTTTAGACCGTGTGATTGTTTGTCAGCACCACTTATTCAAAACCAATCTGATTACAGAGTCCGTTCATTCAACTCATACACTGCCATTCTTGGGGCGACGTTTCCTGAATAGTCTATTGTCTCTTGATGCGAATGAAGAACTGGTACCTGAAGCCAAATCAGAAAAAGAAGAAGTACGTCCTCTGAATCGACGTATCTTGATTGTCGAAGATAATTTAATGAATCAGAAGATAGCGAGCTTCTTTCTTGAACAAGCTGGCTATGAATATCTAATTACTAGTAATGGGCAAGAGGCGGTTGATGTTATCACTCAGGGCGCGCAATTTGATGCCGTGTTGATGGATTGCATGATGCCAGTCATGGATGGGATAACAGCGACCAGAGCAATCCGGCAGTGGGAGCTTGAACAACAAGCGACACCACTACCCATTATTGCTTTAACTGCAAGTGTGTTAGAAGAAGACATCAAAGATTGTTTTGATGCGGGCATGAATGCTTATTTACCTAAACCTTATAAATCTCACCAACTCTATGATCTGTTTAGCAGTCTTGATATTGTTTAATGGATATCTCACTCGAGGCTCAACAAGTCGTTGAGCTTTTTTGCTTTGAGTTTTAGAACGAATCTACCGATATTTAACGCACTTCCATTCCAAGGTTGTATTGCGCAAGGCATCGACCGACATAACTGATTTTGACGAAAGCCGCCACAATGATAGTGCTGATGTGCGCAACGATCTGAACCGGTAATGAGAAATGGTCCGCCATTGGGTAAGCGATAATTATGCTGAGTAGCATAAGCAAGGTGGTGATTGCTAGGCTGAAGTTAGATACAGAAAGTAGAGTTTGAAAGCGTTGAGTCATCGTCTTCATATTGAATTCCTAGTTACTAATAGTTGTTTTGATATTTAACTAATAGCAATTAGTGTTCCAAGATTTAAAATTCTTGATTATCAGTGTTTTAACTTTAGGTGTCACTCTTTTGTAGTCAAAAAGACAATTGCAATTTATGTGTCTTTTTGACTTTTAGGTGTATTTTTACCATTGTCTAAAGCCACAAGTATCAATATGGAAACGAACACCAGAATACAAACCCAGACCAACGTTATTTTTCTGCCCAAACTCAGCATGAATTTTTTTGAGTTTTACGTGCAGTTGTTCTCGAGTAATGTCATTCGCTGGGACTAGGTCCAAGGCGCAGAATTCTAAGTGTTTACTTCGTAGTGCACCGCCAGCTTGTTGGTTATAGATTTGGGTTCGTTCACCGGACACAGGTATAACAACACCAATTTCGGGTTCAATGTATTGCTGAATATATTTCAATGTATTGATCATATTCGGCACGTTTTTCTTATCCGGAAGCGTAAACAAGGTGGTGTTGCTCATTGCCCAATCTGTTCCTTGTAGCAGTACCAGATGCAAAGGCATGCTTTGGGTGATTCCAGCATCTTTGAGCTGCTGTCCAATCTCTCTTACTTTGTCTTCTGCGTGATTAAGTAGCATCCAGCCTCGAAAGGCCGAACGAGTCGGAACCTTGTAGCCATGAACGTCGACCACGAGATCATCGTAAGTGATTTCGGTCTCTTCGGTATACAGTCTTTCGAATTCTTCAGGATAGGGTAGAGTGCTTGATAGCGCTAAGGTAATAAGAATGGTTGAGTACATATGGTGACTCCATTGCTTACGTTGGCTAGTGATACTTGATTCAATAAATGCGTAAACTTAAGTATAGACACTGGAATTTATGTACAAAAAAACCCACTACAATGAGTGGGTTACTTAACAATTCATTCAATTTAATAAGATTACTTCTTACCTTGAATTTGCTTGTCTTCTTCAGTTAGTTCACGGATACGGCGGCTGATGTCGCGACGTGCTTTAGAAATCTCTGCGCTCTTAATGATGTGGTCATCAACACGGTCTTCGTAGTCAGCTTTCATGTTTTTGATAATGCCTAGGATCTCGTCGTGAGTCATCTCTGGCTTGATGTAATCAAGTAGGTTATCAAGAAGGTCAACACGCTTGCGGTTGTCACGAACTTTCTTTTCGTTGTCTAGAAGTTCACGCTTAAGTTTGTTCTTACGTCGTGCTTGGTTAACAATTTCAAATACGCTGCTCATAGATTCCTTTTCCTATTCGTCAAATACGTTGTCTGGTTCTGATTAAAGCACATCAATTGATGATGTAACAGTCTTTAGATCAAAGCAAAAGTAAGGTTGTTTAATTATTCGTCACTCTCGCCGATGTGTGATTGTTTTTATCTTACCGATCAAGTTAGTATCCCATGTAGATACTGCATTGATACGAAATGTGAAATGAATCAACAACAATTGGAAATCGAAGATTCGGGCGATAAAGTGACTGAATCTTCAGCAGAGCAAAACAAGCTTCGTGATGCGTATGTAAAAGAGCGTACTTATTTGGAAGTCGTGGAAATAGAGCTAAACCGTTCTAAGATCATAATGATTGATGAGCAGGGTAGAAAGAAGCGAGTACCAATTTTATCTGAGCACTAAACGTTGCATAAATAGGCGCTGAGACGAAATCACCAAAATAATAAAAAGGAATAACGATGAACACAGTACTTTCCCCAATTGAAGCGAGAATCATTGGCTGTTTGATCGAGAAAGAAGTCACGACTCCTGATCACTACCCGCTGACATTAAACAGCTTAACTACGGCTTGTAACCAGAAAAGTAACCGTGAACCTGTTCTCTCGCTGTCTGAATCAGAAGTATTAGATGCCGTTGACGGTTTGATGGCCCGTCGCATGGTGAGTGACGAAAGCAGCTTCAATAGCCGTGTGAATAAGTATCAGCATCGTTTCTGCAATACCGAGTTTGGTGACCTGCAATTTACAGAACAAGAACGCGCTATCATCTGCTGCATGTTATTGCGTGGTGCACAGACCCCGGGCGAATTACGCACACGAACGGGGCGTTTGGCGAACTTCAGTGATGTGAAAGAGGTGGAAGCAACACTTGAGAAACTAGCGACACGTGAAGCTGGCGCTCTTGTGGTTAAATTGCCTCGTGAAGCTGGCAAGCGTGAGTCACGTTACCAGCATTTACTGAGTGGTGAAGTAGATGTAGAAGCGTTTGCGACGGCGCCTGCAAGTGTTGCTGTACCGGCTGCATCGAATGAGAAGCTGGAAGAGCTAGAGTCTGAAGTCGCAAGTCTAAGAGCTGAAGTCGCCGAGTTGAAAGCTCTGGTTGAATCTCTGCTATAAATGTCTGAATCTGAAAAAAACGCGGATTGGGTGGTGTACCTGATCCGCAATCGTCATAACGCTTTGTATTGTGGTGTCACTAATAATCTACAACGCCGATTCGAACAGCATCAAACTGGTAAAGGAGCTAAAGCCCTAAAAGGTAAGGGGCCGCTAAAGCTAGTTTGGAGTATGAACGTACAGTCAAAAAGTGAGGCACTAAAAACTGAATACGCGATCAAACAATTACCCAAACTGCGTAAAGAAAGTTTGGTATCACTCAAGCTGATGATTGAGTGGCGAGATGGCAGTATTCAATATAACGAAGTCTCATAATTCATACCTAAAATTGTCGTTATTGATTAAATCTTAATAAGTGAAAGCTCGACGCTAAATTTCACTAAATGTCTGATTTTTAGATTGAAAATATAAAATTAATGATGTGTATCTACGCGCTTGATGTTCTAATCTTCCAATCATTAAACTCATTTGACACATTAGTCATTTAGAATGTCATTCTAATTAGTTTTAGCCGCTATCATTTATCCTCGTTGTCCTACATAATATCTTTCAGCCATCCAAAGAGGTGGTGTCATGCTAGGTTAAAAAATGAGCCAAAGTAGCTCATATAAAACGAGAAAAATATGAAACGTTTACTGATGTTGTTTGGACTTGCCGTATTTTCTGCGTCCGCTCTCTCCCATGGTACTCATGTCCTAAATGGATATTGGGAGTACCAAGAATATCTTTCTAACTTCCCAGAACAAAAAACATTAACCGATAAGATGGTCGAGGCCGTAAAAAAACACCCAGTCCCGCTCGCGAAAGCGCAAGACGAGCCCATCACTATTTCCGTCGTTTATCCTGGGCAACAGATCTCTGATTACTGGGTTCGTAATATTCAAGCCTTTGAAAAGCGACTCGACAAGTTGAGAATAAACTACCAGATTAACCAAGTGTTTACGCGAGTGAATGCGGATCTCACTCAGCAGAGCATCTCGTTGCAAGAAGCCATTGAAAACAAGACGGATTACTTAATCTTCACACTGGATACCACGCGTCACCGCAAGTTTATCGAACATGTATTGACCTCAACAGAGACTAAGTTGATTCTACAGAACATTACGACACCTGTTCGTGCATGGGCTGACAGACAACCGTTTATGTATGTGGGTTTTGACCATGCTACCGGCAGTTTGAAGTTAGCGGATTACTTTAAAACTGCGAGCAAGCCAGGAAGCAAATACTCGGTTCTATACCGCTCAGAAGGCTATATCAGCGATGCGCGAGGTGATACGTTTATCCATGATGTGAATAGCGATACAAACTTTGCGTTAAAGTCGTCGTTTTACACCAAGTCAGATAAAGAGAGCGGTTATCAAGCCGCTAAAATCAGCATTGAGAACGATAAAGACCTAGACTTTATTTATGCCTGTGCAACTGATGTCGCTCTCGGCGCTGCAGATGCCATTCGTGAGTCTGGTCGAGATATCCTAGTGAATGGTTGGGGCGGCGGATCTGCTGAGCTTGAAGCCATTGCTAGAGGTGACCTTGATGTGACGGTTATGCGTATGAACGATGACACAGGCATTGCAATGGCAGAGGCGATTAAGTGGGACCTTGCAGGGCAACAAGTTCCTACAGTTTACTCAGGTGATTTTGAAGTGGTGACCAAGGAAGACTCACCAGAACGTATTTCTGAACTCAAACAGCGAGCATTTAGATACTCAGGTCAATAATGAAGAAAAGCTACGCCAATACTCCAAGGAACACCCTAGCCAAATTAATTACACGTATCATTATTTTAGTGATCGGGGTGATGGCGCTTGGCGTGCTTATTCATAACTACGAGACCAGTAGTAGTATTGTAAAACAAGAGACCAATAGAACGGTTAAGCAAACCTCTAGCTTGATCCAGAATATGTTTGATTACCGTTTGTCTGTGTTGCAAATTCACCAGGATAGTAGCTCGCACAGTGATACGCTACGTGAATATTTTAAGACCAATGACGAAGAGGTACTTAGCTACTTTTTCTTTGGTGTCGACCAGCGTGAACCGGAACATGCGCCAGATCTTCGCTTTGTCTCTACTCATGACGGCTTAGCGTGGGAGGACGGTAACGGTCAGTTTTATGGCTTGGATGACAAAAGCCTGAAGCATATTTCTGAAGAGGTTTCGTTCAGTAGCAATTGGCACTTTATTCAACTGATGACGGATATAGGTAAGCGTCACTTGCTAGCTCGTCGTACTCCTATTGTTGACAGTAAAACGGGCGAAGTACTCGGACAGCTGTATATTGCCATTGTCCTTGATAATAATTTTTCTCTCGCAGAGTCTATCCAGCAGGGCAGTAACTGCGAAAATATCGTGATTGAAGCGCACGGTACGCCTGTTACTTCAACCTTCAGTGGTGATGAAAGTTACTCGATAACAGACATCCTCAATTACAGAATCTACGAGCAATTACCTCGTCATTTTGTCACTATCACCACGATTAAAATCAACGCGGTAGAAACGCCTCTTGTCATTCGTGCCGTTCAAAAGAACAGTAACTTCATCGCCTTAGAAGAAAACTATGAGCGTGCGATCATCGTTGTCATTGTTGTGATCGTTTTCATGTCTTTCTTTGCCCGTTCTTGGATTCAGAGAAGAGTTTCAGCTGAACTTGATAAGCTCATGGACTTCACTCGCTCAGCCAGTGACAGCGAAGAGTACAACAAATTTGATGGCTCTAATATTTTCGAGTTTCACCACATAGGCTGTACGCTTGAGGATACCTTTGAACGTTTATCTGAACAAAACCAAAAATTCCAAGACCTGTTTAACTTTGCTCATTCTCCCATTTTGGTTTGGTCTGAAAAAGGAGACTTGATTCAAATGAATCCAGCAGCGCGTATGGCGCTGTTTGATGAAGATGATAATTATGGTGCCGTCGCACATGAGTTCGAACATCGCATGCTGCCAAACATACAAATGGTGGTTCAAGGGGCCAAGTTGACGGGCATTAACGTACCGATTGGCGAAAAGGTGTTCCGTTGGAATATGTCGGCGATTCGGGTTGAACATGGCATCACAGGCGTCGTAGTACAAGGACAAGACATAACCAAGTTGGTTGAAGCGGAGAGACAAGCCGATCGTGCCAGAGAAGAGGCAGAGCATCTTGCGAATGTTCGTGCTGATTTCTTAGCAAAGATGAGCCACGAAATTCGTACACCACTTAACGGTATATTAGGCGTTTCTCAACTGCTCAAGCGTTCTGTGCACAGTGAAGATAACCGAGAGCAAGTTGATGTACTTTGTAACAGTGCGGAGCACCTGCTAGCGGTGTTAAACGATATCTTGGATTTTTCAAAGATCGAGCAGGGGCAGTTTAATATTCAGAAGAAAGACTTCCGCTTAGGGGAGTTGATTAACACTTTAGACAGTATTTATCGCCCCCTTTGTGAGGATAAATCTGTCACGTTTTCTATCGTTAATCACCTTGTTGATGACATTGAAATCAATACCGACCAAGTGCGTTTGAACCAAATTATGTTTAATTTGTTGAGTAACGCCCTAAAGTTTACGCATCAAGGTGGTATCTCCGTTAGCTTCGAACTTGAAAGTATCTTCAATACGAATAAAGCCAGCTTGATCGTTCGCGTGAAAGACACCGGCATTGGTATTGATGGGAGTAAAATTGATGCTGTTTTTGAACCCTTTGTCCAAGCCGAAGAAACGACAACACGGGAGTACGGCGGGACTGGGTTAGGGTTAACCATTGTTAAAAACTTGGTCGACATGCTGGAAGGCGATATTCAGGTTCGCAGTGCTAAAGATCAAGGCTCGGAATTCATCATCGAAATCCCAGTTGAACTGCACTCTAAGCCGCTAATTGATGTTAAGCAGCAAACAGGTATTGAACCTGAGGCGCTATTCGATCGCTCTTTGAAGGTGTTGCTGGTGGAAGATAACCACACCAATGCTTTCATCGCACAGGCTTTTTGTAAAAAATATGGCATGGTGGTGACCTGGGCGAAAGATGGTCTGGAGGCCATAGAGCTCGCAAAAGCAACCACTTATGACCTCATTCTAATGGATAATCAACTTCCTAACCTTGGCGGCGTTGAAACGACACAACAGTTGCGAGAGGAAATCGGTGTATTAGCCCCGATTTATGCGTGTACTGCAGATGCTCAAGAATCGACAAGGGATAGTTTTATGGCTGCAGGTGCCAACTATGTGATTGTTAAACCGATCAAAGAAGAGTCGTTGCATCAAGCTTTTGTTCATTTCAAAAAATCATACTGGGATCAAAACAGACTCTAATTTTTCTTTAACTCTTTGAATGCAAGGCTGTGCCACACCGAGCGGTGTCGAGCTCTGCATTCTGAACATCCGAGAACAACTATACAAAGCCAGCAACGAAAGCTTGTTCTAACAGTAATGTTTTAAGCTCATCACTCATGTCTAGGTGTTCAGGGAATTGAATTCCTAGTACCCAACCTTGGCCCTGTCTTTTCTTACTCACGACTTTGTAAACCAATTCACTATCTAAGTGCTCACTCAATATTGAATCCACCTTTACCTTCCATCCCACATCAATATCGGATTGTTGTGTAATGTAGATACCACAGCCGGAAACAGAGAAATCGACTAACACAGCGTTTAGTGTCAAGGTGTCAAAGGTAACTTCGCAGTTGAGGCGCACTTTGTATCTTTCGTGTTCGCGGATTGGTTTTGTTGCAAAGCTCGTTGGCGGACGAAGAAATAGAAGATGCGCAGGGGAGGTGATATGAGCCAGGACATTGGTTTTGAAGGCGACGATGTGCCCAAGTTCTGTGTCTGTAATCGCTCGAACGATGATATCGACGTTGACGAGCTTTCTTAACGTCAGTGCCTCGGTCGCTTTTTGTGACAGTTCCAGGATAAGGTACTGCTCTTCTTTGTGCCCAATATATAGAGTACTGATCTGAATTGAGTCGTCGGGGCCAAACTCTAATACACCTGCTGCTTTTGTACCTGGTTTCAGGTATCTAAACAGTTCTACGTTTTTATCTTTATGCATATTTATCGATGAACAATGTTAACTGTCTGTTGAAATAATATAACGTCCTAATAAAGCTATGTCATTACTTTCATTAAGGAAATGAGGTTGGCGGGATGAAAACTAGAAACGGGTTGTTACTCAAACATTGGCTTACTCTTGTCGAAAAACACGTTACACTGCTATCAATAATTCACTCAATGGAGAAATGGTAAATGGAACTAGAAACCTTGTTAAACACCCTGTCTGAGTCCCCAGAGAATGTGCAGTTTGAAGATACGATGCAGGTGATTGAAGCACATTATGACTTTTGTGAATGTGAATTTCGCAACGGGGATGTCGTGAATGAGGCTGGACAGAACAACGGTTCGTGTAAAATTTTTGCGTTCGGCCAAGATCAAGGGCTTTCAGCAGAGCAAACACTCGCGTGTTTTGGTCAATACTACCGCAATGATGTACTAGGTTTCCCAGAGAATACTGATCACCAAAACATCCGTAACTTTATGATTCACGGTTGGGGCGGGGTGGAATTCTCCCAGCCAGCGTTGGTATTGAAGTCTAAGTAAATAGGTTTCACCGGCGAAGTAAATACTTACTTAACATTAAGACCCTGAAGCGAGATGAGTTTATCTCGCTTCAGATTTTATATCTTTCCATACGGCAGGCTACTGAATTGGCAATTCAGACAAGCATTTACGACACATACATACTCCAAACTTGGGTACAGAGCTCGTGTCTCTTTTCTCTAGCTCAAAGCACCAACAGGTCTCTTTACCGGCACTGATATCGCATTGAGCTGGCTCATTACATTGCGGACATTGATGTGTGGAACTCGCACCACTTAGGTTGTCCATCACCGACTCTCTTTCATTTTCAGATAGGTCTTTCCAGCCTATAATCTCGTCCATTGTTCTAAAGCAGCCACTGCACATGCCACCATTATTTTTACAAGCCGCTCGGCAAGGTGTTTTCATCTTTCGGACCCTTGATTGGTTTGGGCTGAAATGTAACATACTTGTTTCTGTTTTAAGAGCCAACTCACTAAAATTTGACTTAGTAAAACACCAAATGACCTCGTAATTTAAAGGCTTTTCATGTAGCATCTCGCCCCTTTTGTTGACTGGGGGATATTATGTTTATTGGATTTGATTATGGAACAGCAAACTGTTCTGTGGCTGCAATGGTCAATGGAGAGCCAAGCTTGTTACCATTAGAAGGCAGCAACCACTATATTCCCTCAACCGTTCTTGCTCCTACTCGTGAGAGCGTATCTGAACACCTATTTCGTCACTTGAACATCAAACCGAGTGATGCGGTTGGTGAGCAAGTGCTTCGACGAGCGATTGCGCTGAACCGGGAAGAGAGTATCGACTTGGTGCCAGAAGACATGGCATTTGGCCAAGCCGCGTTGGATCTATACTTAGAAGATCCACGCGATGTTTATTATGTTAAGTCTCCTAAGTCTTTCCTTGGCGCAAGCGGGCTGCATGACGTTCAGGTCAGCTTCTTTGAAGATTTAGTATGTGCCATGATGGCGAACATCAAACAGCAAGCTGAGTTCACTACTCAAGAACACATTAAACAAGCGGTGATTGGTCGACCAATAAACTTCCACGGTCGAGGTGGTGAAGAGGCAAATAGACAAGCTGAAGCTATCTTATCTCGCGCTGCGAAGCGTGCAGGCTTCCTTGATATTGCCTTTCAGTTTGAACCCGTAGCTGCTGGCTTAGACTATGAAAGCACTTTGACCGAAAACCAAACAGTATTAGTGGTTGATATTGGTGGTGGTACGACCGACTGTTCTTTATTGGAAATGGGCCCGAGTTGGTCTGGGAAAGCGGACCGTAGCCGGAGCTTATTGGCACACAGTGGTCAAAGGGTTGGGGGGAATGATTTAGATATTTACCTCGCTTTCAAACAACTGATGTCACCTTTCGGTATGAGCAGTAAAGCCATTTCCGGTATTGATATGCCATTAACCCAATTCTGGAATCCAATTGCTATCAACAATGTAGAAGCTCAGAAGAATTTTTATTCTCGAGAAAACCTTGCAGCGCTTAAGTTACTTCGTAAAGAAGCCGCAGAGCCACAGAAGCTAGACCGTTTACTTAAGGTATATCACGATACCTTAGGTTACGGCATCGTACGTAGAGCCGAAGAAGCCAAGATTGCGTTGGCGGAGTCTTCTGAGTATCGCGCAGCGATGAATGTTGCCTCCGAGTTGATCGAAGTCGATATCTCAGTTGAACAGATGGTCGATGCTATCGATACGCCAAAGTCTAAGATGATTGAGTTGGTTAAAGAGGCCATTCAACAAGGTCAAAAGAAACCAGATGTTATTTATATGACGGGTGGTTCTGCACGTTCACCTATCCTTCGAGAAGCGGTTCAACAAGCCGTACCGAATGTGCCTATTGTGAGTGGCAACTATTTTGGTTCCGTAACGGCGGGTTTAGCTCGTTGGGCTGAGGTATGTTTCAAATAAGAGTGAAATAACGCGTGATAAAGGGCAACTGATTTCTGATTAGTTGCCCTTTTTTTGTATTCGAAAAGACCAAATTAGCTAACGGAGTAGCTGCCCGGACTCTAAAGTCGAAATTAGTTCGAGAAGCTAAATATTTCGGCTGGATTCTAGATGTTACAAGATGTTTCAGCTTTGAGGTGGTGTGATGTATTGGTCTGATGAGTAGTTTTGGTGTTTTGATTTTTAATGCTTTTTTAGTGATTTAAAAAGCAAAAATAAGTTTCATTTTTTGTAAATAAATCACAATGAGGATTTACTTATCCTAAGTTAAGGTTTTGTTTTAAATTGATTTTTTGTTTTTTATAGCATTGCTTTCTTTATTTTATATATTTTAATGCAACTTTTTTGTCATTCATCGATTAGTGTTTGCCTACTTGTTAAATGCAGGTAACAACTTCTCCGTAAGCACGAGGTTGTTAGTGAATAACTCACCCAGCTACAAATGGATATGACAATGAATAAGAAACTTTTAGCGCTAGCGATTTCTGGTGCAGTATTTGGTACACAGGCAGTTGCAGTAGAACTTTACAACGAAGACGGCACAACATTCTCAGTTGGCGGCCACGTTTCAGTGAACGTTAATGGTTCAGAAGAAGGCGAGACTGATGTTGGTACTAACTCTCCACGTATCAACTTTAACGCTACTCAAGAATTAGGCAACGGCTTCACTGCTGACGCTAAAGGCGAATGGGCACTTAACTACCTAGATGGTGGTGATGAGACATTCACAACTCGTCTAGGTTACGTTGGTCTAACTCACGATGAGTTTGGTCGTGCAGTTGCAGGTACACAATGGTCTCCTTACTACGATGTAGCGGCAGCGACAGATATGCCAATCGCGTTTGCGAATGACTTCTTATACGATAACCACGGTGCTCTTGGTACTGGTCGTGCAGACAAAATGCTTAGCTACCGCAATGCATTTGAGCTAGGTGAAGCTGGTGAGTTTAGCTTTGGTCTAGGTTGGCAAGGTGATAACGATGTTACTACTGATACAGAAAGAAACGTTGGCGGTGTAATTGTTACAACTCGCTCAACTGTTTCTTACGGTGACCGTGTTCAAGCAACTCTTGGTTACTCTATTGCTGGCGTTAAATTAGGCTACGCATTCAACACTGGTGACTTCACGGATTCTGGTGTTTCTAAGACTGCTGAATCTCACCTAATATCTGCAGCATACGGTTCTTACGGCTCAGGTCTATACCTTGCCGGTATCTACGGCTTCAACGAGAATATGAATGCTGGCCTTGTAAGCGGTACTACTCTTGAAGAGAGCGATGCTTACGAACTATTAGCTGCATACGCTTTTGCAAACAGCCTAAACCTTAGCGTGAACTACGAAGTAGTTGAAGGCGAAGTATTCAAAGGTGGCACAACTACTACAGCTCGTGAAGAGCTAGCTCTACAAGCTGAGTACAACTTCACTAGCAACTTTGTAGGTTACACTGGTTACCAATTTGACCTAAACGATGACAACGGTCGCACTACTGATGACAAGTGGACTCTTGGTGCTCGTTACTACCTATAAGTCGCAGATTGATTTAGCATAGTGTTTACTCCTTAGGTTTACCTTTTAGGATACTGTCCTAGACACCATGCTAAGCCCTCTCAAACCTTTTGGTTGGAGAGGGCTTTTTTCGTTTTGTGCTTCTGTTTTGAATGGCCATTTCTTAATGCAGCGATCTCCTTACAAAAACTTCCCAATGAGCGAATTGAGCTAAAGATCAGAATTTAGAGATCAGTAGTCAGCTTGTCGAAGATTCTCTCTTTGTGATGAGGTAAACTCTGCATTCCAAAAATAGTTCAGGGATAAACTATGAGCAGCGTTGTAGATCAGGAACAGTTAATGAATTCGAAACGAACAGCGACACCGACGAAAGTGCTGTGTGTTGGGCGTAACTATGTCGATCATATCGAAGAGCTTAACAACGCGATCCCAGATGCTATGGTGGTGTTCAACAAGCCGTCTACTAGCGTAACTTCTTCTCTCTCTTCTTTTCATCAAGAAGCCCTACACTATGAAGCTGAAATCTGTTTCATCGTTGAAAACGGTCAATACTCAGCGGTAGGTTTAGGGTTAGACCTGACTAAGCGCGAGTTGCAAAGTAGCTTGAAAGCAAAAGGCTTGCCTTGGGAGCGCGCTAAAGCGTTTGACGGTTCTGCTGTTCTTAGCCGCTTTGTACCCACAACAGATTTGGGTCTTGAAGACTTGAATCTAGAGCTGTTTATTAACTGTGTTCGTGTTCAGAAAGGGCACGTTGAGCAGATGCTATATTCCCCGAAAACTATCCTCGAAGAGCTCTCTTCTTACACGACCTTGCTGGATGGCGATGTTGTGATGACAGGCACCCCGAAAGGCGTCGGAGAAGTGCACCAAGGTGATATTTTCCTTGGCCGCCTTAAGTGTGGTGAGACAACATTGATAGAGATAGAGTGGGTCGCGAGTTAACTATTGTTATCTGTTTAGTTAATAATTTGGGCTAACTTTATGATGTTGGTTTTTAATTCGAAATTTTAGCCTTGGTACAACTGATTGCATCTGGAAGGGCGCCAGTAATTGATATAAAATCCGCCTCCATTTTTATCAATGCTGAACCTCATGATCGATTTAACCATTCTGCCTGTTTACTTGACTGCCGTCGTCGCTCTTCTTCTTTTACCTGGTCCTGATATGTTGCTGATTGCTAGCTCAAGCATGAGTTATGGTCGCAAGGTTGGTGTCTTTGCGAGCTTAGGTAACGCGACTTCTGGGATCATTCTTACTGTTTTAGCGGCGATGGGTGTATCTGCATTAATCGCAATGAGCCCTGTTGCTTTGAATGCTCTCCATCTATTAGGTGGTACATACTTGCTAAAAATGGGGTGGGACTGCCTGCGAACAGAGCAGGGAAACGCACCTGAACTGACTGATAATTTTGCCGCAAAGGCTTACTACCAAAGAGCGCTGATCAGTAACCTGCTTAATCCTAAAGCTCTAGTGTTTTTTGTGATGTTTTTACCTCAGTTTGTGTCGACAAATATTGAGGCTACATCGGGCGAGCAGATGTTGGTGCTAGGCTTATTACTGAATGTGTTCGGCTTAACGTTCAACTTCTTGCTTGTAGCTCTGGTAGGTACCATCGGTAAGTCACTGGTAGAAAATGCTAAGTTTCGTACCTATCAACAGAAAGTGATGGGTGGCGTATTTGTTGTATTAGCGGTTTGGATGCTGTCTTCTTTCTTCACTTCATAAGTAACAACCAAACGCGATTATCCGCAACCAGATGTTTAAAGAAAAATGGACGCTTAGAGCGTCCATTTTTAATTTAACTGATGCATTCTTAATGCGCTAATCCGTTAAGAGTTCAGCTCTTTCTGGTGTTGTTCGATGAGCTTATCCATATATTCTTCACCTCGCTGACGAGTGTCGTCATAGGTTTCTGTCCCCTCAAACTTTGTCACGGTCTCGTAATAAACCTTAACCTTTGGCTCTGTGCCCGAAGGGCGGACGATAATGCGAGAACCGTCTTCGAGGTGATAGATAAGCACATCACTTGCCGGGAGGTTTATCGCCTCTGCTGCACCACCTCTAATAAAGCGTAGTGAAGACTGAAGATCTTCAATCACAGATATCGCGATGCCATTGATTGTTTTTGGTTGTTCTGCGCGAAGTTTAGAGCCGATTGAAGGTGAATCTGGATCCAGCGCAATGCTGCGTTGTGCATTGGTATGAACACCATGTTCAAAGGAAATCTGAGCCAGAAGATCCCACACTGTTCGACCTTGAGATTTTAACTCTTCGACCAATTGTGCAAAAACGACAATGGCTGACAACCCATCTTTATCGCGGACTTGAGTACCAATCGTATAACCAAGCGCTTCTTCATAGGCGAATAGGAATTCATTCTGTTCATCTTCCAACTGCATGCCAATGTTCGCCAACCATTTAAACCCGGTCAGAGTTTGGAAGTAGGTAGCACCATGAGAGTTAGCGACTTTCTCAAGCAGGGTAGACGATACGATACTGTTACCGACCAATTGGTTCTTAGTGTGTGGCTTTGACAGTAAGTAATGTGCGAATAGTACGCCTACTTGGTCACCCGTTAGCATTTTGTATGAGCCGCTATCTGTTCTTACTGCAGCGGCAAATCGGTCCGCATCTGGATCATTGGCACAAGCGATATCAGCATCGACACTTTTCGCCAGCTTGATCACGAGATCCATGGCCCCTTTTTCTTCTGGGTTAGGGAAGTTCACCGTTGGGAAGTGGCCATCAGGTTCTCTTTGCTCTGCAACGCTGAATACCTTATGGAAACCCGAGTCGTGCAGAAGATCTTCTGCCATCTGCGCGCCCACCCCATGCATTGCTGTATAAGCGATGGTGGTATTAGCAGGCTCGATATCGCTCTCTACAAATGGGCTTTTGTTGATCGCAGCGCGGTAGGTTTGATAGTAACCCTCGGTGAGCCACACTAGCTTGCCTTGCGTTTCTGCATCACTGAGGCTCATCAAAGGGATAGGCTTAGTCGCTGCGGAGTCAATTTCAGCTGCAATACCTGCATCATGAGGCGGTATAATTTGTGCGCCATTTTCCCAGTATACCTTGAAGCCATTATATTCCGGTGGGTTGTGGCTAGCAGTTACCACAACGGCCGCTGCTGCGTTGAAATGCTCGATACCAAAAGCAACGATAGGGGTCGCAGCTACATTCGATGTTAGATAAACCTTGATGCCTAAAGCCGTCAGTACTGAAGCGGTATCAATCGCGAATTGCTTTGAATCTAATCGGCCATCATAGCCCACAACGACACCTCTCATGGTCGCGTTTGCTACATGTTCAATTAGATAGTGACCAAGCCCAGTCGCGGTTTCTTGAATGACTAAGCGGTTCATTCTGTTTGGGCCACATCCTACTTTACCTCGAAGACCCGCTGTTCCGAATTCTAATCGCTGCGTAAAGCGGTCTTTCAATTCGTCGTGCATTCCCTCATCAATGAGGTGTTGTAGCTCTTCACGAGTTCTTGGATCTGGGTCTCTCGCTAACCAATTCATAGCATCTTGCATAATCACTGAACCTTTTTATGTCGGTATGACTTACTGTTGGGATTAATTTAAGTGATATTGATTATCATTTCCATGAAAGCAATCGTAAAACTCGATTAAAAATAAATTCCAACGACAAAGACAAGTGGGCTAAGCCATTCTAAATAATTGACTATTTTGTAAGTAAACTTACCTTGAACAATTGGATATCACTAACTAGCCTTTTACATAAATATAACAAAATTGAACAATTTCGCCGTTTTTGAATCTTTCGTTGAAACCTCCAGACTTTGATAGACGTATAAGTCGACAAGTAAGACAGGAGTGTTCAGTCCCTTGAAGGCTGTGCCGACGCGAGTAGTAGATTGAGATTCAGCCTTTTCATGCGAAGCCGGTACTGCAATGAGTGCTGTTGGGTTCGCAACGACATTTAGGTCGCATGTATCCAATTAGGAAGGATAAGGAGAGATCTTTTGAAAAGATTACTGGTTAGGCTAGCGTGGCTTTTGAACAGTTTTGTTGTGCTGTCGATTTCGCCGTGGGTGAATGCGAGTAGCGAATATAACATGACACAAGGTGTAACAGAGATCAGTGGTCAAGTGTATGAACTTCACATGTTGATCTTCTACATCTGCTGTGCAATCGCCTTCGTTGTGTTCGGTGTTATGTTTTATTCGATTCTAAGGCACCGAAAGTCGAAGGGCGCTGTGGCTGCTCATTTTCATGAAAGTACCAAAGTCGAAATCCTCTGGACCATTATCCCTATCATTATTCTCATCGCTATGGCGATTCCCGCTACTAAAACCTTGATAGCGATGGAAGACACTTCTCAATCCGAACTCACCGTTAAGATTACTGGTTCACAATGGAAATGGCACTACAGCTATTTCGATGAAGATGTTGAGTTCTTCAGTTTGCTAGCAACCAGCGACAAAGAAATTGAAGGTATTGAAGTAAAAGGTGCGCACTATTTGTTGGAGGTTGATAAACCACTTGTGCTGCCCATAGACCGGAAAGTACGTTTTTTAATGACTTCAGATGATGTTATCCATTCGTGGTGGGTGCCGGCTTTTGCTGTTAAGAAAGACACCATTCCGGGATTTATTAACGAAGCGTGGACCAAAATCGATGAACCAGGTGTTTACCGAGGACAATGTGCAGAGCTGTGTGGTCGTGCTCATGGCTTCATGCCGATAGTTGTTCATGCTATGGAAGAGAACGAATTTGATGCATGGCTAGCGGAACAGAAAGAGTTAACGATAGCGGCGAAACAAGCGGCTCAAGATGCATTAGACGCGTCACTTTCTTTGGAAGAGTTGAACACCATAGGTGAAGAGGTATACAAAACTCGATGCGCGGTTTGTCACCAAGCTAACGGCGAAGGTATCCCTGGAGCGTTTCCTGCAATCAAAGGTAGCCCAGTTGCTCTTGGAGATGTGGATGTTCATATCGACACTATTGTTTATGGTCGAGGGGGCACGGCAATGCAAGCCTTCGATAATCAGTTAACAGAAAAAGAGATTGCAGCAGTCGTAACCTACCAACGAAATGCTTGGGGGAACGATACTGGCGATGTGGTTCAAGCTTCAGATGTTAATGCCTATAAGGTCAAACAATCGGGTGGAGCAGAAGGCTCAACGGATGAAGCACAAAGTGATGCTAAGGAGCAGCTATGAGTTCACCAATTGAAAAGCCGGTGAAATCGGCGCCTGCAGAAGATCAGGCTCTAAGTCATACTTTAGACGGCACCTTAGACAGCCATGACTTACCTACGGATGATCACGATTCCCATGCCGCTCCAAAAGGGTGGGCGCGTTGGCTGTATTCAACCAATCATAAAGACATCGGTACGCTATATCTGTGGTTCAGTTTCGCAATGTTCCTAACTGGCGGTGCGATGGCGATGGTGATCCGTGCGGAGTTATTCCAACCGGGTCTACAGCTTGTTGAGCCTGACTTCTTTAACCAGATGACCACTGTCCATGGCTTGATCATGGTATTTGGCGCGGTAATGCCTGCATTTACAGGGCTCGCTAACTGGATGATCCCTATGATGATCGGCGCTCCAGATATGGCGTTACCTAGAATGAACAACCTCAGCTTCTGGATTTTACCTTTTGCTTTCTTAATCTTGATTGGCTCTTTGTTTACTGAGGGAGGCGGACCGAGTTTTGGTTGGACATTCTACGCGCCGCTCTCAACGACGTATGGCCCTGATAGTACAGCACTATTTGTATTCTCTGTTCATATTATGGGTATCAGTTCGATCATGGGGGCGATCAACGTCATCGTGACTATCGTGAACATGAGAGCTCCAGGTATGACTTGGTTTAAATTGCCAATGTTTGTTTGGACTTGGTTAATCACAGCCTTCTTACTGATAGCCGTAATGCCCGTTCTCGCTGGGGCAGTGACCATGGTGTTGACTGATAAGTACTTTGGGACAAGCTTCTTCGATGCGGCTGGTGGCGGTGACCCCGTCATGTTCCAGCACATATTCTGGTTCTTTGGTCACCCTGAAGTGTACATCATGATCTTGCCATCCTTTGGTATTGTTTCAGCAATTATCCCGGCATTTAGTGGTAAGCGTTTGTTTGGTTATCACTCCATGGTGTACGCGACCTGTAGTATCGCAATCTTGTCTTTCCTAGTTTGGGCACACCACATGTTCACTACGGGGATGCCCGTCTTTGCTGAGCTGTTCTTCATGTACTGCACCATGTTGATTGCGGTGCCCACTGGGGTGAAAGTCTTTAACTGGGTCGCAACCATGTGGCGAGGCGCCTTGACCTTCGAAACCCCAATGCTGTTCACCATTGCCTTTATTGTTTTGTTTACGATAGGCGGCTTGTCTGGATTGATGTTGGCTATTGTCCCTGCAGATTTCCAATACCACGACACCTATTTTGTAGTAGCTCACTTCCACTATGTCCTGGTGACTGGTGCCGTGTTCTCGATAATGGCCGCCGCCTATTATTGGTTGCCTAAGTGGACAGGACATATGTACGACCACAAGCTCAGTCTATGGCATTTCTGGACGTCAGTAATCTCAGTGAATGTCCTTTTCTTCCCTATGCACTTCCTAGGTTTAGCGGGGATGCCACGTCGTATTCCAGACTACGCTATCCAGTTCGCTGACGTTAACCAAGTGGTGTCGATAGGGGGCTTCGCCTTTGGTTTGTCTCAATTGATCTTCTTGTGGTTGGTTATTAAGTGTGTAAGAGGTGGTGAGCCAGCATCAAGCAAGCCATGGGAACGTGCTGAAGGGCTAGAATGGACGGTACCAAGCCCTGCGCCTCATCATACTTTTACTCATCCGCCTAAAGTCGATTAGGGAGATGGGCGATGAGCGATAAGCAAAGCGATCTACGTAGAGATGAAAACCAACCCAAGCAGTCAACCAAGAAGCGATCAACTAAAAAGCTAACGGGTTACTTGGTATTGAGTGTGGTAGCGATGTTTGGCTTCGGTTTTGCTTTGGTGCCACTCTACGATGTGATGTGCGAGGCTTTGGGAATCAACGGCAAAACTAATACCGTGTCTGCGGTACAGCCGCGGGGGATGCAGCCAGATTATTCTCGCACGGTTCGTGTGGAGTTTATGTCGCACATCAAACCTGATATGCCCTGGCAGTTCGTTCCTGAAGATCGTGTGTTAGAGGTTCACCCTGGTGAGGTAATTCAAACGAATTACATCGCCAAAAATTTATCAGGAAACTCTCTAGTGGGGCAGGCTGTGCCTTCAGTATCTCCAGGGATGGGGGCGACTTACTTTAATAAGATGGAATGCTTCTGCTTTAACCAGCAGCCATTAGAGGGGCATAAAAGCGCTGAAATGGGTTTGATATTTTACATAGAGCCAGATATTCCAGAATCGATTCATACACTGACGCTCTCTTATACGCTATTTAACATTACGAGTGAGGCGGTCGGGGAATCAAGTAGTGCCGAGCCTAATGTAATCGCGAGTAACTAGGAACCAGAATCAACAAAAGGAGTTGAGCGATGAGTTCTAAAAAGGAAGTATATTTCGTTCCACATCAAAGCCATTGGCCATTAGTCGGTGCCGTTGCGCTATTTCTTGTTGCGGTTGGAGCAGGGTTAACCGTGCAAAACATGGGCACTGATGCCGCTGGTGGTGTGTTCGGTAAGGCTGTGTTGTTCGTCGGATTTGCGGTGTTGCTTTACATGCTTGCGGGTTGGTTTAGCAACGTGATAACGGAATCCTTGAGTGGCCTCTATTCTGAGCAAATATCTCGCTCTTTCAGGCAAGGTATGAGTTGGTTCATCTTTTCTGAAATCATGTTCTTTGGCGCTTTCTTTGGTGCGCTGTTCTACGCTCGGATGATCTCTGTCCCATGGATTGGCGGGGCGGGCAACAATGAAATGACTCATGAAGTGTTGTGGCCAATGTTCCAATCAATGTGGCCGTTGACTACGACACCGGATGGCGTAACAACACAAGCTATGCCATGGCAAGGAATTCCACTCAAAAACACCATTATCCTACTGCTCTCATCTATCACGCTGCATATGGCCCATCTAAGCCTCGAACAAAACAAGCGCATGGCATTAATCGTTTGGTTAGAGATCACCATCGTTCTGGCTGGGTTCTTCCTATTTTTCCAAGTTGAAGAGTATATCCATGCTTATCAAGATATGGGCCTTACTCTTCAATCGGGAATCTATGGCAACACCTTCTTCTTACTGACGGGTTTCCATGGTTTACATGTCTGCTTAGGGACGATCTTTTTAATCGTCCTTTTGGCTAGGGTTGCCAAAGATCATTTTACACCCAAAGACCATTTTGCGTTCCAAGCAGGCAGTTGGTATTGGCATTTTGTTGATGTGGTTTGGTTAGGATTATTCGTGTTTGTATACGTACTTTAGTGAAGCGACAGAGCTAAAGGGCTTAATAAGGACGAGGGTTGGGAGTTATCACTCCTGACCCTAAAGCAAGCAATAGCAGTAACACAGCAACGGCTGACCACATGACTCGACGCCCCAAGAAGTGACTCAGCTTTTTGCCATTGTGTTTGCTAGACGCGATTTGAATGAGCCCTTTCATTAAGTTGAATGCAATGAAAAACAGCAGGGCAACTAACACAACTTTGAATAACAGGATAAAGGTAGGTGATGCCATAGTGATAACTCCAAACCGTTTGAATCATGATGAGCGAAAGTTCCGCAGTAAAGGTTTTTGGTTTGCGGTTGCTTTAACTTTGGTTTCAGTCGGCACTTTAATCAAGTTGGGTTTATGGCAGTTAGACAGAGGTAACGAGAAACTGCGTTATGAGCAGCAGCTATCGCAGAGAGCTCTGCAACCTCCTAAGCCACTAGATGCAGTGCTCAATGAATGGCGAGAGGCAAGCGTTGGAACTCAGCAGCCGGTGCCCCCTTCGACCTTAAATGGCTTGAAAGCTGACGTCGAATTAGTGAAATCGAGTGGTTTAATTCTCTTGCTAGACAATCAAATCAATCAAGGAACGGTGGGGTATGTTATTTACATGCTGAGCGAAGTCCAAACTCAAGGTGGAAGAAAACAGCTTTTGATCGATCTTGGATTCGTTGCAGCAAGTAATGACAGAAGGGAGCTACCACAAATAGGAAAGATCACGCTACCTATCCAGATTTCTGGGCGATTGTACACTCGTTCGGTGAATCCGTTAAGTCAGGAACTTGGTCTAGAAAACACGACGCCGAAAAGGATTCAAAACATCAACATAGAAGCGCTATCACAATACACAGGACAAGAGGTGTTGCCGTTTATCTTTCAACCTCAGAGCTTAGATTCATGGCCTTATGAGATGTTGTGGCGCCCTACGGCGATGAAGTCTGAGAAGCACTTTGGTTACTCTTTTCAATGGTTTGTGATGGCTGCGGTATTGCTTTCGCTGATGTTGTTGATGGGGTTCAGATACTCGAAGAAACATAGTCACATGAATAAGAAGTAAATGCTTGCAACGACATAAACACGGTTAGCGAACGGCAGCGACTAATACAGGGAATCAAAATGGATAAGTCTCAAACACAAACTAAAAAGGAAAGTACCGATGCTAATCTTGCTGCGTTTAAACAGCGCCGCTCACGTGGTCGACTTGTACTTATCGGATTGATTTTGGTCTTCGCCTTACCTGCCATTATCGCTAAAACTGTATTAGAGCAGAATTGGTACACATCTGGCGTGACAAACAGTGGGGAGTTAGTTGAGCCAAGAGTGACTCTACAAGATTTTGGGCTGACGGCGCCGGTGGAAGGAGAAGGGTGGTTGGTGGGGTACATTGCGCCAACAGACTGCGATAGCTTGTGTGAACAACAACTCCATTACTTGAACCAAAGCTATTTAGCGCTGGGGAAGAACAAAGAACGAGTGACTGCTGTGGTTTTTGTCTCTGAAGGGGATGCATTACCAGGAGCATTTAACAAACCTGATTTATCGTTTCTGTCCGGTGGGGAGCAGTTGAGCACCAAGTTCGCACCAGCTTCGATTGTTATCATTGATCCTCTTGGGCAACTCGTTATGGAATACAAAAGTGTCTCAGAACCATCGCAGTTAGTCGGGCAGTCTAAAGGCATGATTCATGATTTGAGAAAGCTTCTTAAACTGTCGCGTGTTGGGTAGCTGATAAGTGATTCGGTTTGACCGCGGTGACTGAACTCTAGCAGCGACAAGGAATACTTATAGGGAGATAAACGATGCAGAACAAAGCCCCTGATTTGCTCATGCTCGTGATGCGAGTGACTATCTTACTGACGCTGACAGTGATTGTGCTCGGTGCCTATACCCGATTATCGGATGCTGGACTTGGTTGCCCTGATTGGCCAGGGTGTTACGGAAAGCTCACGGTACCTTCAGATGCCCAAGCGGTGAACCAAGCCAATCTCCAATTCCCTGAACGCGCTCTTGAGGCTGATAAAGCATGGATAGAGATGATACATCGCTACTTTGCTGGTTCATTAGGGCTTCTTATCTTTGTTGTGGTCGTTTGGTGTATTAAGAAGAACATCACTTCTGCTGGGCTACCGCTACTTATTTCGGCAACGGTGCTCTTTCAAGCTTTGTTAGGGATGTGGACAGTGACTCTCAAGCTGATGCCGGTTGTGGTGATGGCGCACTTGATGGGAGGGTTCACTCTGCTGTCTCTGCTCTGCCTGCTCTATTGTCGCCTCTCTAATTTCCAGACTCGGTTCGGTGAAACGAGATACTCGGCGACGAGCAAGTTTGCTGCGTTACTTGGCCTAATGGTTGTAATTGGACAGATCTTACTTGGCGGTTGGACGTCTTCAAATTATGCCGCGCTGGTATGTACTCAACTACCTATCTGTGAAGGGAATTGGACAAGCTACCTAGATTTTAAGAATGCGTTCGACTTTGCACAGCATGGGCATGATAACTATGAGTTTGGTGTGCTCGAGTATCCCGCAAGGCTCACCATACATGTCATGCATAGGTTTGGCGCTATCGTGGCAACGATAACGGTGCTAATGGTCGTGTATCAGTTGTGGAAGCTTGGTCAAACAGCGCACCAAAAACTGGGTGTCATTGTGGCATTGGTATTATCCGTGCAAATCAGTTTAGGGATCAGTAACGTGTGGTTCCATCTACCGATTTCAGTGGCAGTGCTTCATAACTTAGTTGCGGCGATGCTGCTTGTCAGTCTGGTTGCGACAAACTTTGTAGTGTGGCAACGAAAACCAAGTGAGCGCTTGGCAAAGAACAGTGTATTACAAGGAGGTAATCATGGTCAGTAGAACTTCAACACAGCATCAAATTGTGGTTCAAGATACCGCTTCAAGTCATGAAGTTGCTACTCAAAACAAAGCAGCTTGGAAGGTCTATTTAACACTGACTAAGCCTAAAGTGGTTGCTTTGATGTTGTTAACAGCATTAGTCGGCATGTGTTTAGCGGTGCCTAATGGATTGCCATTACAGCAAGCATTATTTGGCATGGTAGGGATAGGGTTGATGGCGGGTTCAGCCGCTGCATTTAATCACTTGATCGACAAGAAGATCGACGGGCAAATGTCTCGTACTAATCGTCGTCCTTTACCATCGGGTGAGCTCAGCAGTGTACGAGTATTCGCCTTTGCAGCCGGTATCGGTTTACTTGGCTTTGTGACTTTAGCCTTGTTAGTTAACCCGCTTACGGCTTGGCTAACCTTTGCGAGCTTATTAGGTTATGCGGTTATCTATACCATGTATTTAAAACGAGCGACGCCACAGAACATTGTCATTGCAGGGATCGCAGGGGCAATGCCACCTTTATTGGGTTGGACGGCAGTGACTAACGAGTTGCACTCCAACGCATGGCTACTGGTGATGATCATCTTCATCTGGACACCTCCTCACTTTTGGGCGCTTGCGATTCATCGTCGTGACGAATATGCCAAGGTAGATATCCCGATGTTGCCTGTGACACATGGGATAACTTACACCAAGACTTCAATTCTGCTGTATACACTATTGCTGAGCATCGTGTGTGTGCTGCCAGTGTTAGTTGGAATGAGCAGTTGGATATACCTGAGCGCGTCTTTGGTGCTCAACGGTGGGTTTGTTTATCATGCCTGGGTATTGAAATATCGCGACGAGCCGAACATGGCGATGAAGACATTCAAGTTCTCTATTTATCATCTCATGATCTTGTTTGTGGCTTTGTTGGTAGACCATTACCTACTTTAATATCAAATTTGTAGATGAATACTGAATAAAAAAACGGATGCACTGGGCATCCGTTTTCGTTTGGCTAATTACACAAGCTTACGTACTTGAAAGTAAGTACCTTACTAATAATTAGTCCACTTTGTTCCAAGCATCTTGCCAGTGTGAACCTACGCCAGGTTCGTACTGAGTTGCCGTTGGTGCCCATTGAACACAGTAACCAGAGTATGGGAACTCTTTACACTGATAAACACTACCATCGCTGCTTAGTACTTTCGTTCCCGCGGTGTAAGACTCAATGCTTTCAGGGAATACGAAGTCGTAATCGCCCGCTGGTGGCGGTGTTTGCTCGTCCATCAGGTGGAAATCAAGCGTGTTCTGATCCACTAAGTTACCTTGGTCATCTTTGGTCACAACCACAAGCATGTGGTGGCCAGCTTCAGATTTAGAAAGCGTCAGTTGAACACCTTCAACTTGTCCGTCTTGTAGCTCAGATTTTTGCGATGCAAGCGCTTCGCGATGGTGGTTGTATACCGTGAGTTCTGCTTGAACATTGCCCGTTGCTGCTAGAGTAAGATCAAGCTGTGTAGGCTGGCTCTCATCGATAATGTACTCTGATTCTAAACCTGTTACTTCAACTTCATGCTCTGGCTCTGGAGTGTCAATCTTGTAGCCGATCTCAACACTCTTAAAGCCTGAACCTGCTTTTAAGTAAACCGGGTTTGAGCCGTATACAGGAGCGAAATCACCTTGGTCATTCAATTGACCCGCTTTGATTTGCGTCTGCTCTTGGTTGATCTTTGATGCCAATGCATAAGACCAGTTATTCGCTTTACCTTGCTCGTTGTTCTCAATCACTAGCTCAGTGCTGTATGACGCGTTCTCACCAGATTGGTCGAAGACACGAGTGTAAACTGCATCACCGATGTTTAGGTCGCGAGTTGGGTTGATTTGACCACCTTGATCCCAATCAGGAATGATCGGACCATCGCCATCAAATTTCACATCAATAACGTTGTAGAAAGCCATTGCAGTATCACCCACATCCCAAACAGCAAGAATCACTTGGTAGCCTTCACGCTCAGGGACATTACACAAGTGGCTTACTTGCATTGGTGGCTGTTCCATATTGCCTTCGACTACACAGAATGGCGTTAGATCAAAAGAACTGCGAGCCAAAGGCTGGTTTGGATTCCAGTCTGGTTTTGTAATGTAGTATTTCCAATCGTGAGTCACGTGGTTTGCTGTGAATGTCCACTCAAAGTATTGAGAGCCAGATTGGATAGGGCGTTTAACCCAACGGTCTGCTGTTTGCTCGTCTAGCGCAGCAGCTAAAGAAGATTGCGCACTAGCGATTTTTCCATCTGCAGGGCCAACCTCTGGGAAGCCTTCAGGACCTTCGACACTTTGCGGTTCGTATTGGATACCTCCACAGTTGGTGTTCTTCTCTTGTGTATCACTCGCAGGGAACTTACACAGCGCTACACGGCTTTCAGCGACGCCATTATTGTATGCCGAGACATAACCGTGACCGAAGCTTGCACCACTAACGCTTAGTAGCGATAGAGCGATGAGTGATTTTTTTGGGAGTTGTTTCATTATTTGTCCTTACTGTATTTGGCCGACAAAAAAGAGAACACTCCGGCACGCATTTGCACTTAAATCCTATTAAGTGGCAGCTCCGCTATCATAGACAGAATAATTGTCGACAGACCGGTGGCTTTGCGTCCTATTCTTTCAAATAGTTTGCCAGAAGTGCGTTTAAGCAAGCGAAATGTAGTCAACGCGTTTTATAAATGCGAATGAATAGATTGAAATGTGGAATGCTAATCTCGAACTTTTAATTCTTGTCACAAATTAACTTGCTAAATGTATTCTTTATTTACCTATAAGTGATTGAAATAAATTAAGAAAGTATTTGCTCTAATTGTTTTTGTGAATGGTTTCGTCTTTTTAGTTTTGTGCTGGATAACAATTGAACGCATATCAAAACCAAACCTTTGGCTTCCACTAACCGAACCCTGACACGCTATGTATGAAAAACCGGACAATTAATTGGTATGAATTATATAAAGGAGTCAGTATGGAATTCACTGAACAAGATAGAGAAGCGTTATACCAAACGTGGATGTCACAAAAATCACGAATGCGAATCACACAAATGGAGTTTTCAAAGAAGCTTGGTATGAGTCAGCTTGATTTCTCAAATGTGTTGCGAGGGGAGTCACCGCTAACTATGTCATTTGTGAGCCATTTCTGTCGTTTACTTCATTTGGAACCAAGAAACGTATTCCCGTCACTTAAAGAAGGAAATGACTCTGGTCCTAAAGTGGTCTACTTGAAAAGTAGAATGAGTGTTGATGGAGAGATCCAAAATGCTTATATCGAAGGAAATCAAGTTATCGTAGAGTATGCTCACACTGTTCAACACAACTAATTTTAGAGTTAGCTCTGAGTTATAGCCCCTTTTTCTACAAACTTTTCACATATGGTATAGCATACTTGGGTGTTTTTCTTCCAATCTAAGTGCGCTATGAATCCTCTAAAACTATTTTTGCTTGTCGCAACCAGCATCTTTTTGTTTGGTTGTGCAGGCGGCCCAATCAAGACTGCTACCAAATTCACCACTTATGAAGATTTTCAGCCAGGTCCTGACGGGGGAGTTGATCTCGTTTGGGCAAGGTTAGGACTGCGTGACGCCGATCGCTTGAAGAGTAAGTTGGATGATTATGATTCTGTCGTCATTGACCAAATTTTTGTGCTCGCCGAAGAAGGTTCGTTAGATCAAGAAGAAATTCAGGAACTTACCGACCACATGGTGAACCGATTAGAAGAGAAAATATCACCTCACAAAGTGATCGTTGGCGAGCCGACGGGCAAAACGTTACGCCTAAGTATCGCATTGAGTAACGTTGAAACGCCAAATCCTATCTTAGCTGTAACCAGCAGCGTTTTGCCTTTTGGGCTTGCTATGTCGACCATCTCCAAAGTTGCGACAGGTGAGCACACCAATGTCGGTAGTGCGAGTGTCGAGCTGTTGGTGAGTGACGCTCAAGATGGCACACCACTGTTCGCAGCGATCGATCGTGAGGCGGGGAATAAGGACTTTTCGACTATGATTGATTCACTTGACGACGCCAAAGATGCAATCAACTATTGGGTTGAACGTTTAGGTGATACTCTACAGAACATCGATGACGCATAGAAAGACCGAACAATGCTAGAGAAAGAGAATCTGATTAAGTTGGCTCGAATGCAGATGCCATTTGGAAAGTATGCGGGCCGCACACTGATTGACTTACCTGAAGAATATTTATTGTGGTTTGATAAAAAAGGCTTTCCGTCTGGTGAGCTAGGTGACCTGCTCAAGCTGTGCCTCGCGCTAAAAATAGAAGGGCTCGACAGTGTCGTCAAGCCATTGAAAAGAATGTAATTAACTTTAAAGCTCACGTTAACAGCGTGGGCTTTTTTGTTTCTGCTGGTAGAGGAGATTTGTTAACAAGTGGTGGATGAAAAACCTTCAACCTTGTCTACCTGAAATTGCGCAATCGATAGCGTGTAAATAAAGTTATACAGGGTGTTTTAAATATAAAACACAAAAAAAATTGCGTTCTTTTTAAAATAGTGATTGAAACTGGCGTTTTTACTAGTTAAGTTACAGGGAACAAGAAGATATGTGCTGATGGAAAGTTACGTGAGATAACGTACATTCAGCCCAAGGTTAGAAAATAGGAAGAAGTAAGCAATGTTCCAGACTGATGATGTAAGAATTAACAAAGTAAAAGAGTTATTACCCCCTGTTGCTGTTTTAGAAAAGTTTCCAGCGACAGAAGTTGCTTCTTCGACAACCTTTGAAAGCCGTAAAGCAATTCACAACATTCTAGAAGAAAGTGACGACCGTTTATTGGTTATCGTTGGCCCATGTTCTATTCATGATCCAGAAGCGGCTCTTGAATACGGTAAGCGTTTGAAAGTACTACGCGATGAGCTAGGCGATAAGCTTGAAATCGTAATGCGTGTTTACTTTGAGAAACCACGTACGACGGTTGGCTGGAAAGGTCTGATCAATGACCCTTACATGGACGACACGTTCAAACTAAACGATGGTCTGCGCCTTGGACGTAAGCTACTTCTTGATCTAACAGACATGGGTATGCCGACAGCAAGTGAATTCCTAGACATGATCACGCCTCAATACGTAGCAGACTTAATTAGCTGGGGTGCAATTGGCGCACGTACTACCGAATCTCAAGTTCACCGTGAGCTAGCTTCTGGTCTTTCATGCCCTGTTGGCTTTAAGAATGGTACCGATGGCAACATCAAGATCGCAACAGACGCAATCCGTTCTGCAAGTGCTTCTCACCACTTCTTATCGGTAACTAAGTACGGTCACTCAGCTATCGTTGAAACGGCTGGTAACCCAGATTGTCATATCATCCTACGTGGTGGTAAAGAGCCAAACTACAGCGCAGAGCACGTTGGTAAGATCAAGCAAGAGCTAGAAGCTTCTGGTCTACCGCAGAAAGTAATGATCGACTTCAGCCATGCAAACAGTTCTAAGCAATTCAAGCGTCAAATGAATGTGTCTGATGACGTAAGTGCACAGATCTCGGGTGGTGATAAAGCTATCTTTGGTGTGATGATCGAATCTCACCTAGTTGAAGGTCGCCAGGATTTGGTTGACGGCAAAGCTCCAACATACGGCCAGTCAATTACTGACGCTTGTATTGGTTGGGAAGATACTGAAACAGTACTTCGTCAACTGGCAGATGCAGTTGAAGCTCGCCGTAACAAGTAAATTAGTGACTTTAATTAGTCTCTAGAACGACTTAGACAATTGAAGCCCTTACTCGCTTTTGTGAGTAAGGGCTTTTTAATAGTCCCTAATCGCTAATAGGAAGTGACCTGTATTTTTAAACTAGGAAAGACACTAGCTCGTCGACTTTAAGTGACAACAAATCTTTATCTTGCTTGGTTTCTACATTAAGGCGGATTAGTGGCTCGGTATTGGATTTCCTTAAGTTAAAGCGCCAAGTACCCATATCCATGCTAATACCGTCGGTATGATCTATGTTTACAGCACGCTTTTGGTAGCATGAAAGTACACGAGCGATAGCTTGTTCTGGGTCTGCTACCTTACGATTGATCTCTCCAGAAGAGGGGAATCTTTCTACGCTAGAGCTGATAAGTTGATTAAGAGATTGTTGAGTCTTACTGATGAGTTCAATGACGAGTAGCCAAGGAATCATCCCTGAGTCGCAGTACCCAAAGTCACGAAAGTAGTGATGTGCGCTCATTTCTCCACCGTACACTGCGTTGAGCTCTCGCATTTTCTCTTTGATCAAAGCATGCCCTGCTTTTACGCCTACAGCGTTTCCACCCAGTTTTTGTGCAACTTCTACTGTATTCCATGTCATGCGCATGTCGTGTAGTACTGTTGCATTGGAGTCCTTCAGCAAGAAGGCTTCGGTTAGCAAACCGACGATGTAGTAACCTTCAATGTAATTGCCTTTTTCATCAAAGAAGAAACAACGATCAAAATCACCATCCCAGGCGATGCCAAGGTCTGCGGAGTGCTCTAAAACGGCATCGCGAGTCGCAGCTTGGTTTTCTTTGAGTAAAGGGTTAGGGATGCCATTTGGGTACATCCCATCAGGAATGTGGTGAACCTTGATGAAGGTGATTGGAGCATTCAGTTCATTGAATTTGGTCTCTAACGCATCAATGACATGCCCAGCAACGCCGTTTCCCGCGTTAACCACAATCTTCATCGGTGATAGCTTTGACGGCTTTATGTAAGAGAGTAGGTGCTCCACATAAGGAGCTAGGATACTGGTCGTTCTAACGGAATTATCGGCTTGTTCATGGCTGATCGGTTGTTCGCTGACGCCCTCATACTGTAGAGCTTCAATACGCTGTTTAATTACATCTAACCCATTGTTTTTACTGATTGGATTAGCGTCTAGACCGATTAACTTCATGCCGTTGTAATTGATTGGATTGTGGCTTGCCGTAATCTGGACTCCGCCAATGGCTTGTAGGTGGCGAGTCGCAAAGTAGACTTCTTCTGTGCCTGTCATACCGAGATCTACCACGGTTATCCCTGATTCAATCAAACCCTTGGTCATCGCTTTCTGCAGGAGCAATGAGGTTTCACGATTATCACGACCAATGGCTACTTTAGCCAAGCTATTGAGTGACGTTTTAGATGTTTCTGCAAGGACATATTCGCCAAATGCTATACCAAGCAGGTAAGCTAGGCGCTCATTGATTTGTTTACCAATGATTCCTCGGATATCGTTATTTTTAAAGCAGCTGAGATCTAAATCCTGTTTCATTCTATCGTCGCTGCTTTAGTTCGATTTGTTGATTTGAGGTGAGCTAGGTTGTTCGCTTCGCCCGTAACTATCTTGATATCGAATAATGTCGTCTTCACTCAAATGGCTACCGGTTTGTACTTCGATCATTTCGAGTGGAGCGTCCCCTGGATTTTCTAGGCTATGTATGTGTCCTAGCGGAATATAAGTGGATTGGTCTTCTTCAACGAGATAGGTTTTCTCATCATTGGTCACCTTCGCAACTCCTGCTACAACAACCCAGTGTTCTGCTCTATGGTGATGCATCTGTAGGGATAACTTGTGACCGGGTTTTACAGTGATGCGTTTAACCTTGTCGCGTTTGCCTAGGTCAATTACATCGTATTTACCCCAAGGTCTGAACACTTCGCGGTGATGAACATGTTCTGTGCGATTTGCTTGATTCAGCTGACTGACTATCGATTTCACGCCTTGAACTTTGTCTTTGTTCGCGACGAGTATGGCGTCTTTTGTTTCGACAATAATGAGATTTTCGACACCCACAGTCGCAACCAGTTTGTTTTCAGCGTGGATGTAGTTGTGCTGAGAATCAACCGTTAGCACATCGCCTTCAATCACATTGTTGTGTTCATCTTTATCACTGACATCCCAAATCGCAGACCACGAGCCAATATCATTCCAACCAACATCCATCGAAATTACCGCAGCATCTGACGTTTTTTCCATCACGGCATAGTCGATAGAGTCACTTGGACTGCTTTTGAATGCTTCAGCGTCAATACGGATAAAGTCGAGGTCAGTATTTTGTTTTTCGAGAGCGCTTTTACAGGCCTCAAGGATCTGTGGATGATGTTTTGCTAGCTCTTCTAAGTAGCGTGAGGCTTTAAACATGAACATACCGCTGTTCCAGAGGTATTGGCCCGAATTAACGTATTGTTCTGCGGTGGCTAGATCTGGCTTTTCAACGAAACATTCAATGGCAAAACCACGGTGGGAGAGTGGATCTCCTTGTTTTATATAACCATAGCCAGTTTCTGGTGCGCTTGGAGTAATACCAAAAGTAACCAGTTTACCTTGTTTTGCGTATTCAACACCTCTCGCCACCGTTTGCTGAAATTCCGCTGTTTTAGCGATGTGATGATCAGCAGCCAGTACCAATAATATTGGATCTGACTCATTTTGTTGGTTACATCTGGTGTGATTTAAAGCCTGTAATGCAGCGAGTGCGATGGCGGGAGCTGTGTTTCTTCCGACAGGTTCTAGCAAAATACCACTGTGTTGGATGTTGGCCGAGCGAGCCTGTTCCGCAGCAATAAAGCGGTGCTCTTCATTACAGATAATGAAGGGAGCCGCACATTCTGCATTACTCAAGTGCGCTTCAAGACCTTGTAGGCGTATAAGGGTTTGCTGGAGCATCGATTGTTCGCCAGCAATATTGAGGAACTGCTTTGGGTAAAGCTCGCGAGACAGGGGCCAGAGGCGGCTACCAGAGCCGCCAGCTAGAATGACAGGTAAAATCATAGCGTGGTACAGGGTGCATTAAAATACTGGCGCCATGTTACCACGCTTCACTCTTTTTAATTATCGATAACCCATTTAGTTACCTATAAACAGTAGAGACGCTGCTTATTGATGACCTGATGGATTCGAAATAGCCATATCTTGAACTTCGCTAAAACCTTGTGGGTCGATTTTGAGTGTTTGTGTTGGGAAAGCGATATCCGCATTGTGCTTATGAATAATCGCCAGTACCTGCAGTAGCACATCTTGTTTCACTTCATGGTATCTTACCCAGTTGACGGTTTTAGTGAAAGTGTAGATAAAGAAGTTCAGCGTTGATGGGCCAAACTTATCGAAGTTGACGATGAGCGTCTGCTTAGCATCGATGTCTGGGTGCGTTTCAAGCATGGCTTTTACGTCATCCACGATAACAGCTAACTTGTTCGCATCTTCGTAACGAAGCCCAAAGGTTTCATTAATTCGACGGTTTAGCATTCGCGATGGGTTTTCCACCACAATGTTACTGAATACTGAGTTTGGCACGTACAAAGGTCGTTTATCAAAGGTGCGAATAATGGTCATGCGCCAGCCAATACGTTCGACAGTACCTTCGATTTGACGGTCGGGAGAGCGAATCCAATCACCGACTTTAAAAGGTCGGTCGAAGTAGATCATCATGCCACCAAAGAAGTTCGAGAGTAGGTCTTTTGCTGCCAAACCGACAATTAAACCACCCACACCACCAAAGGTCAGCAAGCCTGATAGGCTGAGTCCAAACGCTTGCATGATTGTCAGGCCGCCCATGACCATAAAGAACAGACGAGCTACTTTTGCAATCGCCTGTACAGTTGTCTCATCCCTGTTTTTTTGCTCTAAGACGTATGCTTCAGCATTGGTGATCATTCGTAAGGTGAACCAAACGAAGGTACATATGATCAATATGTGCTTGAGAGTTTTTAACCAGTTGATTTCATTGCCAAACTGATCTTGAAGAATCAACCCGACAGATACGGTCGCTGGCCAACACCAAAGTAACGTACTGACAGGGGTTTTCAGTGCCTCTAGAAGTAGGTCATCCCAGTGAAAGTGGGTTCTCTGTACCAGAACCTCCAAGCGATTATGGATTATTCGCCAAGCTACCCAAGCGAGAAAACTCGCAATAGTGATGAATAGGACGCTATTCGCCCAGTCACTATGGGTCTGGTTGATGTAGGTTTGTACTTGGGTCAATAATTCATTCATTGTGTGTGCTGCCGCAGAAATTATGAATTGGAAATTAGCAGAAACTCGAGATGTTCTCTACCTTTATAAATCAAGCGATTATAGCAATAGTATAACTCTATTTATTGCAGAACTGACTTTTTTTGAGATAGAAACTAATGTAGGTTTGGCTATCACGTGTAATTAAAATTTCTAAACAGGATTTCAAATGAGCGACAAACAATATGCAGTTATCGGTTTAGGGCGTTTTGGTTTATCTGTGTGTAAAGAGCTGCAAAGTTCTGGCGCGCAGGTATTAGCCGTCGATATTGATGAAGAGCGAGTGAAAGAAGCCGCGGCCTTTGTTTCACAAGCGATTGTTGCTAACTGTACGAGTGAAGAGACGGTTAAAGAGCTCAGGCTCGACGAGTACGATATGGTAATGGTTTCGATTGGTTCTGATGTGAACTCGAGCATTTTGACTACTCTCGTCGTAAAAGAGTCGGGGGCTAAAATGGTTTGGGTTAAGGCGAACGATAAGTTTCACGGCAAGATCCTTTCTAAAATTGGCGCTGACCATATCATCATGCCGGAGCGAGACATGGGAATTCGGGTTGCGCGTAAGATGCTGGACAGGCGTGTTCTTGAATTTATTGACCTTGGCAGTGATTTGGCGATGACTGAAATTGTCATTGGCTCAAAACTCTTGGGCAAGCAACTTCGTGATTTGAAGCTTTGCAAAGAGGTAGGTGTCGAAGTCCTTGGATTTAAGCGCGGTCCTAATCTTACTAAAGCACCGGAGCTGGATATTAGTTTAGAAATCGGGGATGTGGTGATCATCGCCGGGCCTAAAGAGACCTTATCTAGAAAATTACGTAATTGGTAATGGTAACTGCAATAAGGTAACAGTATGAATTCGTTTCAACGAAAAGGTACTTTTTATACCCTTAAGAGAGATGAAAAGCCTCGTAAGGGCTCTGAACCTAAGATAATCCTGACCAGTTTCTTAGGTGTTCTCATTCCCTCGGCCATCTTGCTGACGTTGCCTGTTTTCTCTGTCACGGGGCTTAGTTTTACGGATGCGCTGTTTACCGCGACCTCTGCGATTAGCGTGACAGGGTTAGGGGTCGTCGATACGGGCGAGCACTTTACTTTAGCTGGAAAAATCTTGCTGATGTTCTTGATGCAGGTAGGTGGGCTAGGGCAAATGACTTTATCTGCGGTACTGCTTTACATGTTTGGTGTTCGGTTAAGCTTGAAGCAACAGGCATTAGCGAAAGAAGCATTGGGACAAGATCGTAAGATTAACCTTCGAAAATTGGTCAAGAAGATAATCGTCTTCGCATTAGTGGCTGAATTTATTGGTTTTGTATTGCTCTGCTTCCGATGGGTTCCCGAAATGGGCTGGGCAACCGGAAGCTTTTATGCACTGTTTCATGCGATATCAGCCTTCAATAACGCAGGTTTTGCTCTATTTTCAGATAGCATGATGAGCTTTGTTGACGACCCATTGGTTATCTTTACCTTAGCGGCTCTGTTCATTTTTGGTGGCTTAGGATTTACGGTTGTCGGTGACTTATCGAGTAACTGGCGCAAAGGCTTTCAGCATCTACATTTACATACCAAGATCATGCTAACCGCAACTCCGACTCTATTGTTGGTAGGTACGGTATTGTTTTGGCTGTTGGAAAGAAATAACTCTGCGACTATGGAAGGGTTATCAACTCAAGGCCAATGGCTGGCGGCGTTTTTTCAATCAGCAAGCGCTCGTACCGCTGGCTTTAACAGTGTGGATTTGTCTCAGTACACGCAGCCTGCTTTATTGGTGATGATTGTGTTAATGCTGATTGGTGCTGGTTCTACCTCAACCGGTGGCGGTATTAAGGTATCGACCTTTGCAGTTGCTTTTGTCGCGACTTGGACATTCCTACGTCAGAAAAAGCACGTCGTGATGTTTAAACGTACTGTTACATGGCAGGCGGTAACCAAGTCATTGGCCATTATCGTGGTCAGTGGGGCGTTATTAACTACGGCGATGTTTTTGTTAATGCTTACCGAAAAAGCCGCGTTTGATCGAGTCATGTTCGAGGTGATTTCCGCCTTTGCAACGGTGGGACTGACGGCAGGGTTAACTGCAAACCTGACTGAGCCTGGAAAATACATCATGATTGTTGTGATGGTTATTGGTCGTATCGGTCCTTTGACGTTGGCGTATATGTTAGCTCGCCCAGAGCCTTCACTGCTCAAATACCCAGAAGACACTGTTCTAACAGGCTAGCGTTTGTTAATGAATCAGAAAACATAAAGCCAGCGTTATGCTGGCTTTGTTGTTATAGGTGTAGCGTTAATCGCTGAGTGCTTAGCCCTCAAACATCTCAACGTATTCTTCATACCCTTCTTCAGCCAGTTTGTCTGCTGGGATAAAGCGCATCGCCGCTGAGTTCATGCAGTAACGTAAGCCTGTTGGTTTAGGACCATCTTTGAAGACATGACCTAAGTGAGAATCACCAAATCGGCTACGAACTTCTGTGCGTGGGTACAACAGTTTGTAGTCTGTGGTTGTCACTACGTAAGCTTCGTTGATTGGTTGGGTGAAGCTCGGCCAGCCTGTACCTGATTTGTATTTGTCTTTTGACGAGAACAAAGGCTCACCGGTAACGATATCAACATAAATACCTTCTTCTTTGTTATCCCAGTATTTGTTGTCAAATGGGCGCTCAGTAGCGTCTTCTTGCGTTACATCGTATTGAAGTGCTGTAAGCTTCGCTTTGATCTCTGCATCAGACGGTTTTACGTATGTTTTAGCATTCGCTGTCGCATTTTTACTGTCGATGATCTGACGTAGTGTTTTAGGGTTGTCCTTTCTATCATCACCGAAGATTTTATCTAAATAGTGATCACGACCTGAAGCGTAGCGGTAGTAGTTATAACGAACCTTACTCTTCTTGTAATAATCTTGATGGTAATCTTCTGCTGGCCAGAACTTCTCAAATTTGATCAGTTCTGTTTTTAGTGGTGCACCAAAGATTTGAGCCTTGTCGATCTCCATCATAAAGTTCTGAGCAACGTCTTTTTGCTCTTGGTTATGATAGAAAATGGCAGGTCGATATTGCGGACCACGGTCTACGAATGACCCTTTGTCATCGGTTGGATCGATATGTCGGAAGAATTGGTCAAGTACCTGTTCATAGCTAACAACATCAGGGTTATAGGTCACCTTGATCACTTCGATGTGACCAGACTTACCTGAAGAAACTTGTTTATAGGTTGGGTTTTCTAGCTCGCCACCAGAATATCCAGAGATAACGTCTGTTACGCCTTTTAGTTTCTCTAGGTCAGACTCTGTACACCAAAAACAACCACCCGCAAGTGTCGCGATTTCACTTTTCCCTGAATTAGCCGTTTTATCCATTGTATTGGCAGTGCCAGTTTGGCTGACAAACAACGAAATCAGTGGTAGTGCAACCACGAGTGATACCAATATTTTAGATAATTTATTCATAGATACCTCATCTTGACGTTCTTTTTCATTCGATTTTGAATGTACGAATAGAGACAGGTTTTAGATGGAAAAAATTGCACCATTCATGAAAAAAATATGTGTCAGAGAAAATCTTGCTCATGAATGCTGCCAGTAGTAGGGTGTCGGTACTAACAATAAATAACAGACAGTGATGGCGGTTATCGGTCATCTAAGGAACAGCATGCAAGCAGAAGTTAAATGGGTCGAAGGTTTTAAATTCTTGGGTCAATCTCAATCAGGCCACTCTATTGTTATGGATGGCAGCGGTGGTGCGACGGCGCCAAGCCCGATGGAAATGGTGCTTATGGCCGCTGGTGGTTGTAGCTCCGTTGATGTGGTGGATGGATTGAAATCTGCTGGTCAAAGCATTACAGGCTGTAACGCAAAACTTGAAACTACTCGTCGTGAAACCGCGCCAAAAATCTTTACCGCGATTAACATTCACTTTGAAGTATCAGGTGACAACCTTGATCCTGAGTTGGTTGCAAAAGTATGCGCTGATTCATTAGAAAAATACTGTTCAGTGTGCCTAATGCTAGGTGCTGGCGTAGAAATGACGCACAGCTGGGAAATAGTCTAGTCTTCTGGCCGTATAGCTTGGCTTTGAGTCATTACTTTTCGGCTTATGAGCAAACATAGATAAAGAAAGGGCGGAGCACTTAACAGTGCTCCGCCCTTGTTATTAAGAAAGTCGTTATTACGTTAGAATATGATTATTCCACTGTTTCAACGATAACCTCTTCAACTTGAACATCTTCTTGGTACTCGAAGCTTGGGATTGTTGCTTCCACACGACGGTTTTGAGCACGACCTTCAGCCGTATCGTTTGATGCGATTGGGTTTTCTTCCCCTTCACCAGAAGCGGTAATGCGGTCAGCTTCAATACCTTGCTCTTCGATGTATGCTGCAACAGCTGCAGCACGTTTCTTAGATATCATCATGTTGTACTCGGCAGCACCTGTTGAATCTGTGTGACCGACAATGTTAACGGTAGACTGAGGGTATGTTTGTAAGACTTCCACAATTGGCTGTACAGCGGCTTTACCTTCGTCTGAAAGCTCTGTGCTGTTAGTCGCAAATGTACCTTGAGAGAAGCTCTCAGTTTGCGCTTTGGTAACCACTACCTCAGCTTCCTCTTCAACAACCACAGTTTCTGGCTCTGTGATTGGTTCAGAAGGTGCTTGAGTAACCGCCGCCGCTGTAGCCGCTGATGCGGTTGTATTACCTGTGCCGAAATTGTAGCTAAGACCTACTGTGACAAGGTTGGAGTTTAGATCTTGGATGATCTTATCGTCAAAATCATCGAAGTATTGGTATTCCACTCTCACTGCCCAGTCGTCTGAAAACTGTTTCTCAGCACCGATACCCAGAGCCAGTACCACATCATCTTCATCGTCATGCATGATGTAAGCTGGACCCGCTTTAAAGAAGACATCAAACTCTTGTTTGATCGCCAATCGGTACACTGGGCTCAACGATATTGCAATAATGGAATCGCTGTAGCGCTGAGTTGTTCCGTTGTAATTAAAACTTGTGTCGTAGTCACCTAAATAGTCTGCGTTTAATTCCAGTGCAATGTTATCGGTAAAGTTGTAGCCACCGTAAAGACCACCGGCAACTGAATCATCTTCACAGTTCACACTGTCTACACAAGCACTATCGAGCCACCCCATCCCGACTTTCGCACCAACATAAGTGGTTGCAGCGATGGAAGGAGCAGCAGCAAAGCCTGAAGCTGCAATGACGGCACACATAATCTTTGAGAGTTTTTTCATAATCTTATCCTTGGATTAACTCTTATTGTTATCTGAATCAGTCCTTTAAAACGATTTCTTACTGATAGGCACACTGCAAATGTAAGTAAATCAAGGCGTTGATCCAGTTCGAACCTATCTTGGAACTGTTGTTACATTGTTAGTGTAGTTGCTTATTGGAGTCAATGAAGTTGTTATAATTTATATATTTAAGGTGCTATTTACAGAGGTTTTTGTCAATTAATTGTTGTCTCAAATATTGGAAACGAAGAAACCTCGTATCATTTTTAGGTGATACGAGGTTTCTTTTTATGTGTGCGGATTATTGGGCTATAGGCCCTGATTTGCGGAAGTTACAGGAGTTATGGGCGCTCTCCGGCTAACAAACGTTTTTCAATGTCCGCAATGACACCAGGTAGGTCTGCAATGGTATCGATTAGGTAGTGTGGGTTTGATTTGTTTAGCTTAACGCTTGCTTTTTCACGTGCAGCCGCAAGTGTTGTCTCGTCTGCATCTAAATATTCTTGATACGTTAAGCCTGCTTCGTTCCCTGATAATACAAGGCCTACTGTCCACATGCCTGCGTTATGACCTTCATCGATCCCCGGTGCTGCGTCGTCTACTTTTACACACGCAGCAACGCTAGTTACACCTAGGTCGATTACGTTTTTCAGTGCCATAAATGGAGCAGGGCGACCACCTTGAGGTAAGTCATCGGTCGCTACCACGTTATCTGGTCGGTAACCGTAATCTGCAGCAGCAGGAATTAAAACATCCATCACTTCACGTGGGTAACCTGAACAAGACCCGATCTTCACGTTCTTCTCTTTTAGGTTATTGACCACTTCTATTGCATTCAAAATAGGTGCTGCGTGATCGGCTACTTTCGCTTTCTGAAGAGGCATGAATGCCGCGTAGATCGCGTCAATGTCTTCACTTGTCATCGAGCGTCCGAACTGAGCCTTCCAACGAGCGTCAACAGCTGGAATTCGACCCACTGCTTGGATGTGGTCCCATTTGCCGATCCCCATAGGTTCACGCGCTTCTGCTAAGTCGATATCAAAGTCGAAACCTTGTCTGAATGCTTCAACGAAAATACTGGTTGGAGCAAATGATCCAAAATCAACGATAGTGCCAGCCCAGTCAAAGATAACCGCTTGGATAGGTGATGTTGTGTTCATAGTCGTGTCCTATTTCTGTTCTTTCCCAGCTCAAGTTGTTCTGGGAGATGAATGATTGTCTTAAGTTATTGGTTAGATGATGGTTTAAAGGTACTCAAAGTCTTTGCAGACTTTTGCTATCGCTTTTTCGAATACAGACAGAGCGATTTCTAGTTCGCTGCGGCTGATGATCAATGGTGGGCTCAACTGAATCACATTACCTTGTGACACCTTGAAACTCAGGCCATCGTTTAGACATTGGTAAAGTACTGCTTCCGCTTCATCGAAAGCTCGGGTTTTGGTGATATGATCGGTGACCAATTCCACCCCCCAGAGCAGGCCGATGCCGCGAATGTCACCAATGACTGGGTATTTCTCTTTCATTTGAAGCAGCTGTTCACGCACGAATGCGCTGTCCGCTTGTACTTTTTCAAGTAGGTTTTCTTGCTCAATCACTTCCATGGTGGCGAGTGCTGCCGCGCAACCAATTGGGCTTTTTTCGTGGGTGTAGTGACCAAGAGATACTTGCGCTGCCGTGTTGTATTTGTCTTTAGTGATCATGGCTGCGATTGGTACTAAGCCGCCGCCAAAACCTTTACCGATACAAAGAATGTCAGGTTCGATATCAAAAGCTTGGTGAGTGAACCATTCGCCACTGCGACCCATACCGTTTGGAATATCGTCGATGATCAACATGACGTTATGCTTATCGCAGATCTCACGGATGCGCTTCCAGTAAGCTTTGCTTGGTACTTGAACGTCTGTGTTACGCACTGCTTCCGCAATGAAGGCACCAATGCCACCTTCTTTTTCAATCACATACTCAAGGTAATCGGCGTAGTGCACATCACATGCCGTCTCATTGCTATCGCCTGAACTACCTCCTTTAAGCGGTAAAGCGCCACGATAAGAGACGGCTGGTGGAATGCGTTCTACGCCAGCCATTAATGGCCCCATGCCTTCGCGGAAACAAGCTTCACCACCCACTGAAATTGCGTCCAGTGACGCGCCATGGAATGAGTCCCACAATGAAACAACTTTGAAGTTGTTGGTGACATGTCGAGCTAACTTGAGTGCCATACCAATAACTGACGTACCACCGGGAGCAAACAACACGCGATTCAAATCACCACCGCAGATCTGTGTGAGTTTCTCAGCACACTGAACCGCAGTTTCATTGGTAAAGCGACGTGGTGAAAATGGTAATGACGCCATTTGTTGAGTCACTTTATGAATGATGTGAGGGTGGCCATAACCCAGCTGATGGACATTATTACCATGAAAGTCCATGTATCTCTTACCGGTCGTATCTTGAATGTAGATGCCTTCGGCTGCTTCAAGTGTGTCTAGGCAAGGCGTTGACATCGCTTGATGAAGAAACACGTCTGAGTCGCGTTTTAACATCGCTTGAGTGGCATTATCGTTTAGCGACTCGTTCCATTTTTCGCGTGCTGGCGTGGTGTTCACATCGCCTTCGCTTCGAAAGTGTGTCGCCTTTAGAACTGGCTCTTGATTGGTTATCGTCATTATTTGATGTCCCAGTACATAGCGTTTTTCACTGCGCCAATGAGGGCTTCAATGTCTGAAGGGTAAACTTCACCGATGTTACCGATGCGGAAGCAGTCTGCGTTTGAAACCTTACCCGGATAAATCACAAAACCTTGCTCTTTCAAACGGTCATAGAACTCCTTGAATTGGTAATCGCTATGTGTTGGAGAATAGAAAGAGGTGATGATAGGCGAGTGAAGTTCATCATTTAACAGAGGTTCAAAACCAAGAGATCGCATACCTGCAACCAGTGCGGTTTGGTTTGTTTGGTAGCGATTATGACGAGCTTCGATGCCGCCTTCCTGTTCAAGTTCAAGTAGGGCTTGGTAGAAAGCACGCACTGTGTGAGTTGGAGAGGTGAAGCGCCATTTACCGTGATTGATTTCCATGCAGTGCCATTGGTCAAACAGATCAAGGCTTAATGAGCGAGCTTGGCCTTTGCACTTTTCCAGTTCCGATTGCTTAGCAATTACAAAGCCGAAGCCCGGTACACCTTGGACGCACTTGTTTGCTGAGCTGATCATGTAATCGATACCTAAGTCAGCGATATCCATAGGGATGCCACCAAAGCTCGACATTGCATCGAGAATGACGGTTTTGTTGTGCTGTTTTGCCAATTTGGCAATGTCTTCAATTGGATTCAGCATGCCTGTCGTGGTTTCACAGTGCACAATCGCAACGTGAGTAATGTCTGAATCCATGGCCAATGCCGTTTCGATTTCGTTCAAGTCAGGCTGTGATGTTTCACCTGGGGAAACGACATGGCATGGAATGTTTAAGTATTCTGCGATTTGAGCAATACGAGCGCCGTACGCACCGTTATCAACAACAAGAAGTTTTCCATTTTTAGAGATAACGCTACCGATTGTTGCTTCTACCGAAGCGGTGCCGCTACCTTGCATTAATACGCTTGTATATCCCGCTTGCTTAGTCGCTAAAGTCACTAGCTTGTTACGAATCACTTCAACAACGTCTTTGTTGTATTCATCATCCCAAGTACACCAATCTTTTAACATCGCTTGGCGAACGGTTTCAGAAGTAGATAGAGGGCCCGGTGTCAGCAGTAAGTATTCGTTTCTCATGTTCAACTCTCGTGATTTAATTTTGGACTATACCAATATTTGGGACTACTTTAACAACCAATTTAAACGGTCGTAAATAGCCCAAACATCATTTTCACAAAAGCTTCATATTAAAAATGGTCACTTGTCTTGAGAAAGTTTTCGATCTTTAAACTGCCATTTTTCGTTCATTTAATCGTCACAAAAGCCAGTTAGCTTAATACTCGAAATCTGGTACATACCAAGCTGGAGGTGTGTGCTAATAACCTAAATGAATTTATGGAAATAGAAGCCTCTAGATGGAGCTTCTAGCCTTAACAACTTTAACTTTGGCAATTTTTAATTTTGGCAACTTCTCACTTTAGAGTTGAGCCTGACTGGAGAAAATGATGAAAAACCGTTTTATGAAAGGATCACTTGCAGCATTAGTCACACTATTAGCTGGTAACGCTTATGCGGCACAGGAAGTGACGGTTTACACCGCTTTTGAAACTGACATCTTAGCGAAGTACAAAAATGCTTTTGAAAGCGAAAACCCAGATATCAACATCAAATGGGTACGTGATTCAACTGGGATCATGACGGCAAAATTATTAGCTGAGAAAAACAACCCTCGTGCAGAAGTGGTATGGGGTCTTGCGGGTTCTTCAATGGCTCTACTTAAAGAAGAGGGCATTCTTAAGCATTACACTCCTCAAGGTGTAGAAGCGCTGCGCTCAAACCTCAACGATCCGCAATCTACTCAAGCTTGGTATGGCAACGATGCATTCTTCAATGCGGTTTGTTTCAATGAAGCGGTAGCGAAACAACTTAACCTACCAGCACCTAAATCTTGGGATGACCTAACCAAGCCTATCTACAAAGGTCATATTGCGATGCCAAACCCAGCGTCTTCTGGTACGGGTTATATGCAAGTGTCTGCTTGGCTACAAAACATGGGTGAAGACCAAGGTTGGAACTACATGCAGAAGCTAGACCAAAACATCGCTCACTACACGCACTCTGGTTCTAAGCCATGTGTTCAAGCGGGTATGGGTGAAGTCGCTATCGGTATTTCTATGGCGAGCCGTGGCGCTAAGCTGAAAACTCAAGGTGCACCGCTTTCTGTAATTACACCTGAGGGTATTGGTTGGGAATCTGAAGCGGTAGGTCTTGTGAAGCCGTCCGATGCTGCGCAACGTGTGGTTGATTGGTCTATCTCTAAAGCAGCAAATGAGCTTTACATCGAAATGTATCCAGTTGTTGGTCACCAAGATGTGACGGCAACAATTGAAAACTTCCCTAACGTCGAAAAGAACATGGCAAAAATGGACTTTGCACGTATGGGCAGCGAGCGTGCAGATGTATTGAAAACATGGTCTGAGAAGTTTGACGCTAAATCAGAGCCAAAATCTTAATCTATCGAGCTACTCAGTTAATTAACTATTAAGTTCATTAGAAGTTAGAAATCAGTAAAGGAAGGCTTCGGTCTTCCTTTTTTAGTTTTACGCCTTTAGGTTTTAAGTAAGGTACGACAAATGACAAAACACTACTCATATTGGTTCAAACAAGCACTAGAAAAGGAATTTGGCAGCATAGATGCAGGTCTAGAATCCGCGAAGCCACTTCCAAAAGACATTAATTGCGACATCGCTATTGTTGGCGGCGGTTACACAGGGCTGTGGACGGCGATCTTGATCAAGCAGCAGCAACCTCAAAAGCATGTTGTGGTGATTGAAAAAGGTTTGTGTGGCAGCGGCGCTTCTGGTGCGAACGGTGGCTGTATGCTGACATGGTCGACTAAGTATCCCACGTTGAAGAGGCTCTACGGACAAGAGCAAGCAAAATGGCTGGTAAAAGAATCGGAAAAGGTCATTTACGAGATCGAAGCTTTCTGTAACGAACATAATATCGACGCGCATTTGTATCGTAGCGGGACTTATTACACGGCAACCAATGAAGCACAACAAGGTGGAATGGAGCCCGTAGTGAATGAGTTGGTTAAGCAGGGTATCAATAGCTGGAAGAAGTGTGACAGCTCTTTGTCTGATAAAGCAGGATCGGAGCGTCATATCGAAGGTTATTACTCAGAAGCCGCGGGCAGTGTGCAGCCAGCATTACTGGCGAGAGGGTTACGTCGAGTTGCTATTGATTTAGGGGTTGAAATTCACGAAAACACGGAGATGACTTCGCTTGATTATGGAGCCCCGGCTCGAATCCAAACCAAAGGTGGCTCTGTTTTTGCCGACAAAGTGATTTTGGCACTCAACGCATGGATGCTCGATCACTTTAAAGAGTTTAAACGCAGTATTGTGGTTGTTTCGTCAGACATGGTTGTCACTAAGCCTATCCCTGAAAAGCTTCAGCAATTTGGCCCAGAGAAAGGGGCGGCAGTGGTGGATTCACGTATCTTTGTTCACTATTACCGAGACACCCAAGATGGACGCCTGATGTTGGGTAAAGGTGGCAATAAGTTCTCGTTTGCCAATCAAGTTGAAAGCATGTTTAACCAAAAGACAAACTACCTGTCGATTCTAAATCAATCATTCGAAAAATTGTTCCCTAAATTGGAACAAAGTGAGTTCGATTACAACTGGTCTGGGGGCTCTGATCGCTCAGTAACAGGATTGCCATTTTTCGGTAATCTAAAAGGCCAAAACAACATCTATTATGGGCTCGGTTACTCAGGTAATGGTGTTGCGCAAACTCGTATGGGCGGAAAGATATTGTCGTCCATGGCACTCGGTACTGATAACGGTTGGACCTGTTGCGGATTAACTAACGGACCGCTTGGGCATTTCCCGCCAGAGCCATTTCGTTGGGTAGGAGCAATGATGGTGCGTGATGCAGTTCGAAGAAAAGAGAACGCAGAAGATTCTGGTAACACGCCATTGTGGCTCGATAAGCAGTTGGCAAAGCTAGCTGGTGCGGCAGGTAAAGCCGACAAGGTTGAGTGAATCTTTGTTGTAGATTGTGCTTTGCAGGTTAAGCGAGATCCGATCTTCAAGTGGCAACTGAATTGGAAGTTAAATTTGATTTGAAGTGAGAATTGATATGACGACCCCGCTGTATGTATTTGATTTAGATGAAGCACTCATGGATGGAAACAGCGCCATGATTTGGAATGAGTTTTTGGTTGAGAAAGGCTTGGCAAATGAACCTAGCTTTTTGAACGAAGAACGCAGGCTTATGACGCTGTATGTTCAAGGTATTCTCGATGAAGATATTTACCTTGAATTTGCAACCCGCTCACTAGCCAATAAAACTTATCAAGAGGTGTGTGCCTTATTAGAAGAGTGCATTAATCGTAAAGTTCTCAGCAAGATCTTTCCTCATCTTGCAAAGAGGAGCTGGTCGTCAACAACACAAGGGCAGCCGATGGTGATCATCTCTGCCATTGTGTCATTCATTCCTGCATGTGTGGCAAAAAGGCTCAATATTCCCAATGTTGTCGGTATTGAACTCATGGAATCGTCGGGTCAATACTCTGCCAAGATTTTGGGGCTTCCGAGTCATCCGCATGGCAAGGTGGTTAGTTTGAATGAGTGGTTAGAGCAACACGGCCCTTCGCACAACCATAGTCAAAATGGTGCTGACTCGATTAATGATTTACCTCAATATGAAGTGGCGGATCGCCCTCACTTGGTTAATCCACACGAACGTTTAAGCGCTCGCTTGGAATCTGCTCCATGGCGTGCGGTCTACTGATTTCAGTATTGGAAGAAACAATAGATATAACCATAAACAAGCATTGATATTTGGCGGTGAAAAGCACATTGGCTTTCATCGCCAAATACCTATCTGAGGACTAGTGGGTTTCTGTAAGATATTGAATATTATTACTTGTTTTGATCTCGTCACCCTCAGTTAGAATGAATTTTATTTCTGCAATATAACTGTCATTTAGCTTCTATAAATTTGTCACTCAACTGAAATATTCAAAGTTTAAATTTGGTATATACCATATAAAGAGTGCTGTAGTATGAGCAACCAAACTTATTTGAATATTGAAAACGTTGTAAAGCAATTTGGCCAATTTACAGCGCTAAAAGACATCTCCCTATCGATTGAAAAAGGCGAGTTCGTCTGCTTCCTTGGCCCATCTGGCTGTGGAAAAACCACCTTATTACGTGCGATTGCAGGTTTAGACTTACCAACCTCAGGTTCCATTGAGCAAAATGGTAGCGACACGACCTTTTTACCGCCAGAAAAGCGTGACTTCGGCATTGTGTTCCAATCTTACGCTCTTTTCCCTAACCTGACGGTGGAAGAAAACATAGCAATCGGGTTGAAAAACCAAGGCATGTCGACCAAAGAAGCACTAGAAACGGTGGAGTCTTGGCTAGAAACCATCGGCTTGCCAACGTCTGGTCAGAAGTATCCGAATCAATTATCTGGCGGTCAGCAGCAGCGTGTGGCTTTAGCTCGCGCACTGGCCTTGTCTCCTGGGTTACTTCTGCTTGATGAGCCGCTGTCTGCACTCGATGCAAAAGTAAGAACACACCTGCGTGATGAGATTTGCCAATTACAGCGCAAGTTGGGCATCACCACTATCATGGTGACACACGATCAAGACGAAGCTTTGACTATGGCAGACCGCATCGTGGTAATGAACCATGGGGTTATTGAACAGGTGGGGGCGCCTCAAGAGATCTATCAAAAGCCAGCGAGTCGTTTTGTTGCTGAGTTTGTCGGCAGCATGAACTTCATTCAAGCCTCTGTGGCTGTTCAAGGCAAGATGCGTATTGCTGAGTCTATGTTACCACTTCCTAGATTAGACAATCTGACTCCAAAGCAGGGGGATGTGTTCGATATTGCGGTGCGTCCTGAGCAAATCCAGTTCGTTGACCGTTTTAATGAGTCACTACCAGTCAGAATCGTTTCGAGCGAATTTTTGGGCGCGTTTTACCGCGTCGAATGCCAATTGCAGCATGACTCTACCGCTAAAGAGATTATCGTTGATGTGCCAGTCAAAGAGTTCAATAGATTGAAGCTGCGCCGCAGTGATATTCGTTATGTGGCGTTTGATCAAGAAGGCTTGCGAGCTTATCCATCGAAAAGTGTTCAAGTGATGAAAGACGAGGCGGCGTAAAGAATCATGGAATCGACTCAAATGATGCAACCTAAGCTGCTAATTCAACGACGAGTACAGCCTTTTTTGGCTCGGCTAAGTAAGGACAACGTGATTCTATTTGGGCTGTTGGCATTTTTGTCTGTAGTCATGACACTGTTTATCTTGATGCCATTGTGGGCGATGTTGAAAAAAAGTGTTCAGAATGCTGATGGTGAATTTGTAGGTTTACAGAATTTCGCTACGTATTTCGCTTCTCAAAGCCTTTGGCAATCTGTGGGTAACACTTTTACGTTGGGCTTGTTGGTAACGACAGTGGTTGGTGTTTTAGCGTTTGGTTACGCTTATGCGTTGACTCGGTCATGTATGCCTTTTAAGGGGCTATTTCAGGTATTAGGCTCTGCGCCGATCCTTGCGCCTTCATTACTTCCTGCAATCAGTCTGATCTTCTTATTTGGTAACCAAGGCATTGCCAAAGAACTCCTCGGTGGCAACTCGGTATATGGCTTAATTGGCATCTCATTAGGCCTGATATTCTGGACGTTTCCACATGCCTTGATGATTCTAACCACTTCACTCAGAACGTCCGATGCCCGTCTTTATGAGGCAGCACGTGCACTGAATACGTCGTCGCTCAAAACCTTTTTTATGGTTACCTTACCTGCAGCAAAATACGGATTAATCAGCACCCTTATCGTGGTATTTACGCTGGTGGTTTGTGATTTTGGTGTACCGAAGGTGATTGGTGGTAGCTACAATGTTTTGTCGACGGATATCTTTAAACAGGTAGTAGGGCAGCAGAACTTCTCAATGGGTGCAGTAACCAGTATCTTGTTGTTATTGCCTGCATTGCTTGCGTTTACAGTGGACCGCTGGGTACAAAAGAAGCAGAAGAGCTTATTTGATACTCGTTCTGTCGCGTACCAACCAGAACCAAATACCGTGCGTGATGGATTGTGTTTCCTTTATTGCACGATCATCTCAGCTGCTGTCGTTATCGTGTTGGGTATGGCGGTATACGGCTCTATGGTCACCTTTTGGCCTTGGAACAAAGCGCTGACATTGAACAACTACAACTTTGCTGAGATGAGTACCTATGGTTGGACTCCATTCTTCAACTCACTAACGCTAGGCGCATGGACTGCCATTATCGGTACCGTATTGATTTTCTTAGGTGCGTACTGCATTGAGAAAGGCAGAGCATTTGGTCCTGTTCGTCAGGCGATGCAGATGCTCAGTGTTGTGCCAATGGCCGTTCCTGGGATGGTGTTGGGTTTGGGGTATATCTTCTATTTCAATGACTTGAGCAATCCACTTAACTTCTTATATGGCACAATGGCGTTCTTGGTTATCAATACCGTGGTTCACTATTACACGGTTGGGCACATGACGGCATTAACTGCATTGAAGCAGCTGCCTGCGGAAATTGAAGCCACCGCAGCCTCGGTAAACTTACCGCAATACAAGTTGTTCTTTAAAGTAACGGTACCAGTTTGCCTGCCTGCGATTTTAGATATTGCGACATACCTGTTTATTAATGCACTTACCACCACATCTGCGGTAGTATTCTTGTATTCTACCGATACGATACCTGCGTCAGTTTCAGTACTGAATATGGACGACGCGGGGCAAACCGGTGCAGCAGCAGCCATGGCGGTAATGATCATGATATCTGCAGCGAGTGCGAAGTTGATTCATATGTTAATCAATAAGTTATTTGAGAAGCGTACCCAAGCTTGGCGCAAGCGCTAGCGAACCATTGTAGATTGCAGTTGGCCAAGGAGTGGCTGACGACAAGAATAAGAATGAAGGAAATTAAGTGCAGTACGTAAAAATCAAAGATGTCATCGTAGAGCAGATAGAGTCTGGGATGTTAACACCGCGACAAAAGCTGCCTGCGGAACGTAAGCTTGCTGAGTCGTTTGATACAACACGAGTTACGTTACGTGAAGCGTTATCTTCGCTCGAAGCGGAAGGGCGCATTTATCGAGAAGATCGACGAGGTTGGTTTATCTCGCCAGCACCACTTCGTTACGATCCAACACAAACATTGAACTTCACTAATATGGCTCTGGCGCAGAATCGTAAGCCGAAAACTGAGCTGATCTCTGCCAAGGGAATGCTCGCCACGAAGGAGGCGACTAAGCTCCTTGAACTGCCTCCTTTCTCGGATGTTTATCGCGTAGATAGAGTTCGTTATCTTGAAGATAGGCCTGTTGTGTATGTGACAAACTACATTCGACCAGAGCTATTTCCTAACTTGCTCGATTATGACCTGTCTAAATCACTAACGGACATCTACCGTGAGCACTTTGGTGTGGTGTATCAGAAGATTCGTTACCGTGTGAGTACAACGTCTTTGCTGGGTGAAACCGCGCAAGCACTGCGTGCAACTTCTGGCTCTCCTGCAATGGTGGTAGAGCGTGTTAACTACAATCAAAACGGCGATTTGATTGACTGTGATATTGAGTATTGGCGTCATGATGCAATCAGTATTGAATCGATAGCTCAACTCGAACGCTAATCACTTTGACACTGTGTTAGTTAACTAACGGGTCCCTGATAATTCTGTAGGTGCGTCCGGTTTCAATGATTTAAGGTCTCTCATCCAGAGACCTTTTTTATCACTTCAATTAAGCTTGTTGCTTTTATTTTATATTTACTAATGATTTAGGAACGAAATGGAATTCTCTGCCATCATCATCGTGATTATTTCGGCTCTACTGCATGCGGGCTGGAATGTTCTAGGTAAATCAAACCAAGGCTCTGGCTCATCCTTCTTCTTAGCGTCTGGCTTTGCCGCTGCCGCGATATTGACTCCTTATCTTATCTGGTATGTCGAGAATGTTGGCTTTGCAAATATCTCTCTTCCATTTTGGCAATTAGTTTTGCTGAGTGGGATCTGCCAAATTATTTATCTAATTGGTTTAGGCATCGCCTATAAGCAAGCTGATATTGGTGTTATCTATCCAATGGCACGAGCGCTACCAGTGCTGATGGTTGGTTTGGGAACAGTATTGATTGGCTATGAGTTGTCACTGAATCAATGGATTGGCTTTGCACTGATCACATTAGGCTGTTTGTTTGTTCCATTGAAACAGTTCTCCGACCTGAGGCTCAAGGCTTACCTAAACCTTGGCGTACTTTGGGCGTTAATCGCCGCTATCGGCACCACTGGCTATTCAATCATTGATAAAGAGGCGCTTCTGTTATTGGAGCCTTTAAGTACGCCGGTTATTACCAATAAACACACTGCAATTTTTTATTTAGGTATCCAGTTTTGGGCAATAGTGATTCCGCTGAGTATTTGGCTATTTATAACCAACCAAAGAGTCGAGTTTACGAATGCTTGGGTACTACGCAAGAAAGCCACGGTGGCTGGTATCATGATGGCGTCGACTTATGGGTTGGTGCTGTTTGCAATGACCATGACAGAGAACGTCAGCTTGGTCGTTGCTCTTAGACAGGTGAGTATCATCTTCGGTGTGGTGATGGGGATCTATTTTTTAAAGGAAAAGTGGCACATGACCCGCGGTATAGGCGTTGTTTTGATTCTTATAGGTCTAGTTACCTCACTGATTTAAAAAGCGCCTACTAGGCTATCTTGCTTTGAGAGATAGAAAATGCTCTCTGGCATTAGAAAGTAAAACGCCCTTAACGATGGATTGTCGTTAAGGGCGTTTTCTTATTTGGTCTTGAGGCAGGCGATGTGGTGATAGGCTTAGTCTGCTAGTGCTTGAGCATCTTGTTGCTTGATTACCTTATGCCCATCTTCACTGACGCCACGTTTCCAGTAGCTGCTGATGTAGATGTTCTCTTTTGCGACTTCTTTTTCGTTTCTGAAGTACTGTCTGAGTTCACGCATGCTTTCAAATTCACACGCTGTCCATACTGAAACCTGACCGTCTAACCACGTTAAGCTACGAACCGTTTGGGATAGTGTTTCTGATGTTTCATCTTCAATTAGCCAAGTGATCTTGATGCCTTCAGGGGCTTCTAGCTCTTGCTTGTCTGCTGCTGAATTGATCTGAATAACAGCGTGCCCTGTTGCGTCTTTTGGCAGTGTTTTTACTTTTGCGGAGAGCGCAGGGAGTGAAGTCATATCTGCCACTAAGAAGAACCAATCTGACTCTAGGTTCAGCCCCTGAATTAAACCTGGGCCAGCCACTGAAATAGTATCACCAACTTGTGCGCTCATTGCCCATCTCGCAGCAAAGCCACATTGAAGATCTTTAGTGATATGGCGAACGAAATCGACTTCGATGAACTTCTCTACAGGATTGTAGTGGCGAATGGTGTAGGTGCGCATGGTTGGACGATCACCTTCGTCTAATTGACTCAAGTCGGTGGTGCCTAGTGGCGAGAATAGTAGCTTGATGTAGCCGCCTACACATTCAGCAGGGTACTTACTTAATCCCTCACCGCTAAACGTCATACGCTGCATGTTTGGAGTAATGGTTGAGGTTTGAGTAACAGTTAATGTGATAGGGCTAGGCTTGCTCATATAAGGCTCTCTTAGATTTTGATGCCCACATAATAATCTCGAACCAGAAAACACTCAATACTAATAATTATCATTTACTATAATTTACATAATGAAAATCCAAAGGTGGGATTTTTATAAATCATTAAAAATATAGACAAAAAAGCCCTTCAGAAAACTGAAGGGCTTGATGGGTTAGGTCGGTTGAACGTGAGAGTAGTTAGCTGTTAGCTTGTTCTAGTTCAATCGTTTCATCAGCGGCTTTTGCTGCTTCTAGCATCTTACGAATAATGAAAGATGCACCCATTGCAATACCTACCATTACTACCGCAAGAACAGTCAGCATTTGGAAGTAGTCGCCGTAAACTGTTTGAACGATCTCTTGTGTGATCTCTTGACCTTTCTCTAGTGCAATTGATGTTGAGAATACCGCGCCAACGATACCTGATAGTGCGATTGCTACAGAGAATAAGCTTACAGAGAAGTTCTCGATGTGCTTAGGTGCCACAGACAGGATGAACGCCACTACCATAGAGCCCACAATTACTTCACCGAATGCTAGGAAGAAATGGATCGCTAGGAATACTTCAGGGCGAATTAGGACGTCTTCACCAACGGTAGTCACTGCCATTGTCAGGATACCAAAAGCGATAGCCGTCAGGATGAAAGAGAAACCTACTTTCGTTGCTGTAGAGAAGTTGATGTTTTTCTTTTCTAGGCTAGAGAAGATACCGGCGATGATAGGGCCAGCCACCATACACCATAGTGGGTTCATTGCCATTGACGCTTCTGGTGCAACAGGAATGAAGCCAAATAGGTCACCACGCATGGTGTTGATCGCTACCATTGTCATCGATGTCATCATTTGGCCGTAGTACACGAAGAAACATGTAGTCAGGAATGTGATGATTAAGATCGTGCCCATTTTCAGCATGTCTGATTTCTTTGATTTCACCATCAAAGAGACAAAGTAGATAATGGCTGCAGCACCGATCGCGTAAACGATGTTTTGGCCGATATCCATGTTAGAGAACATGAAAAATACTAAGCCGATCATTGCTGCAGATAAGCCTAGGAAAGCAGCCCAGTTTTTAGTGCTTACTGGTTGCTGGTCGATCTCAGCACTTGCTTCAACAAGACCTTTACGGACAAACAACATCATCAGTAGTGCTGCACCTGCTAGAACAGCAGACAGAAGGAAGCCACCGTGGAAGCCAACAACAAGCACTAGCATAGGGAATAAGTACTGACCTAGCAGTGCACCAATGTTGTTTACTGAGTAGTTGATAGGGTAGCAGTTTTCAAAATCTTCTTGTGTTTTGAACGTGCGTTTGTAGAGACTTGGGTAAGAAGGAGACATCAAACCACGTGCATAACTTGCTAACGCAATACCACACAATGCCATAGGAACATTGGTTGCTGCTGCGCCGAGTACCAGTAAAACGTAACCACTCGCGAATCCTAGGAAAGCGATAGTTAGAGATCGGTAAGCACCTAAGAATTTGTCGGCGATGAAACCACCGGCAATAGCAAACAGCGGCCCGATTGCAGAGAAAGCACCAACCACCATCATGGTGTCGGCTTCGTTGTAGTTCAGGTCCTCAAGGAAGAAACGAGTCAAGATCACCATGACGCCATAGAACGAAAGTCCAAACATCATTTGGCAGAACATCATTGATTTGTTTAATCTATTCCACATTATTTTATTCTCACATTAGTATTAATATGTAGTGTAATTACCCAATTATAATACCATTGATAGTAATACATAAACTGAAACATCTATCCCAAACCGGACTTTGCTCGATATATCTTTTCTTATGAGTACATTCATATTTCTCATGAATGAAATTTGCAATATTAGATTTTGCTAGTGGATGCATGATTGTGTGAAAATTAGTCGGTTTCATTTGTGGCTAAGTAATGAACTATTAAAGAGAAAATTAGCGAGATTCATTCGGTAAATGCTTTTAAGTGAGTATCACTTTCAATTGCCGGTTGGGTTCGAGCCAATAAAAAAGCCAGCTTGGTGGCTGGCTTTGTTTTGATATTGAAAACTAAGTTTACAAGAATGACCCTTCTACAAGGGCATTGTGAACTCGTGTTCTTGTCTGCTATTCACATGGTGGCGCCATGTGGATCACCGCTAAGCCGCCTAACGACGTTTCTCGGTACTTCTTGTTCATGTCTTTACCTGTCTGGTACATGGTTTCAATAACCTTGTCTAACGAGATAAGACACTTGCTGGTGCGTTTTAGTGCCATACGCGATGCGTTGATCGCCTTCATGGCGCCCATCGCATTACGCTCAATACATGGGACTTGAACCAGTCCGCCAATTGGGTCACAGGTCATACCCAGTGAGTGCTCCATCGCGATCTCAGCTGCGATACAGATTTGCTCGTTACTGCCACCACGAAGGGCCGTTAAGCCAGCCGCTGCCATTGAAGAAGATACGCCAACTTCACCTTGGCAGCCTACCTCTGCACCTGAAATAGACGCATTGGTTTTGTATAGAATACCGATAGCGCCAGATACCGCTAAAAAGTCTTTGAGCTGTTTGGTATCCAGTTCTTTGATGAAACGATGGTAGTACATTAATACTGCAGGAATAACGCCAGCCGCACCGTTGGTTGGCGATGTGACCACTTGGCCACCTGCTGCATTTTCTTCACTCACGGCAAAGGCAAATAGGTTAATCCAATCCATGATCTCCATTGGATCATTTTCAATGGAGGCATTCGCTTCAAGTTTTTTCAAAAGAGCGGGTGCTCGACGTGTGACTTCAAGGCCACCATCTAGGATACCTTCAGTATCAAAGCCACGCTGCATACACAGTGACATCACCTTCCAGATTTGATCTGCTTTTTGGTCAATAGCTTCCATATCTTGGAAGGATACTTCGTTGCGTAGGATTAATCCGCCAAGGCTCATTCCATTCTTATCAGCGAGCTCAAGGAGTTGGTCAGCAGATGAGAAAGGGAATTCAACTTGGGTTTCAGACTCTTGTTTGCCGTTTTGCAGCTCATCTGCAGTTGCGATGAAACCACCACCAATCGAGTAGTAGGTCTCCATATCCAGAAGCTTACCGCTCGCATCAAACGCAGAGATTGTCATACCGTTTTCATGAAGCGGCAGATTGGTTTTGTGAAAGAGCAAGTCGCTCTCTACATCGAAGTGAATCTCATGGTGACCACTCACCATAAGAGACTTGTCTTCAATCGCTTTGCGCATTGCTAGATTAGCACTGGTTATTTTGATGGTATCAGGGCGGTTGCCAAGTAGACCTAACAGGGTTGCTCGGTCAGTGTGGTGGCCGATACCTGTTAATGATAGTGAGCCGTATAAGTCGATTTGAATACGGGTAACTTGGTCAAGTACAGATTCAATCTTTTGGGTAAAATTAAACCCTGCGATCATTGGTCCATTTGTATGGGAGCTAGAAGGCCCAACCCCAATTTTATAGATATCAAAAATAGACAGCATAGTAACTTCCTGTGAAGACGGTTCGATGGACGAACTCTGTGTAAAATTTGTATTTTGTTCGTTTCACTTATATGTGTGAAAGCGTTCTCTGTTTAAAACTAACGCTAACTAGCGTAGCCCTGTGGACCCTATGATCGTGCTATTGTGCTTTTAAGCTGCACTTTGATTGTCGAGTACCTTATTGTGTTGCTTTGCAATAGTGAGCATTATTGCGAGCAACTTATAAGAATTTCAAAATACTTTTGTTCACAAGTATTGTATACATAATTCACTCCATCTAATCCCCAAAACGAGACTTGAACATAAAATGAGCATTAATAACCTCCTTATTGTGCTGGGTAAACGGCTTAATGAGAATGAATTGACTGAGGAAGGAGTCAGTCGAGTTGATGCTTTGGTGAAGTATCTGGTGGAGTCCTTGAACGCAGAGTCTCACTCGTCCACAGCGGTCGCTTTTTGTGGTGGGGTAACCAAAGGGCAGAGTGTTTCGGAAGCAGATGCGATGCACCGATACTTTCGAGAGTTGGAAAGCCTCCGCGAAGTCCCGTTTACTCTGGGAGCGATTTTATTAGAGCAGCATTCAACCAATACTGTAGAAAACATCCAAAATTTAGCTGCTGAGATGATAGAGAGTGGTCTGTTTACTCGTGGGCAAGATGTAAAGGTAACGTTTGTGTCGAATGACTATCACTTGCAACGAATCTTTGAGATTCAAACGCTAATGGATGAGCAAGGTTTGCTCAAAGTTCTCATTGAAAAGTGTTCGGCGCTTGGCGTAGAACTGCAGATAGATCGCAAGTTGGAGGCTCATGTTGCAGTCCCATACCCTCACCAAACGACTCAAGGTCAGCTGTTTTTATTGATGGATGTGCTTACAACGTACCGAGTGTATCTCGAAGGTGTATGTGCCGGGGCGTTTAAGCGAGATTTGAAGATGGTGAGGGCGGAGCCAGAAAGGCTTTCCTTGGAAGCCTTGACGCAAGCAAAAGGCTCAGTAGGAAGTTCACCTCAGTTTAGTATTGTGGAAAGTCTGCTTCCGGTATTGGAAGGCTGTATTCGAGGTACTCCAGTAGGTACGGATACAAAAAAAGTCAGGGAGTACCTAGCGTTACTAGATACCAACCTAACTTTTCTGAATCGATTGTTAGACCCTGAATCGGATCATACGCATCGCTGGTGGCGATAAATCGTTATTTTTTTCTGGTGATGCCAAGAACTGTTTTTAGGCTAGCAAACGCAATTAAGCAGTAGGCGAGTAGTTCTGTGCCTTCTTCTGCAATGTTTTTAACGGCACGAACGTAATCATCGCCCATCACATTGTGCCAAAAGCTACCCATACCGAATAGGCGGGAGAATACTAGCAGTAGCATTACGCCTGTCACTAAAAGGTTCATGTGCGGAGAAGCCAAAATAAGGGCAAGTTGATCGATAGTGCGCTTACCGTTTTTTACAGCATAAAAAATAGCGCAGCCAGCAACTAGCGCAGCAGGAACTACCCATGCACCGTGTACGATCTTATCGAACCAAAAATCCATTTCACGAATGAACATTACAGCGAAGAAGGCGCTAATGAGAACCGCAGCGTGTTTCACTTCACCTCTCTTTCTCGCTAGGTAAGCAAAAGAACCTGAACTTACGATAAGTAGCAGCTGCTGGAACATTTCTGTCACTGAGATCTCACCAACATTTCCGTTCAACAATACAAAATCAATTCTTAGCGCTAAGTTAGCAATAATACCAATAGCGAGAACGACTAAAGCGGTTTGGCAACGCTTGTAGATCACTTGAGAGGTCGATTGAGAAAGGGTGAACTCAGGGAGTTCAAAAGACATGTGAGTTTGCTCTTCCGTTTTGGAATGGTTCTTCATTTCAATTCAACCTGTAAATGTTTTTAACAGGCCGGCATTCTATCTGCTTGGAATTTGACAATGTCAGAGAAATGTCAGCAATGAAACAGTGTACAATTGGTGTGTATATACGGTAAACCGCTGCCAATTGGCAGCCAGTTTACGTAATTGGTTGAATTAAAGAGGGGAAGGGATTGGTGGGTATCAGAGTGGAGCGCTATTCACTTTTAGCTTCTGAGTCTTGCTCATGATTATTTCGGTAATATTCCCATTGCTCAATACGTTCACCGTCATCAAAAACACAATAAGTGGTGCGTTGATTGTTTTCTGTGACCGTGTCTAATTCGCCATCCTGTTGAACACAATAAACGGCCGCTGGATTAGCGACTGAAACACGTTGGCCTTCGCTATACTCTGCATAGTCGTTTGCACAACCACCTAATACAACGGCAAATACAGCCATCAAACCAATTTTCTTCATGTTTATCTCCTACGTGATAACTCTATAGTTGAATACGTTAAGTTCTACAGAACCCAATTAGAAGCTCTATCAAATGAGTATATTTTAGATTTCAGAAAAGGTTGTTCTAATTTGGTCAAGATATTGAAATAGGTTGATATTTAGCCATGTTTAGCTGCTTTTTGAGGGCTAGATCAAGCTAAGCTAGCCGGGCGATAGAAGGGCATGAATTGTTGAGTGAAGGCTTTTCAGAGGCTATGTGATGTTTTCTTGCTTTATCGGCTATGAGGTACAAAGTTAGAAGGCGTGTTGATGTGAACCGCTATGAACCTCGAATCTATGAATGATTATGATATGATGCCGCCAAATTCAGTTGAGCAGTTAGAGCCATGAGACACCTAAAAACCACCATTCACCCAGATATCGATCACCTAGATAACAAAACAGTTTATAAGCGTAATGCCGCCAGAGCGATTGTCTTAGATGGTGAAGATATTCTGATGCTGTATACCGAGCGTTACCACGACTACACCATCCCTGGTGGCGGTTTAGATGAAGGCGAAGATGTGATTGCGGGCATGGTCCGAGAGCTTGAAGAAGAGACGGGTGCAAAGAACATTCATGGCATTAAGCCGTTTGGCATTTTTGAAGAGTTTCGCCCTTGGTACAAAGATGATGCAGATATAATGCATATGATTTCCTACTGCTATTCGTGCAAGATTGACCGCGAGCTGGGTGAGACAGCTTACGAAGATTACGAATTTAAAAACGGAATGAAGCCTGTGTGGATGAACATCCATGAAGCGATTGCTCATAATGAAAAGACGATGGCCGAAAGTCCTAAAAAGGGTATGAGCATTGAGCGCGAGACTTTTTTGTTGCATTTGATCGCAAAAGAAATGCTTTAATCTCACCCAAGCTTATATTGCAGTAATAGCACAGCAGTAATTGTTCAGCTGTAACTGTACTGCAGCCGACATTGATCTTTGAACTGTTTAATTTCACCCCGCATTTAAGCAGTTCATCGTTAGCGCTTTCAGTCCCCCCAACTTTGCTTACAGCCAATAGTCATTATTTCTCCAGTTTCACGCAGCTCCCTGCTGTTTGAGCGACATGTTTATTTGCTTGGAGTCTACTTATCACACTCCTTTCAATGACAAGTTGTCAAGTTGACTTATTCCTTCATCAAATTGATTCCTATTTTGAAGAAAGTGTTTGTTTATTTTTGATCTTAATAAGTCTACAGAGAAATAAAGACATACTTTCAATGGCTTAGGTTTATTTTCTAAGTGTTCAAAAACTTGGCTCTTCTCTTGCTTCTTTGTCTTATGCAGCTCGTTTTGTCGGCACCAAAATAAAAAAGTAGACATCCTTTGTCTCGCAGCATCAGATTTTAGGGAGACATTTATTTAGCTTTGCCGTTCAGAGTTTACGTACTTTTCAAGGAAATCGCCCAAGCGAAGAAGAAGTCGAGGTTTACTATGAAATACAAGCAACTTATCTATCTCATTGGCGCAATAGTTAGCGTCCCAGTCCACGCAACCATCGTGGATTTGGATTTTTCAAACCACATAGAGTCAACGAACGGAAGTAGTGGTTGGGCGGGGCCGACCTACGATGGCGCCTCCATGCATTTCCTAAATGTCGGTACACACGATGGAAAGACCATTGATGCCAAGGTATCCAGTAGCGTATTTGGTGATGCGACATTTGTGTTTCATGCACCTAATTACAAAGAAGGCTCAACTCAGCCCTCTGGTGATATTGGATTCCTCTATCAGACTAACTCTGCCGGTTCTGCAGGTTTGATTTATACCTTTGAGTTCTTTGACGGAACAGATGGTCTGTCAGGTACTTTCTCGGTCCCTTACACTATTCCTGAATTTGAAATGATCGGTTATGACATTGATGGCGAGCCCGTTCAGTCAGAGCAAGTACGAGTATTCAAAAGTGAAGGCTTTTTCAGCTATCAATTGGGGAGTGCAAGTGCCAGCTTGACCGCCGAAGAGAGTGCTGATGGCAATTCAGTCCTCTTCACCGGACCAGGCACCAATTATTCTGAAACGGATACGTCAGGTGCGGTTAAGTTTACCTACAAAAATACCTCTATTGTTACGCTTCAGTTTGAAACTGTTACTACGAGTGGCAGTGGTTTCCCTAACCCAATCTTTTCAGCGTTTGATGGTAACTGGGACTTAAGTGGCTTTACTACGCCAATTGAGAGTTCTGACGAGTCTGATTTTGGTGATGCGCCGGACACTTATGGAACGTTACAAGCAAGCAATGGTGCTGAACATGCTGTCTCTTCAACGCTTTATCTAGGGGCCAGTATCGATACAGACTCTGACGGACAACCGGGCGCCTTATCAAACGGTGATGACTTAGATGTTGACGGGAATGATGACGACGGTATTACGCTACTTACTAACTTAGAAATTGGGTTGGATAGTCTCATCAACGTTAACGTTGTGGGTAATGGTTACCTACAAGCTTGGGCTGACTGGGACTTGAGTGGTACTTTCGATGATGATGAACAAATCTTGAAAAACCATTCGGTTGTTGAAGGGGGCCAAGTGGTTCCAATTCGAGTGGCTGATGATGCGAGTGTGGGGACTGTACAGACACGTTTCCGTCTAGCGAGCAGCCCTAACATCCCAAGTGATGGTTACGTTGGTGACGGGGAAGTCGAGGATTACGTGTTTAACGTGACTGATCCGGGAACCACAATTCAACACTCTAACTACTACACTGCAGCGTTCGAAGATAACTGGCCTGAAGTTGGTGACTTCGATTTAAACGATGTTGTTGTTTATTACCGAACCACCATTCTGAGTAAAGACGATGCTGTATTGCGTATGGATATCAGCGGTAGCATTATGGCCTACGGTGCCTCTTATGGTAACGGCTTAGGTTGGAAATTGAGTGGCTTTGATGAGTCGGATGTCGACTTGCAGACCGCCAGAGTGCAGAAAAACGGCGCAACTCGTGTGAATATCTCACCGTTTACGGGCGAAGATAAATCGGTTGCATCGCCAGGAGGTGACCTTGTTGTTGTCGCTTCGTTGAACTTAAAAAATGATATCCCGATTAACGATGAGTGTATGTTCCACCGTACGAATCCATCTTGTAATCCGTCTCTTGAGTCTGACCAAATGACGTTCAGTATCTCACTACCGTTTAACGACGACGATCAACCAACGGTAAGTTCACTGCTACCATTGAGTGGCTTCGACCCGTTCATCTTTGGTCCAGGTGAAGGCTATTATCATGGCTCTAGTTTTACTGGCTCTCCGGGTAAAGATCTTGAAATTCACACAGCGGATCTTCCACCAACGTCACGTGGTACGTTAGTAAGCGACTTTTACGGTGTGGCACAAGATGATTCAGACCCAGATAGTGGAAAATACTACCGAACTACGCAAAACATGCCTTGGGGTATTTTGATTTCATCTCCTTGGAATCACCCATCCGAGTACATTGATATCAGTGAAGCGTTCCCAGATTTTGCGGAGTGGGCGACGTCTGGCGGTTCTTCTAAACCGACTTGGTATCTAAACCCTAACTCAGACAAAACTTGGTCTACTGAAGATTAATCAAGGAGGATTTATGAAACTATCAAAACTAATGCTAAGTAGTGTGACTCTTGTCTTCCTTGCTGCGTGTGGCGGAGGCGGCGGTGGTGGTGGCTCTACCACATCAGCTCCAAGCTCTGTCCCACCAGCGGATGATTCTTCATCAGGTAACTCGTCATCTGCTAATAACACAGTGACGTCTAGCATCGCGCCTGCGGCACAAGTGTTGAGTTCGGTCGAGCTGACCATACCGGAAGGCTTTGATTTCTCAACTGAGAGGGAAGTCGCTGTGACGGTCGATGTCGCAAGTTCACAAAGTTCGCGGGGCTTTATGAGCTTGTACACTGAGTTTGATGGGGACGTTGTCGACTACACCTCACAAGTGTTAAGAATGCCTATTAATGAAGACACTGACTTTTCAACAACGCTATTGTTGCCCAACCATGTTGATAAAGTTTGGGTCGAGGTGTGGTACCCATCAGCATTGGGCAGTGAAGTGAAGAGCTCATATAATATTGAAAATGATAAAGTGGATGTGCTTCTTTAAAGTCATTACTGGATTGGAGCCTTAGCTTTTAATTATCACTTCTAATAACTTTGCCGCCATTATTTGGCGGCAAAGTTGTTTCTACAATACGAAAAATGAATAGCGATGACGAATTATTGAATGTGGTTGATATTGTCAACTAAGTGTTTTTGATGTATCTTTGCCATATCGTGAAGTGCTTTCTAAGCAAAATCACCAAATAGCTATACGCCTGCCCTCAATAAAGAATGTTATGAATAAAAGACAGTTTATTGCCCATTACTTGCGCATGAATCGCACCTCGTACTTACTTGCGGTTGTGTTCATTTTTCTCGTTAACTGGTTACAAGTAGAAATCCCTCGTTATATTCAATTGGCAATAGACCTGATTGATGACGCCTCTTCAAGTGGACATCAACAGTTGCAGTCCTATGTGTGGATTGTCGTTGGTATGTCGGTTGCTATGGTCGTTGTTAGGATTCTGTCTCGCATTTACGCGCTTAACCCCGGGCGAATTACAGAAGCTTCACTTAAGACCACTCTTCTACAAAAACTGAATCGCTTGCCAAACAGCTTTCACGAGCGCTTTGCTTCTGGCCGTTTAATCTCAATCATCAACAATGACCTAAGTGGTATTCGTTTGATGTTTGGTGTTGGCTTTCTGCAATTCTTTAATGCGTTGCTCGCTCTATCGCTAACGCCGCTATACATGTGGCGTATATCGCCAGAACTAACCCTGTATTCGATCATTCCGATTTCAATCGCTTTCGTGATTTTCCGAGTTGGCTTTAAGCGTATGAAAACGCTCCATCTAGAGCATATGAAGCGACTACAAAACTTGTCTGCGCAACTGATGAGTTATCTGTCTGGGATTGATCTGATTAAAAGCCAGCAAATGTCACCCTGGGTAAAAGCGGAGACTGAGAAGCTGAATCAGTTGTTACTTGAATGCCGCCTTAAAATCACGCGTATTCAAGTCTTCTTTATGCCAGTTCTCGATTACGCCAATGACCTGATGAAAATCATTATTCTAGGTCTAGGTGGTTTTATGTTGATGAGACAGGAACTGACTCTAGGTGAAATCACTGCATTCCTAACTTACTCAGTTTTGCTCGCCATGCCGCTTATGCAATTAGGACGAATCGCGACGATTTATCAGCGTGGCATGGTCGGTATTCAAAGCGCCCAGACTATTCTTAATGCCAAAATACCAGAATTGGATGAGCAGAAACTGTCTGAGCTCGATGTGGAATCCCTAAAAGGAAAAACGTTCTCCGTTCGTAACCTTAGCTTTAGCTATCCGGGCGAGGAGCGTCTGATTCTGGATGACATCAGTTTTGATATCCCCGCGGGGAAGAAAGTCGGTGTGTTAGGTGGTATCGGTGCGGGAAAAACGACGTTGGTGAACTGTTTGAACCATCACTTAGACACTCCACAAGGTTCAGTACTGCTTGGTGAGAGAGATATCACTAGCTTCTCGCGTAGCGATTTACGTCGTTACGTTAAAACGGTCACCCAAGACCCGTATTTGTTTTCAGCCACTGTTGAAGCGAATATTCGTTTTGGTAGCGCCGATACCGAGCTAGCAAAAAGCCAGGTTGATGAAGTGTTAGAGCTTAGCCAACTAGCCAGTGATGTGACGCGCTTTGAGCAGGGCGACCAAACTTTAGTCGGTGAGAAGGGCATTATGTTGTCAGGGGGGCAAAAACAGCGCCTGAGCATTGCTCGTGCTCTATTACAACCAACCGATCTCATCATTATGGATAACGTTCTGTCTGCCGTTGACTATGAGACAGAGAGAAAAATCTTAGAAGGCCTATTTAAGCGATTGGAAAATCAGTCGGTTCTTGTTGTCTCACATCGTGTTAATGCACTTGAATATATGGATGAAGTTATCGTGTTGAATGAAGGAAAAGTGATTGCTAAGGGCGACCATAAAACCCTACTGAAAACTTGCGATTACTACTATGAGACATGGCTACTACAGCAAAATGAAACGGAGGCAGCAGCATGTTAAAAGGTGTTGACCTCAAGTACCTCAAGCATTTCTTTAAGTTTGCTAAGAAATACAAAGGCTCGGCGATTTTGGGCATTGCGATGCTTCCGCTTTCTGTCATCACAAGCTTGTTGTTCCCTTGGTTGATTATTCAAGTGATCGACGTTCAGTTGAGTCATGGTGATATGGACGGGCTATTAGAATACGTTTTCTACCTCGTTGCTGTACTAATCGTCAGTTATGTCGTGGATACCACTTACGCATATAACCTACGTAAAACAGGTCAATACACGATTACTGACATGCGCTCAGTTCTGTTTGCTCGTGTTTTGAAATTGCCACGCAACTACTTTGACAATACACCAATCGGTGTCACGCTATCGCGTCTAACCAGTGATTTAGAAACCATCGGTGAGACGTTTGTTCAGTCGGTTGTCGGTTTGGTAAAAGACAGCATTAACACCATTGCGCTGCTGATCATGATGTTCTTAATTGATTGGAAGCTGACGCTGATCGTATTGATCATCATGCCTCCGGTCATGTATCTGACTGTACATGTTCGAAATCGACTTCGTGCTCTGTATAAGGTGACTCGTTCGTCACTGGCTCAAGGTATTGGCTTCTTGCAAGAAGTGCTGTTTGGTATGAAAACTGTACAGATGTACCGAGCAGAAGAGCAAGTCGAACAAAGTTACCAAGGCTATACCGACGAGTTTTTGAGAGCGCAGAAAAAGATCAATAAATACGACGCTATTCTGTTCTCATTCATTTCTGGTATCACATCCATCACCATCGCGGTAATGATTTGGTACGGTTCTGAGCAAGTGATAGAAGGGGCGCTCACCTTGGGTGTGCTGATTGCGTTCATCAACACCTTAGAAAAAGTGTTCGTGCCGATTCGAGATTTTACTTCGCAAATTGCATCAATTCAGAGCTCATTTGCCGCGTTCGACCATATCGAAGAGCTGTTTGTTGAACCGACTGAAGAAGAGGGGCGTAACTTACTGCCATCAGAGAAGGTTGCTAAACCGTTAGAGCAGTTTGAAAGCCTTGAGTTTAAGAACGTAAGCTTCCGCTACAAAGACGATGCTCCGTACGTTCTAAAGAATGTCTCGTTTGTATTGGAGAAAGGGCATCAAATCGCACTGGTGGGCTCTACAGGCTCAGGTAAGTCAACGATTCTGCGTTTGATCTCGAAAACCTACCAAGACTATGAAGGCAGCATACTGCTGAATGGCATTGAGCTGTCGCAGATCTCTAGTGAAGACTCGGCACACCTGTTCTCGATGATGATGCAAGATGTGCATTTATTCGAAGAGACGATTGCTTTCAATATCGCACTAGGTAAAGAGCATTTATCAAGTACCGAGATTGAGCAGGCGGCGCGTTATGTTTATGCCGATAAGTTTATTGAACAGCTGCCTCAAGGCTATGGCTTCCAACTAGATAAGAACGGGGCAAATCTATCGGTTGGACAAACTCAGCTTATCTCGTTTGCAAGAGCCGTTGCTCAAGGGGGACAACTGATGATGCTGGATGAGGCAACAAGTTCGGTAGATTCGATTACCGAGGATCTCATTCAAAAAGCGATGCAGCGTCTGTTCAAAGAGAAAACCGTGATTGCGATTGCCCACCGTTTGAGTACTGTTCGTCACTCAGACACCATTTTGGTGTTGGAAAAGGGGGAAATTGTTGAGCAAGGTAATCATCAACAACTGGTGGCGCACAATGGTATTTATGCTGGCTTGTTACAAGAATCGATTGTAGAAACTGGCGATTCTCAAGCTACGGTAGCCTAATTGCCTAAAATCAGGCTGTAGCTTTCAATAAGACGAATTGGTCTTGTCTATGCTTCACCAATTTCTCTTGTTTTCTAATATTCCCAGTAGGTTAGGGAAATTAAACATATTTTTCGATTATTAATATGTTATGATCTCCCTACTACTAAAGGGGTGTCTTTGGGCATCGGGATGTATGCGAGCAAATTTACGTGCTTGTGTCAGTCACTTTCTGGCGAATATGGAATCGAAAATGTTGTTGGAAGAAGTTGTAGAAATCATTGAATTAACCGACTCAGACCATTTATCTCACGCAATGGACCTGTTTAACGAGCATGGCTTTGTTTCCGCAGAGCATTTACCTTTCATGTCGGTGGTTTTTGAAACCGCACCTGAGCATCTTGCGAAGAAACTGTCGCAAATTGGCTTCAAAGGTTTAGTGCAAGTAGAGAAAAGTGAAGACGCAACTGGCTTTGTGATCGTTGACGCTGAACGAGCTCAGCTTAGCAAAAGCGCGTAATCAGAAACGCTCAATAATATCCGTTATGACAATTTGAGGTTAACACAGTGACAACAGCTACCGTTTCAGCAACAGAGCAACAGATCTCCAATGAACATGCACTTTTGGGTGCATCGTTACTAGCGGCCCAAAAAGTAGAGTTGGCGCTGTTTAATGTGATCTCTAAATTATCGAAAACCTTGTCAAAAGATGCTCAGAAAGAGCTAGGTTTAGACCTAGATACTTTTTTGAGAGAGAAGGCGAGCCACCAAGAAGCAACGCTCAGCTTGTATGAGCAGACGTTCGGTGAACAACTACCGCTGAAAAAAAACGAACTTAGCGATTTTATTTATCATAGAAACGTAGTGACTCGCAGTTTCTGGCGAGTGACTGGTGCTGATGTTAAGGGCGGCGAGAAGCTAGCTAACCCTGAACTCTACCTAAAAGAGTTTCTTGCTAAATGTGAATACTGGCAAGTGATGCTGGATAACCAATCCAATTAATCACGCCGAAAAAGAAAGCCATAGCAGAAGTGCTATGGCTTTTTTGTTGGTCGAGCTTTAAGTCCAAAGTCTCACAGTATTATTTAAATCATCATTTTTAATACATAGTTCTTAGAGACGAAGTGGTGTTTAAGTGCTGCGCTAATATGTAAAACAATCAAACAAGCTAGGGCAATACAACTGGCACGGTGTAAATAAAAGAAGAAGCTGTTGATTGCTGAGTTGGTAATTAGATTTTCGACTGTGGTTAACCAGAATAATGAGTAAGGTTGTTCCAACATCAAGTAGCCTGTACTGAACACCATAAACATGGCGAGGTACATTAAAGAGTGAGCTAGCTTAGCCACACACTTTTGCCCCTCTGGTATTGATGTCGGCATGCTTGGAGAAGAGCGAAAGTGGCTCCAGATATAACGAACCATGAGCAATGGTGTCGCAACGGTCGCCAATGACATGTTAAGCACTGATAAGAATGAAAACAGCTCTGGATGACTGGTCACATAGTGCATCACATAACCTGCGATTGTGGCATAAATGATTACAGAAGCCATTACCCAGTGCAGTACACGGCTTACTAAATCGTATCTTGGATTATTCAAATTAACCTCGCTCTGATCGTTATTAATATAAGTTTCATCTCGATGCAATAAATCAAATGACTCTATATTCGCATCGCGAATTAATTATATAGAACAGTATTACTTGGTATTTTTATAATTTAGAAATTAATGATGTTGCTTCAGGTGTTTTATAATTATCAATGATGTTTTAGAGTGTTAATTCCAATATGGATAAGGCAAACTTGCCGACTTCCTAGCTTGTATGCCTATAACGAGATACAGTTAGGTTAAAGCTAAATATATAAGGATTGTATAATGCTTCGAATCTTATTGATTGCAGTTATCTCAGTGTTCAGCGCGATGAGTTTTGCAAGCGAAGAAAATAAATACTCGGATCAAGAGTATTTGGATAGACCCTTGATGGAACGTTATATCTTGGATGAGTTGAAGCAGCTGAGAATCGAACAGCAGGATCTTGAAAGACGTCTCACCATTCAGATGACCGATCGCGAGCTCGCAGTAGCAGATAAGTCGCTCAACTACGCCAATGTTACCGTAACGTATTTCTTCTATATCATTGCTGGTGTTGCTTCGTTAATTGCACTGGTTGGTTGGCAGTCGCTCAAAGAGTTAAAACACACCACTAAAGAGATGGCAGATCGACGACTCAACGACATTGCACAAGACTATGAGAAGAAGTTTAATGTTCTAGAGAGGGATCTTAAACGCAAAACCAGAATCATTTCAGAGAACAACCGAGAAATCGAAATCATCAATGAGATCCACAATCTATGGTTAAGGGCGCAAAATGCGCAAACCGCGGAACAGAAAATTGAAATTTATGATGAGATTTTGAAGGTTCGTCCCGGGGATTTGGAAGCATTAACCTACAAAGCGGACGCAGCAATGGATATTCAAGAGTACCATTGGGCGATGAGCTTATGTAATCGCGTGTTAGAGGTGGATGACCAGAATGCTCATGCTCTGTATCAGCGGGCGTGTGCTTACGCAAGGTTAGGGGCGGAAGGACAAGCTATTGACGACCTAGAACGCTCTGTCGAAGCCAGTGGCTCAATGCGAGAGTTGTTGGCTGAAGAACCGGACTTCGAAATGCTTCGAGGCTTAGAGCGTTTTGAGGCGCTTCGTGAAGAATAAAGCTTTGATGCTATGGTGGGTTTCTTAAGCCCACCATATTTTTGTGCTTCCAAAAGAACGGTTTCTTACATTTCGTTTGTTTTTTTGATTTGATTGTTATGTTATAACACTTTTTAAGTTCCTTGTTATAACTGCTAATTTTTATGAAGTACCTCCGCATTATCCTGATTGTTGTTGCGATCAGTGCATTTTCACTTGCCGCTTTGCTCTCTTTCCATCCGGAACCGGAAAAAGAAATTTCAATAAAAGTAACGCCTTATCAAGAACTACACACGGACGGTGAGGAACAGGCGCACCCACAAGCTAATTCGAACTCATTGATCAAAATTCACTACTTTGTAAAAGTAGGGGACACACTGAGTAACATATTCGAATCGTGGAATCTGCCTTATGAAACGGTTAATAAAGTAATGGAAGCGGATCTTGAATCCTTGAAACTCGATACAATAAAACCCGGTGACCACTTAGAGCTGCTTTTAGATAGTGACTCCAAACAGCTTGTTGAGTTGGTGTTCCACGAAAGTTTGGTTGAGCAAGCTGCCTTTACTCGAAATGATGATGGGAGCTTCACCTATAAATTCCACGAGATACCAGGCGAATGGAAAGAAAAACTCTACGCGGGCAGTGTTCATGGTAGCTTTTCAACATCTGCATACAAAGCGGGGCTTACAACAGCTCAGATAGCCAATATTACTCGTACGCTGAAAGATAAAGTTAACTTCGCTCGTGAGCTTAGAGCCGGTGACAGCTTCAATGTATTGGTCAATGAGCAGTACACAGACAATCACTTAACGGGAAAAACAGAAGTTCAAGGCATCTCAATTCAATTAAGGAACCGAGAAGTAGCGGCGTTTTTAGCGCCAGATGGACTTTTTTATGACAGAGAGGGTAACAGCCTAGAGCAAGCCTTTGATAGATACCCTGTCGACAGAAAATTCCGAAGAATTACCTCTTCGTTTAATCCTAAACGTAGACACCCTGTGACAGGCCGAATCTCGCCGCACAATGGTACTGACTTTGCGACGCCAGTGGGCGCTCCGGTATATTCAACGGGTGACGGCCGGGTTGTAGCGCTTCGTGACCACCCTTATGCCGGTAAATACTTGGTGATTGAACACAACAGCGTATACACCACTCGTTATCTTCATTTGAGCCGCTTTTTAGTTAAGAAAGGGCAGCAAATTAAACGAGGTCAGAAAATTGCGCTATCGGGTGCAACGGGGCGTATCACTGGTCCTCATCTGCATTTTGAGGTGTTGGTTCGTGGTCGAGCTGTCGATGCGATGAAGGCGAACTTACCGATGGCAAGTTCGATTATGCCTAAAGATAGAAAAGAGTTTTTGGCTCGAATCGCTTATTTTGATGCCATGATCTCTAAGCCAGCACAACGCGCGAGCTAAAGATATTCAAACCTAATTTGGCAACTCAGACAAAAACGCCCCTTTGCTAGTGATTTAGCTAAGGGGCGTTTTTATAGGTAATCACGACTTAGCGAGTAATTAAGCAACTACTACCGCTGTGCCGCTGGCTGATACCATTAGCATGCCGTTACCTGTTCCAAGTACTTCGTAATCAATATCGACACCGACCACTGCATTTGCACCAGCTTCAATGGCTTTCTGTTCCAGCTCTTTGAATGCATAGTTACGGGCTTTTTCGAGTTCCTTTTCATAGGTGCCAGAGCGCCCACCAACAAAATCACGAATGCCAGAAAACATATCCTTGAATACGTTCACCCCTAAGATAGCTTCTCCGGCAATAACTCCTTTGTAGTCGACAATGCGTTTGCCTTCGACAGATTGTGTGGTGGTAATGATCATAATGGCCTCTTGTAAGTAACGGTTCTAGTGGACGTTGTCGTTATTCTAATCTTGTGTTGTATCGCTAAGTGTCATGTCTGAATTGGCAAATTCATGCCTTAACCATGTTCTCAGTTGTAGCACACTTTCTTGTTTTAACTTGTTTTTTGGGCAAACAAAATAGAAATCTTGATGTGGGTTAGCAACGGGGGCACCAAGCTCAACCAGCATGCCGTGGCTAATGTCATCTTTTACAAACAAGCGATGGGTGACTAATACACCTAGTGAACGAATCGCGGCTTGTACCGCTTGAATCGACACATCAAACGTTAGGTTGCTGTGAAAATTTGGCATCGGGATTTGGTAATGATCACACCACACTTGCCAGTCGTGTTTTCGCCTTGGGTTAAAGACACCAATCGTGGAGTTTTGCTCAACAAGCTTTTTGACGCTTAAATTCTCATTACTTTTGAGGAGCGTAGGGCTACACACCAACACCAGATCATCATCGCCCAGTTTTTCGCTGTAATACCGCTCCCACTCATTGGGCTTGCCATGCACAAGAGCAATATCAACCCCTTCTTGTTCAATATCGAAAGGGCCTGTTAGTGTTGAAATTCGAATATCAAGTGAGGGAGCAAAAGATTGAAAGTCAGGGACTCGAGGGATCCACCAGTGCATGGCGAGCGAATTTACCATGTTGAGTGTGATGCGATGGTCATTAGGCGTCCTTGCTAGCTCTTCAGTGGCTTCTATCACTTGCTCCAGTGCGGGAGCAACTTTGCGATAGTAGCGTTTACCTGCGGCATTTAGAACAACACGACGACCTACTCGCTGAAATAGAGGCTTATTGACCTGCTGTTCTAAGGACTTGATGGCTTGGCTTACCGCAGAGTGGCTGACATACAACACACGAGCGGCATCGGTCATGCTGCCAGTTTCTGCGACAGCAATGAAAGCGTAAACGGATTTAAGCGGAACGAGCTTTTTCATTGGTAAGTTTTCCTTACAGTTATGGTTAATATTACTCGCTATTTTTATTGACGTCACGCTTCTAAAATAGACAGCATAGGAGGTGATAATTATGTCTGATATTACCAAGGCGACGACTTTCATGTTGTTGTCGACATTCAGTTTGTCTTTAAGCGGTTTAGTGGCGAAGTATCTATCGGAAGCGATGCCTATTTCGTTACTGAGCTTTGTTCGTTTTTTGTTACCTAGCCTGCTCTTATTCTTGTTTCTTATCTTTTCTAAAATTAGTAGGCCGACGGGGCGTATGTGGAAGCCATTGGTGATGCGGGCGATATTTATGGTGGCATGTCAGTGGTGTTTTCTTACGTCGTTACAAACCTTAACGTTGGTAGAAGGTGTGGTGCTATTCAGTACTGGCCCTTTGTTTATACCGTTGTTAGAAAAGTTAATGTTTGGAACCAAGGTTCATAGAACAACCGTATTCTGTTTAGCGATAACCTTTGTTGGTGTTGTGATGATGGCTGGGGATTGGTCGCAGTTTAAATTTGGCTCTGAGTTCTTGAGGCCTGAATTGCTGCTTGGTTTGCTGGCTGGAGTATTCAACTCAGCGTCACAAGTGAGTTTATATCGTGCCTCTAAGGCTAGTCTCACGCCTGCAGAGCTCAATGCTTGGACATTTTTAGTTGCGGCGATACTGGTTATCCCGATGTTGGTGTTCACCTCAGTACAAGGCGTTTCTGGAGTGCAGGCTGACTCAAGCATTCTTAATACTTTAAAGACGGTTGACCAAATAGGCTGGATTGGAATAGGTGCATTTGGATTAGCGCTATGTACTGTTAATACACAGATCTTCCGTTCAAAGGCTTATAAGCTTGCAGAGAGTGGCTCTCAATTGGCTCCGTTAATTTTTACCAATATGCTGTTTAGTGCACTGTGGCAAGGTGTGTTCTTTGATGATGTATTTTCTACTCAGCAGTTGGTTGGTATTAACCTGATTGTTGCTGCGAGCATCACTAATACCTTGTTAGCTAAAAAGCGTAGTAAAGACGGGCAAGCAGCCAAGCCAACGAGCAACTCCAAAGAGAGCTCGGTGTTGGGTTTACAGCCAATAGTTAAGCGCTAAACCTTGTCAGTAACAGTTTAAAAAAGTGAGCGAATATACTCTTTTACTTTTTCGATGTGTTTCGTTTCATCGATATCGCATCGTTGGCTTAACTCAAGGAATCGCTCTGCGTATTTGTCATAGATTTTATTTTCTAAAAACAGTAAATAGAGCTTAGGATCAATATGACCGCTCGTCGCCATGTTGGTCATGATATTGAGCGATTCACTGAGCAGTTTTCCTTTTTTATACGGACGATCGCTGGAAGTTAGGGCTTCAAACACGTCAGCAATCGCCATGGCTCTAGATGGAAGAGGTAACTGGTCTTCGTTCAATCCTCTTGGGTAGCCCTTACCATCAATGCGTTCATGATGCCCACTGGCAATTTCGGGAATATTTTGCAGGTAAGGTGGGTATGGGAGCTTGTTTAACATGGTGAAGGTCTGAATGATATGGTCATTGATCATGAAGCGTTCTTCTTCGTTGAGAGTGCCACGATTGACCTTTAAATTATGCAGTTCGCCTTGGTTGTATTTAACTTCTCCCGGCTTAAGAACGAACTCTTCTTGCCACAATTCTGCTGGGTTAAAGCCGTTATCCCATGGAATTTTGTGCTCTGGTTTATCTGCAAGCAGTGGTTCCATTACTGGTAATGTCTGTTCACTGTTATCTGGTGCAGCATCGGCAGATTGCGACGATTTCTGCCACGACTCGTATCTCTCTTTTTCAGCCCAAGATATTCCAAGCTGATCGTCTAACGTTCGTTTCCATTGACGTTTGGCTATTTGGTCCAATCGTTCTAACTGATCTTGTGTCATTGATTCACCGCCAAGGTTGCACTGAGCAACAAAGGCAAACTCTTCATCGAGGTCGGAAAGGGTTTGTCCTAGGATCTGTAGCTGCTCTTCTTGAAGTCCACCATTCGCCATCGCTTTCCAGTAGTCAGTTTCGGCTTGTTGTTTGAGTAGTTCAAATCGCATACGAACTTCGTGGATTCGGTCGTAAATGGTCTCAAGTTTGGTTGCTTTGTCTACCACATACTCTGGGGTGGTGACTTTCCCGCAGTCATGCAACCACGCGGCTAACATCAACTCTTCCCATTGTTTGCTGTCTAGAGAGAACTGAGGGTAATAACGGTCGTCATCTATAGTCGCTTGGGTTAACCATTTGGTTAGCTCGGGTACTCGCTGACAGTGACCGCCAGTGTAGGGAGACTTTGTATCTATCGCAGAGGCTATTAACTCGATAAAGGCGTTGAGCATGTCTTTCTGCTGCTGCATTTGGTCAATGTTGTCTTTGGCTATTTCCGCAAAGCTCAATAGCTCTCTTAAAAAGGCATGTTTATCCGCTTGAGCTTTGGTAATTGGTCTTTCATAGCCAATAGCCACAATACCGACCAACAGTTTTTCACGGTTTAATAGCGGGAACAGGTACAGGTCTGAATTGAAGATGGAGTCTTGATAGTAGTTGAGCACATTGTCTTCTCGATTTAGGTGGATGGTCTCTCCAGACTTAAGTTTGCACAGTAACCAAGGTGTATGCTTGATGAAGTCATTGATGTCTGCTTTAAAGGGAATGATCGCTAGGTTAGCGGCGGTATCAAACACATCTTTCTCTTCTGACTGAGTAAACAGCACAATGGTTTCGGCCTTGGTTATCAGATAGCTTTGATGAGCAATGTTCTTGGCAAGTATCGAAAATTCCTGATTCCCTGCTGTGTCTCGCAGCAAGTTGATCAGGTCATGAAGCGTGTGTTCCATTAATTCAATGGAGTGGGCGAGGTTAGCGACCTCTTTAATCATGCTCTTTGGATAATGGGTACGACGGAAATCGAACCGAGCGATGTTATCGGTAAGCTGCATCAAGGTATTGAGTGGTTGGGATAGACGATTAGCAACCAACCACACGATACCAAAGCAGATGAACAACATCCCAATCGCGACGGCGACCTGTTTGTCACGCATCGAAATGAGGTCAGAAAGCAGTTCATTGTGTGGTGTAGCCTCTGCCAAATAGAGGGTCACGCTTTGGGTGAGCTCAACCGGAGTTAAGGTCAGTGCCCATGTGTTCAGGTTGTACTCGACGTTTTTGAGATTGAGGTTAAACTTTTCCTCATCTGAGATTAGCGGCCCCAATACTGAAGATTTTAACGCTTCCATTTGCTCTCGTTTGGGGATGTTGAAAAAGTTCTGCTCCTGCTCACTACCAGAGAGTTTGCCTGCACCAGTTACATTATTAGTATTGTCATGGTTAGCTTGGAAGGTGAGGTTAGAGGTCGTTAAATCCAGTTGATGCTGACCCAGAAGGTTAAAGTGTTGGTCAAATAGAGCCAGTCTGGTCTGCGGAGAGTAGGCCAGATCACTGATCTGAGAAGAGAGTGAACTCAGCGTGAAGTCGGCGCCTACCACGTGCTTGCCATCAGCTGAACGCCTAGACAGTGTAATGCCATTGGTTTTAAGAAAATAAAAAAGATAGGGCTCGGATAGGTGGATTGAACCATCGGGCTTTGCATTGCGATACCAAGTACGAGTCGTTGGGTTAAATTTACTCTCGCTTTGCACCGTGCTGATGACTTGATGTGCGCCATCGAGGTAGGTAATAAAGTTCTCACCATCCAAATTAGTGCTACTGACCATCATGGTCGCTTTGGCAGGGGCATTATTTTCGGCCCTTTGTTTATTGGTGCTCAAGGGGCGGAATATTCTAAAGTCGCCATCCTCCGAGCCATAGAAGAGCGCAACTAAATTCGTATTCTGTTTGAAGATGATATCGACTGATGCTAGCCAAGACTCCTTCTCGGTAGAGGAGCTTTGTTGATTAACAAACGGACTGACCGCCATCACGTTCAAAGTGGTGATGACAGGCGCTACTGCTTGCTTGAACACCGACTCTAGCTTGTCACGGTGCTCATTACTGACCTCGCGAACGGTTCCTAATAGCAACTCTTGAGAGTGTCGATAGCTTATTGATATCAAAACTGCGCCGACAAATGTTGTCAAAATTAGGAAAAGGCTAGTGATGTGGATACTCAGTGGATAACGTCTTCGTCTCATCTAACACTCCAGTGTGTGAACTGGTTTAAGTATTGACGAACTTGGGTAGGTAGCAAGAAATTGGCTCAATTACCGGTTTACGCGCTACTATGCCACCAAGCCAAAATAAAGCGTTAGCTTATGGTGCTAATTGTCACTTTCTGCTGATAAACTGGTTTCGTTGTTGCCACAAGGCACATCTTTCCAGAAAGAGATTTAAGGTTATTTTCTGAAAACGTTTAGAGAACAAGCTAGAGGGCATTGATTCATGGAACTCAAAGTAGATACTCACACTCATACCTACGCAAGTGGTCATGCTTACAGCACGCTTATCGAAAATGCTAAATCGGCAAAACAGAATGGTCTTGCCATGTTCTGTACCACAGACCACTCGGAGTCGATGCCAGGTGCGCCACACTACTGGTTCTTCAGTAATCAGCGTGTGCTTCCTCGCTTTATCGAAGACGTTGCAATTATCCGCGGCGTTGAATCAAACATTATGAACACTCAGGGTGAAATCGACATTCATCCGAGCGTTGATAAGAACCTAGATTGGGTGATAGCGAGCTTTCATGAGCCGGTATTCCGTCCGTCAGATTCTGCAGCTCATACTGAGGCTCTCTTAAATGTCATCAAAGGTGGTCGAGTCGATGCACTGGGTCATTTGGGTAATCCTAATTTTGATTTCGATTTTGAAGCGGTCATCCAATGTGCGGTAGAGCACAATGTCGCCATCGAGATCAATAACACGACATTGAAAGGCAATAGCCGTGTGGGCAGTGTTGATCGTTGCTACGAAATAGCAAGAATTGCGAGAGAAAAAGGTGCATTTATTACTACAGGGAGTGATGCACATTTCTGCCAAGATGTAGGCGGTTTAAATCTTGTTGCTTCATTACTTGATGAGGTGGGCGTAGATTCGAGCAAGGTGATCACCCATTCACCGCAGCAATTCTTGTCATTTTTGGCGCTACGTGGTCGCAACGAGATCCCAGAATACTCAGCACTTGTTTAAGAGAATGTTGGCAGGTTTGCATTTCGACACAATCAATTTTTGTGCCTGACGGATTTTTGTATACACTAGCCGGAAAATAATAAAGTCGAAGCGCTGCAATAATGACGGCGCTATCTTCAAAGTCACAGTTTCACTTGGAGAAACAATGAAAACTCGCTCAATCCTTTTATCTGGCCTAATCGCTGCAGCAGTAATGTCTGGCAACGCATTTGCTAACGTTGACCTTAAGAAAAACATGCAAGAAATGAAGCTTGCATTCAAACAAGCGGCAGAAGCTCAAAGCATTGAAGAGATGCAACAACCAATCGTTCGTTTAGATACGCTAGTGGCAGAACTAAAAACGGGTGTGTACCCAGTAGAGAAAGAAGAAAACTTCATGGAAGGCTTCAAGAAGATCAGTCTATCGATCGATAGCATTGAACAGAAGCTAGACCAAGGTGATTTCGAGGCTGCAAAACAAGAGCTGCGCACGATTGATGGCCTTCGTGAAGAGTACCACGACAAGCGTAACCCAAGTATCTGGAGCAAGATCTTCGGTTAATGGGTTAATCAGGAGCGTTTGCATGCTAGACGTTTAACAAAGCCCAAACCTCAAGATTTGATTTCTAAAACGCCGCCTATATTTACCTTTATTGGAAAATGTAGGCGGCGTTTTTATTGGTGGCTTTCTGACCGGGATCTGTACGCGTAGATGAATAATATGGGTTATGTTCTATTCGCGTAACCAGTTTTTAACTAAAAAGAGTGTGCGTTGGCTTCAACTTTTTAACCTGATGTTAATCTTTACGTTTACCTATATAACAAGTGCCTCATAATAAGGGAAATTTATAAAGATTTGGAATAATGCGCCGAACCTCGTTCAACCTCTCTATGTTACTTGCCACAGCGTTAAGCTGGGCTTTAGTGACATTAATGCCTGTTATCAATGCTCATGGTAATAGTGCGGGAGTGTGGGCGTCGTTGTGTACGGTCAATGGCTTTGAACTGGTTCAAATCGAAGAGGGTGAACCGAATACTCATAAAGGTAAGCCGTGTCCGTTTAGCCATTTTTCCACATTTCACCAAGATGAACTTCCAACTACACTACTCACAACTCGACTGAGTTTTATTGTCTCAGACAGCTACGCTTTTTTGGCTCTAAGCGAACGCTATTCGAGGCAAGCCCCCCGCGGCCCTCCCTTTGTTGCTTAAACCTAACTCATTAAAATAATTAAAAAATATAGTACTAAGTAAAGTTAAACATGCCTTAGCGACTTTCTGATTTTCAGAAGGTTCGTTTGCGCATGTCAAAGGAAATAATAATGTTGAGAAATGAATCTCAAACTACTGTGAAGGCACAAGCGACTTCGCAGTCTACAAGCAGTGCAACAAGCGGTTCGAAAACCAATATTAAAACCAAAGAGCGCAATAAAACTCTCTACTTCCTCACCTGGCGCTGGCACTTTTATGCTGGTTTATTCGTTATCCCATTCATGCTGATGCTAAGTATTACTGGCTTAGTGATGTTGTTTGACGATGAGATCGAACTGGCTTTTCATCAAGAGGCGATTGAAATTGCAGCATCCGGTGAACCAATCAAGGTTTCGCAGCAGTTAGCTGCAGTGCAAAATCACTATCCACAAGGTTCAGTGACACAGTTCGTACCGAGCAAATTGCCTGATATGGCCAACCGATTTTCAGTATCACTGGAAGATGGCACATCTGTTTTCGCCACCGTGAATCAATACACAGGTAAAGTCGTCGGTGAAGTACCACGCAGCGACAGCCTGTACCAGTTGGCAAACGACATCCACGGCACGTTATTGATTGGTGATTGGGGGGATTATCTAATCGAAGTCGCAATCAGCTTGTCGTTTCTGTTGCTCGTCAGTGGAATTTACCTATGGTTGCCACGAGACAACGCGAGCCGCGCAGGCTTTCTTAAGCTGAGAGTGTCATCTGGCCCACGCGTACTGATGCGTGATCTGCATGCGAATATCGGTGGCACGCTATCTCTTATTCTGCTGCTCTTTATCCTGTCTGGTTTGGCGTGGACAGGTTTCTGGGGCGGTAAGCTCGTCCAAGCATGGAGCACTTTCCCTGCTCAAATGTGGGATGATATTCCGCTGTCTGATAAGACACACGCATCGCTTAACCATGGTTCAGAAGAAGAACTGCCTTGGAATCTGGAACAGACACCACTGCCGTTGTCTCAAGATAAGCCAGCAGAACACGTTCATCATGTGGAAGAGGCGTCCGAACCTCATGATCATTCTAAGATGGGTGATGATCACTCTATGCATGTCTTGTCTGTTAGTAGCTTTGCCATTGATGATGTCATTGAGAAAGCACGAGCTCTTGGCTTCACGCAGTACAAGGTGAATTTCCCACGTTCTGAGACGGGTGTTTACACAGTGACAGCAAACACGATGGGCGGCGATATCATCGATCCCACTCAAGATCGTACCACGCACCTAGACCAGTATTCAGGTCGTATCCTTGGTGAAGTGACCTGGCAAGATTATAACTTTATCGCCAAGACATTAGCGGTCGGTATTTCTCTGCACCAAGGTGATATAAGTATTATCAACAAGCTTTTAAACGCTTTGTTCTGCTTGGCGTTCATCGTGGTGTCAGTCACGGGCGGTGTGATGTGGTGGATGCGTAGACCATCAGGTCAACGTAAGCTTGGCGCGCCACCTAAGTTTGGTGATGCTGGCTTATGGAAAGCTGGTTTGGTGAGTGTTGTGCTGATTTCAGTACTATTTCCTCTCGCAGGAGCAACGATTGTGACGGCCATGATATTGGATTGGCTACTGTTCTCACGTGTTGAGAAGTTCAAAACGGCGTTGAGCTAATTGAACCAAAAACGGACTTTTTCGGCTTGAGAAGGTCCGTTTTTTATTCTGGCGGGAAGTTGATTGTTCAAGAAAGTTTAGATTTGATAAAGCCTATTTTTGATAAAGCTCTATATTTGATAAAGCTCTAGCGGCAGGCCGTCTGGGTCTGCGAAAAACGTGAATGACTTCCCTGTTAACTCATCAACTCGAATCGGTTCAACGTCGATTCCTTGTCCTTCTAAATAGCTTTTTACTTGTTGAACGTCCTCAACACAAAAGGCTAAGTGTCTCAATCCTTGAGCTTCTGGAAAGCTCGGTCTTTCAGGTGCATCAGGGAAACTAAACAACTCTATTTGAGCACCATTAGGGAGTGCTAGGTCAAGTTTGTAAGACTGGCGCGCTGCTCGGTAATTCTCTGCAATAATTTCTAGCTTTAAAATCTCGGTGTAAAAGCGTTTTGAGGCTTTGTAGTCTGAGCAAATAATGGCGGCGTGGTGGATTCCTTTTAGCATCAGTTTATTTCTCCTGCCAACTTTTCACCCAAGTGTTCCATCGCGTAGTCAATGAACACGCGTAGGCGAGCGGGCATATACTTGGTTTGTGCAAACTGCATAGCGATGGCGCCGTGGTAGTTACTCTTGATGGTCCAGTCATTCAGTACTTGAACAACGCTGCCTTCTGTCAACGCATCTTGAATCACAAAGTCATGGAAGATGCCAATCCCCAAACCTTCTTTCACACCTTTTAGTCTCATTTGAGAGTGGTTCACGGCGTATCGACCACTGACGGAAACGGTGTGAAACTCATCATCTTTGAGAAAGTCCCAAATGTGGTCTTTGTCCGTTTCTGCAAGGTACAGACAATCGTGCTGACTAAGATCGGTTGGGTGGGAAGGTGTACCTTTGTGACTCAAATAATCAGGGCTCGCACACAGTACTAAGTTAGTCTTGCCTAACTCTTTTAGCACTAAGCTCTCATCGGGCTTATCGGTAAGGCGAAACGCAATATCGATGCCTTGGCGTAGTATGTCGATATCACCATCAGCAGCGCGTAACTTAAGTTGGATCTCTGGATACTGATTGAGAAATGGCACCACAAAAGGCTGAAGTACAGAGTTCAAAAACGCTTCTGGCGCGGCTACAGTAAGTGAGCCAGAAGGCTCGGTATGATCAGACGTCGATAACTCAACCGCTTGCTGTGCTGCGTTAATCATGACAACGCTCTGATCGTAAACCAGTTGACCTGCCTGAGTGATAATAAGCGTACGAGTAGTTCGCTCAAATAGCTTTACTGACAGTGCCTTCTCTAAACGCGTAATGAGCTTACTGAGTGCAGAAGGCGTTACCCCTAATTGCTTGGCTGCCGCAGTAAAACTGCCCTCGTTTACCACCAGGATAAATGAGGCAAGATCGGGAAGTAGGGCGATGAGTTTGGGATTGACCATAAGTATCCATGAGAGTCAGCGATGAGCGTAATAGCAATTGTGAGTGATCTAACTTAATTTGTGAATCAGTTTCATTAATTGGTTAAAGTAAAATGAGTCGTGATGATGTTTAATCATCGATTGTTTAACTACCGATTTGCCTCCTCTTCAGCTCAAGGCATTTGAGCAAATTACCCAACGCCCGACAACATTTAGAATCATGCGACTTAGTGGATTGTCCATCGAATTTACTGTCAATAGCACCTGACATATCCATACAAAGTATTACAAACTCGCGACATTAAAGCCGATATTATTCAAGAACTTTATGTTCATAAGATTGTCACAAGACAACACAAAAATAATCGGTATCAATAATGGCAAAAATTTGGCTTGTCTCTGCTGTAAGCGTTGCATTGCTTGGCGGCGGTGCATATTTTTATCTGCAATCTTCCACTCAACCAGAGACGTTTCCAACGCTGGTGGTGGCAAAGGGAACCATTGAAAAACAGGCGGTAGCGGTCGGCAATATTGTTCCTGCGCACTCAGTGTCTATTAAGTCGCAAATCGATGGCATTGTGGGTGAGATGTACGTGCAGGTCGGTGAGAAGGTCAAGCAAGGCCAAGCATTGATTAAGGTTCGTCCGAACCCGACGCCTCAAGCGCTTACTGATGCTTCAACAGACTTAATGCGCAGTGAAGCGGACCTCGAATCAGCCAAACAAAAGCTCGCCAACCTAGAAAGCTTGGTGAAGCAAGACATCATTCCAAAGAACTACGATGAATACGTCAGCGCGCGCTCAGCAGTGAAATCGGCTCAAGCGAACGTACTGCAAAAGCGTCAGAACCTAGAACTGATCCGTAGTGGTGAAGCTTCTATTGGTGATGCCCGTTTAACTTCAACCATTTATGCACCAATTGATGGCACAGTATTAAATCGCAAAGTGGAAGTGGGTGAACCAATCATCTCAACTGAATCTAGCCAAGCCGCTACAGAAATGATGTCTCTGGCTGACATGAACAGCTTGATCTTCAAAGGCAGTGTCAGTGAGCACGATGCCGCGCAGCTTACTCCGGGCATGCCTGTGTTACTTACCGTTGCGCCTTATCCTGATATGGAAATTTCCGGTGTGTTAACCAAAGTTGCAATCCAATCAGAGAACCTTAACTCGCCAGAAGGTAACGCGACGGCAAAAAGCTTTGATAACGGGTTTGAAGTGGAAGTTGGTGAACTGAAGATCCCGAAAGAGATCTTATTGCGTTCAGGCTTCTCATCCACTGCACAAATCACACTGAAGAAATCTGAGAATGTCTTAACCTTGCCAGAACGAGCACTGCAATTTGATGGCGATACACCAAACGTATTGATCCCAGATAGCTCAGAGCAAGGTTTCCACAAACAAAAAGTGCAGCTTGGTTTGTCGGATGGCATCAACGTAGAAGTATTAGATGGCGTTAAGCTAGACGAAGAAATCATCGATAACAGCATGATGATGGGAGCCGCGCATGGCTAAACGAAACCTATCTAAAATCGGATGCGCGATCCTGACCGCCACACTCAGCTTACCCAGCTATGCTATCTCGATTGAACAAGCGTGGCAGCAGGCGAAACAAAGTGACCCAAACTACGAGAAAGCCAAAATTGGTGTTCAACTTGGCGAAGTGGGTGTGGATGCAAGCCGCAGTTCACTCTTACCCGATTTAAGTGCGACGGCTTCGGCGAATTGGAATGAATCCACTGACAATACCAACAGTTATGGTGCATCGCTTTCTCAAACTATTTGGGACAGCAGCTTGTGGTCAGATTTGGATCAAGCCAATGCCAACTACATCAAAGCTCAGCTCGAACTGGCTCAATCACATAATGAATTAGCACAAAGGTTGCTTTCATCGTATTTGGATGTCGCAAGTGCACAAGGTGACTTGCAGTTGGCGCAGTCCAAGTTGGAAGAAGGCAATAAACTGCTGAAGATCATCGAGAAGCGTTACCTCGCGGGTAAAGTGAAATCCGTTGACGTTGAAGAGATCCGTGCGACCCAAGTTGCCGATAAAGCCGGTATTTTGAATGCGCGCTCAGATTTAGAAGTCAAACGAGCAGAGTTGTCGGCCTTGATTAACCAAGTTCCACAAGACGTTGACCAAATTCGCACTGATTCTCTTGTTCAACCGCCAATGATGGTGGAATCGCAAGAACAATGGCTAAAGCTTGCTAAAGACAGCAGCCCAGAATTGCTGGTGGCAACACAGAACGTCAAAGCCAGCGAGTTTGCCAAAGATTCAGCCCAAGGCGGTTACTACCCAACGGTGAAAGGTAATGTTGGATATAACGATGATGACCGACGTAAAGACGGTGAGTTCAGCGCTGGCATCACACTAAGCGTACCGATTGACTTGAATGGCGCAACGCGTGCCAGAGTGGACGAAGCGTCACTCAATACTTTCAGCGCAAAACAAGACTTACGTAAAGTTGAAATCGACATCCAAAAGCGCGTGATCCAGCAATTTACTCAAGTCGACATCAACTGGAATCAAGTCTTAATGGCGAACGAGCTGGTGACTTCTCGTGAGAAAGTGTTGCGCAGCAAAGAGAAACTTTACGATGCGGGCTTGTTAGAAGTCTCGGAAGTGATTAGTGCGCACAACAGCTTGTTTGAAGCCAAAAACAGCCTGCAAAACAACCTGTATAACTACTGGCGTCAGCGTATCGGCTTGTTGCAAACCGCAGGTAAGTTAGATGACGACACCATGGTACTGATCTCCCGAGCATTTAATTCATGATCCGTCTATTGCAGCAAACTTTATTACAGCAAACCTTATTGCAGCAAACTTGGCAAACACTGATGGCGCATCGCATGAAGAGCATGCTGGCCATCGTGGCTATTGCTTGGGGGGTGATTTCGGTTGTGGTTTTGATTGCATTGGGTGAAGGTTTTTATCGCCATCAAACTCAGCAGTTGTCATTTATGGTCAACAATGTGCAAGTCGCCTTTCCGTCGAGCACCAGCAAACCTTGGCATGGCTTACCCCTGAGACGCCAGATCCAGATCCCACAGGATAAGGTCGATATGATCGAACAATCGGGTTTTGTGAAACAAGCATCTAGCGTTTATGCCAAGTGGGATGCGAACGTCACCAATGAAAAAGGGCAGAACCTGACAAGCTTCGTCAGTGGCATTGATTCCCATTACTTCTCGTTGATTCAACGTAAGTTGGAGTCGGGTTCACGTAACCTTTCACCCAGTGATATTGCCAACCACACCCGCGTTGCGATTCTGGGGGATCAAGTCTCAAGGATGGGGGGAATTCACGTTGGGCAAACCACCAAAGTCAATGGTATCCCATTTTTGGTAATCGGCATTATGAAAGACGAAGATGCGGGCATTTCATTTGGTGATAGCCGTAAAGTCTTCATCCCTCAAACTACCTACCTTGATTTGTGGGATGCCAAACCTTGGATGGTGCTACTCAAGCCTGTCGACGGTATGGATAGCAATGCATTCCGACAAGCCATCGTTAACTTTTACGCTAAACAACTGCACTTTGACCCGACCGATAAAGAAGCGGTTAACTTGCCAGACTTTAGCGAGGGAGCGGCGGTAATCACGGGTATTTTCCGCGGCATTCAAATATTCTTGGGAGCAAGCGGCGCAATGACCATGGCTGTTGGTGCGCTTGGCGTTGCGAACATCATGTTCCTCTCTGTGACAGAGCGAACTCGAGAAATCGGTGTACGCTTGGCGATTGGTGCTACGCAAAAATCCATACTCAACCAATTCATCCTTGAAGGACTTATTTTGGTGGCGGTCGGTACAGCTCTCGGCTTAATGGTTGCTTATTTAGTGGTCGCGTTGCTTGGTTCCATTACCTTACCGGAGTGGTTAGGTTTTCCTGTGATTACGGGAGATTCGATTACTTTGTCATTGTTGGTGACTCTCGTTCTAGCGCTGTTGGCGTCTTATTTTCCGGCAAGGCGAGCATCGCGTCTCACCCCCGTAATAGCATTAAGTGCGAGGGCGTAAATATGTTGCTACCAATGAGACAAATCTTTCAAGAAATGGCAGCAGAAAAGCTGCGTTTGGGATTGACCATTCTTGCCGTTGCATGGGCAACCCTATGTATCGCAGCCATGCTGGCGGTGGGCGAGGGCATTCGTCAAGGCGTATTAAGAACCGCGCAAGATGGCAACGGGAACCTGATTTACTTAACCGGGGGCATGGCGACCGTCGATTATGGCGTGTTCCACCAAGGTAAGTTTTTAACCTTAAAAGCCGACGATACCGAGGTAATTAAAGCCCTACCAGAGGTGAAAAGCGTTGCGCCAACCGCCGTTTGGGATGAGCGCATTACAGTCGGTGATCGAGGAATATGGCAAAAACCACTAGCCGTCACGACTGACTTTGCATCTATGACCAACTTAATCCCAATGGATGGCGGACGTTGGCTCAATCCACTTGACCAAAAAGAGATGCGTAAAGTCGTTGTGTTGGGCTATTCACTTGCTGCGGACCTGTTTAACCCTATTGAAGATTTCAGCTGGTTTACCCCTGTGACACTGCAGACCAACCCTGTCGGTGAAAAGGTCAAGATTGGCAGTGAAGAGTTCACCGTAATTGGTGTGTTGAAGAAGAACAGTGCTGAAATCGAACAGGGCGACCAAATCAACTACGCCAGCTTCGTGCCGTTAGCAACGTGGCAACGCTTTCATACTAACGGCGATATCGGAGGCATCAACGTCGAGCCGCAAGCTCATGCTGATCGTGAAAAACTGGCAAAGACCATTCGTCAGGTCATTGCTCGTAAACACGGCGCCAGTGTGAGTGATGAGCAGGTCGTCCAAGTGGAAGACATGTTCCTCAAACAGAAAAGCATGCAGCAGTTCTTGATTGGCTTACAAAGCTTTCTTGGCATCATTGGCTTCGTCACGCTGGCCGTAGCGGGCGTAGGGATTGCGAATGTCATGTACGCGACCGTAAAACGTTCCACCCGAGACATCGGCGTGCGTATGGCAGTTGGTGCCACGCCCACAGCTATTCGTCTTCACTACCTAGTGCAATCACTGATGACGATGATGCTCGGCGGTTTGTTGGGGTTAGGTGTTACTTACATACTTGTATCGGCCATCAGCGCCATAAACCTAGAAGGCAACACCTTCTATGAACACCTTGGTAAACCGGTCCCTGAGCTGTCTTGGATCGTTGTTGCGATTGTGATTTCTACCTTGGTGTTTATTGGTGTCGCTTCTGCATGGCTGCCTGCAAACCGCGCCGCCAAAGTGAGCCCATTGGAGGCGCTGCAAAGTGAATAACAAAAACTCTGGAGATAAGATGTCGAACACACCACTGGTTGATTTGACCAACATTTGTAAATACTACTCAAGCGGAGAGGCGGAAGTACGTGCGCTAGACGGTGTCGACTTGACCATCAACCAAGGTGAATTTCTTTCCATTCTTGGTCCGTCTGGCTCAGGTAAATCGACTCTGATGAACATGCTGGGCTGCTTAGATAAACCGACCGATGGCCAATACCAATTGGGTGGTCAAAACGTCGCAAGTTTAAGCCCGAATGAGCTAGCCGGTATTCGTAACCAAAAGATAGGCTTTGTTTTCCAAAGCTTTAACTTACTGGAATACGCGACAGCATTGGATAACGTGGCACTACCATTGGTTTACTCTGGCATCAAAGCCAAAGAACGTCGCCAGCGCGCCGCGAAGTTGCTTGAGCAAGTTGGGCTAGGGGATCGCCTCGACCACAAACCAAACCAGCTTTCTGGTGGTCAAAAGCAGAGAGTGGCGATTGCAAGAGCCCTAGTTAACGATCCGCAAATCATCTTAGCGGATGAACCAACGGGGGCATTGGATTCAAAATCTGGCGCAGAGATAGAGGCTTTGTTTAATCGTCTTCATGCACAGGGACGAACATTGATTATCGTGACGCATGATAATTCGCTTGCTGAACGAACCAAGCGAATCGTGACGATCAAAGACGGAAAGGTATTGTCTGACCGCAAAGGGCAACATTACTCAGCCTAGTGCGTTGATCTTTGACTAGAGGCTGCTCTATTACCTTAACTCTAGACCGCTCTTCGTTAATGGTATTTTGGCTGTGTGCATCTGCTAATGTGAAATAGGTATGGAGGTACCATAATTAACACAGCTTTATTGAATACTCTGTATCTATTCTACTTACTCTATATACTGGCTGAATAATAACATTTAAATCAGTCAGTTATAGAGGTGTTATCTATGGATAGATCAGAAAGCTTGTTTCAAAAGCAGCGTATAAAACGGTTTAATTTTTCAGTATGGACAGTTCTTACTGGAACGTTACTCGCCCGAACAAGCTACTTTATGGCATGGCCTTTTCTGATCGTCTTTCTCTATGAAGATTACGGTGCGTCTGCGATTGAAGTCGGTACCATGCTAGCGGTATCCGCGGTTGTTGGTGCTGGAACTGGGCTCTACTCGGGTTACCTTTCGGATAAGCTAGGACGTAAATGGGTCATGGTGCTAGGCAGTTGGATTGCCTCGATATCCTACACTGGCATCGCATTAGCGAGTGAAGTGTGGCAGTTCTATGTGTTGATCATGATGACGGGTCTAATGCGCCCAATGATCGAAGCGCCAGCTAAGGCAGTCATAGGCGATAATCTCAAAGACTCCAAAGATCGTGAGTTAGCGCTGAACATTCGTTACTTCTTGCTTAATCTGGGTGGCGCACTTGGTCCATTGATTGGTATCACTTTGGCTCTTTCTCAGCCACAAAACCTGTTCTTTGTTGCTGGTGGTACTTATGTCGTTTACGGTTTCTGGCTGTTGTTAGGAATTGAACGAAAAGGTACTTTTACCAAGCCAGATCCCTCTCAACTGCCTAATTTCGGCGCGACGCTTAATGTGATTCGTAAAGACAATATTTTTGTAAAACTGATGGTCGCCAACTTCATCATGATGTTTGTCTACGCGCAGGTTGAGTCGTCAATTCCTCAAGTCATCGTGCGCTCTTCAATCGCTGATGCCGCTCAACTCATTGCTGGGTTAGTTTTGGTGAATACGCTGACGATTATCGTTTTCCAGTTCCCAATGCTTAAATGGCTTGAGCACGTACCGTTGTTTGTAAGAACTCGAATCGGCATGATTTTGATGGCGATTGCGCAAATTGGCTTTCTTTTTACACCAAATGATTGGCCACTAGGTTGGGGAATTGCTTGTTTTATATTAAGTTTAGGGGAAGTGATTGCTTTCCCAACCCTGAATGTACAAATCGATAGAATGGCACCGCCACATCTGAGAGGCTCTTACTTCGGTGCGGCGGCACTTTACTCTCTTGGCTTTGCTATTGCGCCATTGCTTGGTGGTGTGGTGATAGAGATGTTGAGCGCCTACTGGCTATTTGTGCTCTGTTTCATCCTATGCTTGGCGATGATTTGGTTGTACTGGTTGGCAGAGCATACTGAAGACAGTGTCGAAAGAGAGTCGATGACCCAGACTTAGCGAGATGAGCCTTGGGTGTTAAGCGACTGATAATAACTAAGGCAATGTGAGTTATGGATAAATCGAATTTTGCACAAAAGTTAAAGTATCTGCGTGAAGAGAAAGCTTTATCTCAGGAAGAGTTTGCTGAGCTACTTTCTCATTCTCACCGAGCATTTTCTGGTGTCAATCAGGTGATGGTGAGCCAGTGGGAAAGGGCGAAGACACTGCCCAGTTTTGTTCGTCGTCTGGGTATTGCGAGCTTCTTCCAGGTTGATTATGACTTCTCTGTTGAAGAAATGGTGCAAGTGAAAGCAGCAACCAAGAACGCTGAGCGCCCGTTCAGTGTTGATATTGGTTACGATTACGAGGTGACCAGTGTCGAATCACATAGCCTTTGCTCACTTCCTGTAAAAAGGCTTAAGTCGATTCAAGGAATGCATCAAAAAACTTACGGCAGAGATTTTATCGAAGTCGCGAGTCATTTGGGTGTGAAGAGAGAAGAGATGCAGGTGCTGTGTTTTCTTTATGAGGGCGTCATCATTGGGCATGTGGTGTACGACGGTGTCAGCAAGATGCTGTGCAGTGTAGGGGCCGTGAGTATTGTTATTCGTCGTAAGATCTTTGATTACATGGCCGACAACTTAGCTGATACTGAATTCTGTTTTCCTACTCTTGATCCAGCTATGTGCCAGTTTCTTTATGATCTCTATTTAGAGCCATACATGAGCAAGCTTGGCATGCCTTTCTTTAAAGCTGATATTAAAAAAGTGGTGAAAAATCCCTTTTCTCAGAATATCCAAAACAAGCACGATATCTATTTCAAGTACATCCGTTACCATGACCTAAAACAGAAGAAAAAAAGCGTTGAGTTTGTTTTAAGCTAGCCCACTCCTTAGTAGAGCAGAGTCATTACATGACCAGTCTAAGATCCGTCAACGGAAGTGGCTTCGAGTATAGGAAACCCTGACAGCGATCGAAGCCAAGCTGGTGGACACGTTGATGTGTATCTACATCTTCAACACCTTCCGCTACGGTTTTAATTCCAGACGCCTTACAGTAAGCCAAAGTTTGCTGGATTAGTTCAGAGCGAGAACTGTCTTGGCTATTTACAATCGACTTATCAAATTTCACTTCATCGACATCAAGGTTCATCACTTTATTCATGTCTGAGTAACCCACACCGAAATCATCGATAGAGATTTTAATACCAAGCGCTTTATAGCGTTTAATCTGTTCGCAGAGCTCTTCATCCCATTGATCGGCTTCACTGAGTTCGAACGTTAACTGTTTTGCTTTGAACGAGGTATTCCAAAGTAGTTCACGTACTTTTTCTACGTTGTCTGGGTTCGCTAGTACTTTCTTGCTGATATTAACGGCCAAGTTCAAGTGTGCTGATAGCGACTTCACTTCAGTTAAAGATTGCTCAAGAACACTAAAGAAGATCTCTTCTTCGTAACCTAGCGCGAACGCACGATCAATGAACACACCGGGTGAAAAGACACCTTCTTCGGGAATATTCAGACGAAACAGTGCTTCTACGCCTGTTACTTTCTCTGCACTCGATTCTACTTTTGGTTGATAAAAGCAGGTGTGCCAGTCGTTTTCGAAGGCTTCTTGAATGATGTGGTCGGATAGTGTCATGGGCTTGTTTCTCATCTTATCTTGGGCATTTGTGTAACGGCCGCACATTCTGAGAGAAACAGTAATTCACCACTATATCGTTTTGAGATTAAAAATTGAGATTTGATATGAAAGCGAAATTAGGTCGAATTTTCGGTGAACATGGCGTTAAAAAAGAACAAGATAAGGACGTTAATGTGCCCTGTGTCACTGGGATGAACTATTATTCGTGCCTCAGATTCATTAATGTTTTTCCAACTGGAGGGATAATCGAAAAGGGGATGTTCAACTAGAATATAGAGATTAGTTTTACAGTGTAAATGATCGTTTTAGGATCGTTTATATCCCTACATAATGCGGCGCGCGATGCTGCTGAATAATAACTAGGAAGGAATGAGACAATGTCTTCTGCATTTTACCAACAGATTCAAAATCAAATCGAAGAAGTTAAAGAAGAAGGTCTTTACAAGTCTGAGCGCATTATTACTTCTGCTCAAAAAGCAGCGGTTTCTATCTCGACTGGTGAAGAAGTACTAAACTTCTGTGCAAACAACTACTTAGGTCTTGCGAACCACCCTGAGCTTATCGAAGCTGCAAAAGGTGGTATGGATCAGCACGGTTTTGGTATGGCTTCAGTTCGTTTCATCTGTGGTACTCAAGATTCTCACAAAGAACTAGAGCAAAAGCTGTCTACGTTCCTAGGTAAAGAAGACACAATCCTATACACATCTTGTTTTGATGCTAACGCTGGCCTATTCGAAACGATTCTAGGCAAAGAAGACGCAATCATCTCTGACGCGCTAAACCACGCTTCAATCATCGATGGCGTTCGTCTATGTAAAGCGATGCGCTTCCGTTACGCGAACAACAACATGGAAGAGCTAGAGCAGCAACTTATCGCAGCTAAAGAAGCTGGCGCTCGCCACACGCTAATCGTAACTGACGGCGTATTCTCAATGGACGGCGTTGTAGCTAACCTTCCTGCTATCTGTGACCTTGCTGACAAATACGATGCACTAGTAATGGTTGATGATTCTCACGCTGTGGGCTTCATGGGTGAAAACGGCGCTGGTACTCACGAGTTCCATAACGTCGTTGACCGCATCGACATCATCACTGGTACGCTAGGTAAAGCAATGGGTGGCGCTTCAGGCGGTTACACGTCTGGTAAGAAAGAAGTGATCGACTGGCTACGTCAGCGTTCTCGTCCATACCTATTCTCTAACTCTGTTGCACCTGCAATCGTATCCGCGTCTATCCGTGTTCTAGATCTTCTAGCTGAGTCTGGTGACCTACGTACTCAACTATGGGAAAACTCTGCTCACTTCCGTACTCGCATGGAAGAAGCGGGCTTCACTATGGGCGGTGCTGATCACGCAATCATCCCAATTATGCTTGGCGATGCAAAAGTAGCGGCTGAATTCGCAGAGCGCGCTCTAGAGAAAGGTATCTACGTTGTAGGTTTCTCTTTCCCTGTAGTACCAAAAGGTCAAGCTCGTATCCGTACGCAAATGTCTGCAGCACACTCTCGTGAGCAACTAGACCGCGCAATCGATGCGTTCATCCAAGTTGGTAAAGACATGGGCATCATCTAATTTTAAAGGGGTGCCACGAGCATCCTTTAATTAGATAGAACACCACCCAGTCGAACATATAGATTTTTGATTCTCGCCTTACAGTTAGGCGAGATGAACTAGGTAACATTATGAAAATTAAAGCACTTTCTAAACTTAAGCCTGAAGAAGGCATTTGGATGACCGAGGTTGAAAAACCTGAAATGGGTCATAATGATCTTCTTATCCGTATTAAGAAAACCGCAATCTGTGGTACAGACGTACACATCTACAACTGGGATGAGTGGTCACAAAACACAATCCCAGTGCCTATGGTTGTAGGTCACGAATACGTAGGTGAAGTTGTTGGCATCGGCCAAGAAGTTCGTGGTTTTGAAATCGGCGATCGTGTATCTGGCGAAGGTCACATCACATGTGGTCACTGTCGTAACTGTCGTGGCGGCCGTACTCACCTTTGTCGTAACACTACTGGTGTTGGCGTTAACCGCACTGGTGCATTCTCTGAATACCTTGTGATCCCTGCGTTCAACGCATTTAAGATCCCAGCAGAGATTTCTGACGATCTAGCATCTATCTTCGACCCGTTCGGTAACGCAGTACACACAGCGCTTTCTTTCGACCTAGTAGGCGAAGACGTGCTAATCACTGGTGCTGGCCCAATCGGTATCATGGCTGCTGCTGTTGCTAAGCACGTTGGTGCTCGTCACGTCGTTATCACTGACGTAAACGAATACCGCTTAGACCTTGCTAAGAAAATGGGCGTAACGCGCGCAGTAAACGTGATGGAAGAGAAGCTGGAAGATGTAATGGCTGATCTAGGCATGACTGAAGGCTTCGATGTAGGCCTTGAAATGTCTGGTGTACCATCTGCGTTCAACAGCATGCTGACTAACATGAACCACGGCGGTAAGATCTCTCTACTAGGTATTCCACCATCAGACATGGCAGTAGACTGGAACCAAGTAATCTTCAAAGGCTTGGTTATCAAAGGTATCTACGGTCGTGAGATGTTTGAAACTTGGTACAAGATGGCTTCACTAATCCAGTCTGGCCTAGATCTGTCTCCAATCATTACTCACCACTACAAAGTAGACGACTTCCAAGCAGGCTTCGACATGATGCGCTCTGGTATGTCTGGCAAAGTAATCCTTGATTGGGAATAAGCAGATAGGGGAGACCCTTAGCTAGTTCCGCAATGAAAATGCCCCAAAGAAATTTGGGGCATTTTTGTTTCTAGAGGGCGAACAAATTCCCATGTCGCCTAATGGCTATTTTGAATATCGGCAATCTTTAAAATACGCGTAAATACACAGCGTTTATATTTAGAGAGGGCTTAATGGCTTGTAAATCACTTGCTGTAATAATGAGTGGATTATTATTAACGTCTACTGTCGCGATTGCTAATGAAGAAAGTAATCAAACAGCAGAGCAGGCAGCAAAGGAACTTGCAAACCCGAACACGGCTTACGCGAGCCTGAACTTAAAACTTCAATACTCTGGCGGATATGACGGAGGAGGGGACAGTTTTGCTACGGTTCTGCAGCCTACGCTACCTTTCCCTATGGAGAACGGTGACAAAATCATTTTCCGCCCGGCTATCTCTTATGTTCAGAATGATTTCAATGTGAATACGCCGACAAGCTCCCAACATATGGATCAGTCGGGGGTTAGTGATATTTCCTTTGACCTAGCTTATGCGCCGAAGATGGAAGGCGGGACCATTGCCGCTTTTGGTGTGTTTGCTTCGTTACCAACCGGAAGTAGTGAACTCACGGCGGATCAGTTTGCTGTTGGCCCTGAGTTTATGTACGGCAAAGTAAGCGCCGATCGCGTGGTAGGTGTGTTCCCAAGCCACCTTTATGGTGTATCTGGCAATGGCGCGGATCACTCTGATACACGCATCAACAAGACATCTACGCAGTTGTTTTGGGTAGAGTTGTTGGAGGGAGGATGGACGGTAGGCTCAGCGCCGACACTTTCCTATGACTGGAACAAAGAGCAGGCTGAAATTCCGTTGAATATTAGCGTAAGTAAAACAACGGTGTTCAACGGTCGTCCTTGGAAGTTTGGTATTGAAGCTAATTACTATATTGAAAAAGATGAGAAGACTCGCCCGGACTTCATGTTGAGCTTTAACGTTAGCCCAGTCGTTGAAAACAAGTTAGCATCTTTGTTCGATTAGTAGGGTTTAAGAGATAGAGGCTGTACGGTCGTCGTTTGGCCTTCTCACTAAAACCAATAAGTTAGCCACAAAGCTAATAAAGACATAGCTGAGAGCGTAGCAATCCACTTGCTAAACATAGGCTTGTTCCAACCAAGGCGAGCAACATCTTGCTCTGTCAGTTCTAGGTTGATTTGTTCGCAGTATCTATCGAGTTCGCCCATCGTCATCACCTTGTTAATCACTTTGATAAGCAATATAACTGGATAGATGTGTTCGTATAAATCAATGATTTCCTAACAGGTGTTTAGCTAGCCTGAACGATGGTTGTTTTAGTATCAATAGGATGGAATTAGGTCTAAATCTTCCTACAGAAAAGCTAATGAAAACAAAACCGAAAGAGGTTTGAAACTAAGAATAAACTTAAAACACACGATTCATTTTGAAGTGAGATACGATCTATTCTCTATGATAGATTTCAAGCACTTAATCTAATTATTGGTGTTTAAAATGGTACGAGTAGACGTTAGAAAATTATCCAACACATTGATTAAGGCAGGCGTTCCAGAGAAGAGGGCGGTGTTACTTGCCAAAGCATTTAAAGATTCAATTAATGAAATCGACCCGGTATCTCAGTCGTATGTGAACAAAAAGATTGAGAAGTCCAAAAATGAAACTCTTCAGTATCTGCTGGCATTCTTGGGGCTACAGATGATCTTAATTCCTTGTTTTCACTACATCATGACTAACCTGTAGACATAAAAAAGTCCGATATTGGCGTACCAATATCGGACTTTGATGTTTAATGGATAGTTTGAGCTAAGGTGAGCTCAATTAACCTGCAGCAGCCTGCATGATTAGGCCACAGATGTAAGCGCCGTATGTGCCTAATGCGTAACCTAGTACCGCCATCAAGATACCTACTGGAGCTAATGCTGGGTGGAATGCTGCTGCAACCACCGGAGCTGATGCCGCGCCACCAACGTTAGCTTGGCTACCTACTGCCATGAAGAACAGCGGTGCACGAATGATTTTCGCCATCGCAATCATGAGTAGGGCATGGATAGTTAACCATGTGATACCAATGAAGAAGTAACCTGGGTTATCAAAGATAGCGGTAATGTCCATTTGCATACCGATGGTAGCAACTAGGATATAGATGAACGCTGAACCAATCTTCGATGCGCCACTGTGCTCTAGGCTACGTGTCGATTTGAAGCACGAAGCGATCAACGCGAATGTTGTAACCATAACGATTAGCCAGAAGAAGCCAGATGTTAGGCTGTATTTTGCTAGTTCTGGAGCATTCGTTGAGATCCATGGTGCGATTAAGTCACTGAAGAAGTGAGCAAGGCCTGTTAGACCAAAAGCAATCGCAGCGATCTTCATGAGGTCGGTTGTTGTTGTCGGGCGAGCGTTTTCTTCTTGGTATTTAGATACTGTCTCTTTCAGTTCTTCGATTGAAGAAGTGTCTGCTTTTAGCCATGCGTCAATTTTCTTCTGACGGCCAGCCATGATCAGTAGTACTGCCATCCAGATGTTTGCACAGATAACGTCAACCGTAATCATTGCTGAGAACAGTTTGTCATTTACCTCGAATACTTCTTTCATCGCAGCTTGGTTTGCACCACCACCGATCCAAGAGCCAGCTACTGTCGTTAGGCCGCGCCATACGTCACCAGAGACAAGATCAGGGTTTACTTGGTCGATAATTAGAATCGCCAGAGGACCACCAATGATAATACCAGCGGTACCGGTTAGGAACATGATGACGGCTTTTGAGCCAAGACCAAAGATCTTACGAAGGTCTGCTGAAATGATCAGTAGAACCAGTGCGCCTGGTAGTAGGTAGCGGCTTGCCACGAAGTAAAGTTTTGAGTTTGACGCATCGATGATACCAAAGCTGTTCAACAATGAAGGAACAAAGTAGCAGAGCAATAGGCCTGGAATGAATGAATAGAATTTTTTCAGTGCGCTGTTTTGGCTACTTTCCGTGATAAATACACCGCCAAGAATAACAGCTAACATGCCCATAATTACGGCATCATTAGTGATCATTATTATATCTCCTTTAAGGTGAGCGCATAGGTCTCACTTTTTTGATGGCAGGACTATACCGACAACTTTAATTCGTTACAAATTGTAACGATAGACATCCTTTGAAACATTTGTGTTAATTAGATTGGCTTTGATTTGTGAATTGGACGCTTCAGATATTTGCTGTGTGAATGCTTTCGCAAAGGTTAGTAAGGTCGGCTTTGATATATGCAATGGTGTTCAACGCCCTGAAACTGGTTGTTGGAATTTTAGCTGAGTTCAGTATAGTTAAAGGAAGTGCATATAAAGCCACATTTTAAATGGGGTTTATGCAGGGTGGGTATGTTTCAAAAATGTAAAAAGTGAATTCGTTTTTGAAGAGAGGGGTGAGATTAAAAATTATAACTTGATCACATTAATTGCGATTATTATCCGCTTAGGTATCAATAAATGGCACTTGTTTGCGGTATTTAGGGGCCATAGATAAAGAAAAAGCGGCTAAATAGCCGCTTTTAATTGGGATTGAGAATCGAAGTCTATGATTCCTCTTCCTCAAAACCGTCTGCATAACCTTTTGGAGGCGGTGTCCAACCACGCTCTGAGCGAGAATGCTTATCGGATCGGTCTTTCTTCATGTCTTCTTTCATCGCTTCTTCAAGGTGAATAAATATCTGTCGATAGTTATTGTCGTACCTTGGGTTGTCTTCAGCTTCCGACCAAGCTTTGAATAGTTTTTCAGACTTACGGCTTTCAACACGTTGATAGGTCGATTTCTGCTGTTCTACGAAGAATGGATGGTGACCCAACGAGCGTAGGGCTTGTGCGCCCATTTCTAGTGCTGAGTGGTAGGTTTCTGATTCCACGAAATCAGCACCAGCTTCTCTTAAGCGGTAACTATGACCACGGTCGAACGCACGAGCCAAGATTTTTACGTTAGGGTAGGAGTGCTTAACGTACTTGACCAACTCTACGCTAGAGTCTTGATTATCGATGGCAACAACAAGCATTGCTGCTTCTTCGATACCCGCAGTGTGCAATAGGTCGTGACGAGTCGCATCACCAAAGTAAGATTTGATATTAATAGAGCGCAACACGTCGACTTGGTTAGCCTGATGGTCTAGAACCACCGTTTTGACATCGTTCGATACCAATAAGCGGTTAACGATCTGACCGAATCGCCCGATACCCGCAATGATTACTGTGCCTTTCTCTTCGATAGTGTCCTCTTCACGGTCATTCGATTTTTGCTCGTAACGAGGCAGAATCACCTTATCAAACAAAATAAACAGGCCCGGAGTTAGGAACATTGAAAGAGCGACCACTAGTGATAGCGTTTGAACAATGTCAGCCGGCAATACGTGGTTTTGCGCCGAGAAGCTTAATAGTACGAATCCAAACTCACCGGCTTGCGCCAAGCTCAGTGTAAATAGCCAACGATCGCTGTTCTTGATTTTGAAAATCAATGCCAAGGTAAAAAGCACAGCTGCTTTTAGTAACATGACACCCAGAGTTAGCCCTATGATTAGGATGAAATCATTGAATAGAACATCGAAGTTGATTCCCGCACCTACCGTAATAAAGAACAGGCCAAGCAGCAGCCCTTTGAACGGGTCGATGTTCGATTCCAGTTCGTGTCTGAATTCACTGTTCGCCAGTACAACACCCGCAAGGAAAGTGCCTAGTGCAGGCGATAAGTCGACAAGGCTCATCAGTGCAGCAATACCAATAACCAGCATCAGTGCCGTTGCCGTGAAGATCTCACGCAGGCCAGAGCTTGCGACGAAGCGGAAGAGTGGACGGCTTAAGAAGTGCCCGCCAACAACCACAATCGCGATAGATGCGGTAATCACAAGTCCATAAGCCCAACCAGGTAGACCAGCAACCAGACTTAACTCTTCATGGTGGTCAGAAGCTGAAGTGACCGCGCTTTGTGCAGCTTCGATTAATTCTGGCAACGCCAACAGAGGAATGAATGCCAGCATCGGAATAACGGCAATATCTTGGAATAATAGAACCGAAAAGGCATTCTTACCGCCTTCAGTCTTAGACAAGCCTTTCTCGTTGAATGTTTGAAGTACAATCGCGGTCGATGACAACGCAAAGATTAAGCCGATAGTGAGAGCGATAGTCCAAGGTTGGCCAAAGGCTAGAGCAATGCCCATTACAATCGCTGCTGTACCTCCTACTTGTAGGCCACCAAGCCCCATCAAGCGGTTTCTCATTGCCCATAGCATCTTAGGTTCGAGCTCAAGGCCAACCAAGAACAGCATCATTACCACGCCGAATTCGGCAAAGTGTTGAATGGTGGTGGTTTCTTCACCGACAAGGCCGATGATAGGTCCGATAACCACACCTGCGATTAAATATCCCAGTACTGAGCCTAAGCCAAGACGCTTAGCTATCGGCACCGCGATCACGGCGGCGACTAAGTAGATAAAGGCTTGTAAAAAATATCCAGTCATTCTTTAGTCCTTGTTGATGATTTCGTCGAGGTAGTGGTTTAACTTCGCGGCATTCTTTGCTTTTTTATAGTCAATATTGCCCGCGACTAGCGACTCCAACAAAAATTTATAGCGCTCAACATGCCCGGTGATGCGGCTCTCCTCCAAGGCGGTTCGCGAGCCAAATAGCGCATAAGGTGCTAAATATTCCATACCACACAAAGCAGCGGTTTGTTCAAGAGGGTGGAGTAGCTCACGAATGGTAAAATGATTGTAGCCGTCAGTTTGGTAGGCATCCTCTTTGCCCCCCGCAGTAATACTGCAAAGGAACTTCTTACCTTCTAATTCATTGCCATCCGTGCCGTAGGCAAAACCATACTCAAGAACAAGGTCTTGCCACTCTTTCAGAATTGCCGGAGTTGAATACCAATAAAGTGGGAATTGGAAAATGATGATGTCATGGTCCAACAGGCGTTTCTGTTCACGATCGATGTTAATTTTGAAAGTCGGATATTCAGCGTAGAGATCAACACAGGTCACGCCATCAATACACTTGGCTTGTTCGAATAAGGGTTTGTTTGCTTCAGAGCGATGCTGAGAAGGGTGGGCGAATAGCACCAAGACTCGATTTTTCGACATAAAGCCCTCTTTGTCCGTTAACGAATAATGCTTATTGGAATTATAGATATACAATAATAGAAGAATGATTGAAGAACAACGAATTAGCCCTTACTTATCTATTTAATCTATTTAGATACATAGGGTTATCGAGTGCTTAATTATATAAAACACGCTCTGATTTAGGTGTTTTTCTTACCTTCACCCTACGACTAAGTAAAACTAATTATTCGTGAATAATAAAAGCGAATAAGCGTATTTTATGTCAACGTTGGTAGCGAACGTAAATAATTCAATCTCTCTACATAGAACAACAATGAATAAAGGAAAAAGTATGAGCATGGACTTGCGTCAACAGTGTAATTTGTTTCTTTCAGGTCACTTAGATCCGACTCCGGCCCAAACATTTGCTCAGATGGCTGAATGGTGTGAAGAGCACAACATACATCACGATACTTACGGTGATGGTGAGTTCATCGAAGGCTTTGAAGCCAAAGTTGCAGAGCTGCTTGGATATGAAGCGGCTGTATTTGTTATCACTGGCACTATGAATCAACCAACGGCACTAGAGATCGCCTGCCAGGAGAAAAGAAACCCGCTGGTTGCGATGCATGAATCGAGTCATATCCTGCGTCATGAGCGCCAAGGGTACCAGCTCCAGAACCGCTTTAATGTGTTGCCAGTGGGCAATGTGTTTCGCACTTGGAATGTCGATGACTTGAAAGCGTGGCCAGATGAAATCGCAGCAGCGCTTTATGAGTTACCGATGCGAGAGATAGGTGGTCAGCTACCCGAGTGGGAAGAGCTCGAAGCGATTAAGCAGTATTGCAACGAACAATCCATTCATCTGCATATGGATGGCGCGCGCTTGTGGGAGTGTGGTGCATATTATCAAAAACCTTACAGCGAAATCGCAAAGGGCTTTGATAGTGCTTATGTCTCGCTATACAAAGGGCTAAATGGACTTGGTGGCTCACTGTTGTTGGGTGATAAAGCGTTTGTTGCGAAGGCGTCAGCTTGGATGAAACGACAAGGCGGTAATGTGTATCACCGTACACCTTATGTTGTATCGGCAGCTATGCAGTTTGATCAACGACTAGCGCAGATGCCCGCTTTGTATGAACGCACGAAACAGATCTACCAAATCTTGTTAGATTACCCTCAATTCAAAGTGAACCCACAACAACCGCAAGCGAACATGCTACATCTTTATTTGCCGGCAAGTTACGAAGATGGGGTTGCTTTAAGAGACAATATCGCTAGTAAGCATAAGGTATGGATAGGAAACCCAGCTATCTGTGAGTTACCGAATCAATGCAAGATTGAGTGGTATGTGGGGGATAACTTATTAAACCTGCCGGATCACGAGTTGATCGATATCTTGGACCTCATTAGCGAAGCACTGATTTGATTACCGAACGGCTGGACTGAATGTAGTGAGGAGTGCTAACTAGGATGAATACAGGTGTGTTTACCTGTATTCATTTAAGTCGGGACAATAGAGGGTGTGTTACATATATTGGTTGATGTACACGTCGACTAGGAACATTAATACTGGAACGGTGCTAAGAACTCCGAAGAAGACGATAGGCACCCAGTTTTTCATTTTCTTTTTAGGTTGCTCTGTATTGTTCATAGATTCGGCCTTAAATTCGTTGTTGAGTCTGCGCTTGGGTTAGAACTGAATGGTATCAAATAAATTAGCACTGCCCTATGCGGATTTGGTATTTCGTGGTGTGCATCAAACACAGAAAATCGCGTTGATTCATAAACGGTTCATAAAGGCTCAACAATAATGAACTTATTGAAAGAAGCACAGCCTTATTTGGCATAGTAATTAAACAGCATTCAAAGAGTTGGAGAATACAGAATGAAAACAATAGGTAACATCATTTGGTTTCTGTTCGGTGGCGTATTTATGGGATTGGCGTGGTGGTTCTTTGGGCTGCTTGCATTCCTTACCATCGTTGGTATTCCGTGGGGCAGAGCGTGTTTTGTTATGGGTAACTTCTCGTTCTTTCCATTTGGTCAAGAAGCGATTTCTCGTGATGAGCTTACCAATGAAATGGATATTGGTACCAGTCCGTTAGGTATGATTGGTAACATCATTTGGTTCTTGTTTGCAGGTATTTGGCTTGCGATTGGTCATATCATGTCAGCGGTGGCATGTTTCATTACCATCATCGGTATTCCGTTTGCGATTCAGCACCTTAAGCTAGCGGTTATCTCACTGGCGCCAATCGGTAAAACGGTGGTTGATAAACGCGAAGCAGAAGCGGCACGAGTGAGAAATTACAAAGGTTAAGAATTTAGTTTAACCTTTATCTGAAACCAAAAAGCACATCATTTGATGTGCTTTTTCTTGGCTCTTGGCTCTTGGCTCTTGGTTTGCGGTTCTTGGTTTGTCTTATCAAGCTTATCTGGCGCTATACGTTGTTGAACAAGACTTCAATTCGAAGCGTGATATTCGCTTCTTCCGTTTGCTTCTCGTAAGGCTCACGCTCCCACTGATAGCGTGGAGTAATCTCGTAAAATAGCCACTCTTTCCAAATGTTTTCTCGATAGGTAACCGACACTTGCGAGTATTCGTAGTGGTTATATGGCTCGCTGGTCGCGGTTATCGTGGCGCTGTATTGCAGAGCTTGATCTTGAGAAAGGTAATGGTACAAGGTAATGCCCGTACCATACTCCCAGCCTTTGAGGTCATCGTTATAGCCAGCAAAGTTAGACCAACGCGCTAAGAAATCGTCACTCAAAGAGAGATCAAAATCGATATCAGTGATCTCTCCCGTCTCTTTCTTCTCTTGATACACACGTTGGGTTAGCCGAATCACTGCATCTGTGGTGAGCGGGTAGGTAAAACGATAGCGAGCCTCTATTCTTGGGCGCAATGTCACTTTGATATTGAAACTACTGTAACCCTTGGCATAGGCGTCATAACGAAGGCCAAGTGCATTCTCTAACTCTTCAGAATCTTGTGGGAAGAAGTCTAAGAATTCTTCATCACCAACAGACTCGTAGATTAGCTTAAGCCTTTTACTGACAAAGGGTAAATGTAAGCGTGCGTTTAGTTTGGTGGAGTAATCTACGTCACCGCCCTCAGAATAGATGAAATCATTATACCAACGTACAGAGGTTCCTGCTCTGGCGTCTTCGGTAATACGGTCATCCACAAAGAAGTTATCGAACCATATTGCGGGCTGACAAAACTTGCTGTTTAGGTAGTGGTAAGCTTTTTCGACGCGCGTGTCTTCTAACGGTTGGCTGTGACACTCATCCTGTTCCTCCGCGAAGGCAGAGTGGGAAACGAGCGATGCTAATAATGAGGAGCTAACTATCCAACGACTCAATGGAACCTGTTTGTCATTCTATGTATCAATAGTTTGACTATAACTAAGCAGTTACGACAATGCGACTTTTAAAGAGATTTATCTGGATCAGTGGCTATTTAAAACAGAGACTTGAATAGCATATGGTAGGTAAAGAAAACGGGCTCAGTAGGTGAGCCCGTTTGTCGATAAGTTTATAAGTGACTTAATGGCAGATTACATTGCCGCTTCGAAAATCGCAGAGATTTCTTCGTGGGTCGCTTGTTTAGGGTTAGTAAAACCACATGCGTCTTTCAATGCGTTGTCAGACAGAGTAGGGATATCTTCTAGCTTCGCACCAAGTTCCGCGATACCTGTTGGGATGTTCACGTCATTTGCTAGTTGAACAATCGCTTCGATCGCAGCTTCTGCACCTTGCTCTGGTGACATACCTTCAACGTTAACGCCCATTGCTTTTGCAACATCACGTAGACGCTCAGGACAAACTTGCGCGTTGTAGCGTTGAACGTGTGGTAGCAAGATAGCGTTACATACACCGTGTGGAAGGTCGTAGAAACCACCCAGTTGGTGCGCCATCGCGTGAACATAACCTAGTGACGCGTTGTTGAACGCCATACCCGCCATGAACTGTGCGTAAGCCATTTGCTCACGTGCTTCAATGTCTTCGCCGTGCGCTACTGCTGTTCTTAGGTGAGCTTGTACAAGTTCAATTGCTTTAATCGCTACAGCGTCTGTTATTGGTGTCGCTGCGATAGAAACGTAAGCTTCGATTGCGTGTGTTAGCGCATCCATACCTGTTGCAGCAGTCAGTGATGCAGGCTTAGCAAGCATTAGTTCAGGATCGTTTACTGAAATAAGCGGTGTTGTGTGCTTATCAACGATAGCCATCTTAATGTGGCGCTCTTCATCTGTAATGATGCAGAAACGTGTCATTTCTGAAGCGGTGCCCGCAGTCGTGTTGATAGCGATAAGCGGCATCATCGGTTTTTCAGATTGGTCGACACCTTCGTAATCTGCAATCTTGCCGCCGTTAGAAGCAACTAAAGCGATACCTTTTGCGCAGTCGTGTGGAGAACCGCCACCTAGAGAAATAACGAAATCACAGTCGTTGTCAGTCAGTAATTCAAGACCATCATTTACGTTTGTGATGGTTGGGTTTGGTTGAGTGCCGTCGAATACCACAGCATCCACACCGCGTTCGCCAAGAAGGTCCTGAACCTGCTTAACCACGCCAATTTGGTTTAGGATTTTATCGGTTACGATAAGACCTTTTTTAAAGCCTTGAGACTGAATGCTATCAGCAGCATCCTTTAAACAGCCAGTACCCATGAAGTTGATTGTAGGGATGTAAAATGCACTAGACATTGGAAAACTCCGGTTAATTATGATTTTTAATTGCCTTTATGTTGTCGGCAAACAACTGGTCGACCATTGATCTGGAACAACTTTGATTCCGAACTACCACTTTCTGGTTGTTGGTTGTGATAGGGCTCATATAGCAATCGTTTTTATGGTTTTCTGATGTGTATATTGCCAGTTATGGATGGTGAATAATTGATCGTTCTAAGACCGGTATGATGCTTTATAACCAATGAAAATAAGGCTATTCAGTCAACGCTGGCTCATGTTCTTCTTGTGTCGATTCTTGATCTGGGTTGACAGTACATTCGACCTGGCTTTCCTTTTTCCCAGGTGAATCTGACGCCTCTTGAGGCTCTTCATCGTAGTATTTGACCAGGAATGGAGTGAGCATGACGGATGACGGTAAGAAGTGCTTCATAGTACCTCCCGGTACATTTCGTGTATTTCCTTTATGGTATTGGTTTAATATGTGGCAAAATTTGCGATACATCATGACTTGTTGCTTGTTTTCTATAAATTCTTAGAACTATATTCAGGCTCACAAAAATGGTAGTAGAATGCACACTTAACCGTTGAGGTTAGGAAAGAACAAAATATAAATTCGACTCGATAGCGCGAATAATAGGACAGATAATGAAGTACGATTGGATATTCTTTGATGCGGATGAAACCTTGTTCCACTTTGACGCTTTTCACGGAATGAAGCTAATGTTCTCACGTTTTGGTGTGGATTTTAGCGAGCAGGATTATTCCGTTTATCAAGAAGTTAACCTACCACTATGGGTAGACTATCAAGATGGCCGAATTACGGCTGATCAACTGAAGCACACACGCTTCGAAAGCTGGGCAGAAAAGTTAGAAACAACAACTGCAGAATTAAACAGCGCATTCCTAACAGCAATGGCGGACATCTGTTCTTTGCTACCGGGTGCCAAAGAGCTAATGGAATCGTTACAAGGCAAAGTGAACATGGGCATTATTACTAATGGCTTCACTGAGCTGCAATCGATCCGTTTAGAGCGCACTGGCATGACCGATTACTTCGAACATGTGATCATTTCTGAAGAAGTCGGCGTTGCTAAACCAGATGCTGAGATCTTTGAACATGCACACAAGCTTGTTGGCTTACCAGCAAAGCAGCGCATTTTGATGGTGGGAGATAACCCACACTCAGACATTTTAGGTGGTTTAGATTTTGGTATCGAGACCTGTTGGTTAAACAGCCAGGAGAAGGCAACGCCAGAAGGTATTAACCCTCATTACCAAGTTAAGTCTCTAGCTGAGCTGCAAGCACTTCTGCTAGCGTAACGACTCACCGACTTTAGCTTTATTCGTTGATTACTAATAGCCGAGTACAATTCTGTGCTCGGCGACTTAATTTCTACAGGTTTCACTTTTCGATTGTGGTACTCAAACGTATTTATGCTTTAAGCTGCCACGATAACCACTCATAACAAATAGAAGGAATAAGCGTGCTGAAATCTCATCGCCATAGCTGCTACGGCATTGCTGCCATTTTACTTTGGAGCTGCTTAATTGCGTTGTCTCGTAGCGTGTCAGAGCAATTAGGTCCAATTGGTGGCGCAGCCAGCCTTTATACAGTGAGTTCATTGTTTTTGGTTTGCGTGATGGGGTTACCTAAGCTGAAGCGCTTCTCAAAGTCTTATTTGTTGATTGGTGGCGCGCTGTTTGTCTGCTACGAGATTTTTCTGGCCTTGGCCTTAGGCATGGCAAATAACCGACACCAAGCCTTAGAAATGGCGGTTATCAACTACCTTTGGCCTGCACTGACGGTATTGTTTGCGGTATTACTCAGCGATAAAAAGATAAATTGGCTGGTGTATCCAAGTATCTTTTTGGCTTTCTTTGGAGTGGCTTGGAGCATCAGTGGCGACCAAAGCCTCTCTGTTGAACAGATTGCGGCAAATATCGCGACTAACCCTAAAACCTATTCGATGGCGTTCTTCGGCGCGATTATTTGGGCGGTTTACTGTAATTACACACAGAAAGTCGCGAAAGGGCAGAATGCGATTGTGTTGTTCTTTATTGCTACAGCGATCACCTTATGGATCAAATACGCACTAAGCAGCGAAACCGGTATGGTGATGACGAGCAGTGCCGCGATTGATTTGGCTTTAGCTGGCGTGTGCATGGGCGCGGGCTACGCGCTTTGGAATACCGCGATATTGGGTGGCAACATGGTTTTTCTTGCTACTATGTCTTACTTCACGCCAATCTTTGCAACCTTACTCTCTTCTATGATCTTAGGCTTAACGCTGACCATCACGTTTTGGCAGGGGGTATGTATGGTGACGATTGGGTCGCTGGCTTGCTGGTGGGTTACAAGAGAAAAAAAGCCGACGGTTAAGGCGTCGGCTTCTGAAGAAATTCAATCTCAATAGCAATTGCGTTTATCTACCGATTGCTGGGTGAGAATTAGCTCGCGATGTTGAGGTTCAGTTGAAGCTCATATGGCATCTTAGACAGGCGTCGCTTTAGTTGGCGGCGCGTACGTTCAATATCATCGACCGCAATCGCTTGTTGGTCGTTGGTATGAATATCAACGTTGATTCTTAGCTCAGGACCAACCTTAGTCACACCGATTAGCTCCAAATCTTGTTCTGCTTCTTTGTCTACCGCGACAACGTTCTTATCTACCGCGTCACAAATTTCTTTGTTTGCCGACATCATTAGTAGCTCACGCATAGCTTCTCTTAGCATATCGAACGGTACTTTAATGAAGTAGAAAGACATCAGCAACATCATCATTGGGTCGGCATACACAGCGTATTCTGCGAACGGCGAGAATGTCATTGACCAAGCCACGACGAAACCTGCTGTTACCGCGACACTCAATAGTGTATCCATTTGCCACTGCTTAGACTCAGCTTGAATCAAGCCAGATGAAATGCTCTTACTTTTCTTAGCAATGTACCACCATGCGTAACCACAGCCCAATACGTTAAAAATACCAAACAGAGTTGCGATTGAAGCATCAACTTCACGACCGCCTGTCATCAAAGCGCCAATAGCTGAATAGAGTGAATAACCAACCACAAGTAAAATGACAGCGGCTTTAATCGTGATGACTATGGGCTCAATGATTGCACGACCGAACGGGAATTCACGATCTGAAGGGCGATTAATGTATTTTGAGGCAGCTAGTGACAATAAAGTTAACAGTAAGCTGATAAGAGAGTAGACACCGTCAAATACTATGACCAGAGAGCCAACGAGAAGACCCAACACCAATCCGCCAATAGCGAAGCCTGATGCTAAAAGGGCTGAGAACAATAGAACTCGATTTTCGTTTTGGCTTTTCCTGTCACACATAATATTTTCCAGATGTTTTTGATAATTTCATTGTTCTAATATTGAGCGAGATTTTCAAACTTTATCTGATGATGTTTATGTTACAGAACATGGTTTTTTATATTATTCATTTTAATTCAGTTGCTTATGTTAATTTTCAGGTGTCAGTAAAATTGACGATGACTGTTTTCGTGGACTAGTGTGCAACTGAATCAAGATCGCTTATCATTAATAAAACACATCATTAAGCGGTGTTTTATAGCGCGGTGAAGGGCATTAGCGCTTGGAACAGTGGGAAAGAAAGGATGACGATGAAGTTTGATGATATTAGCGATAGCGATTTGTGGGCAATCGCTAACCCTATTATGGATAATTTGATGGAGGGCTCAACCAATATTGATCATGCCCAACATTGTCGCGACTTTACTCAACGAATGAAGGACATAGTGACACCTGAGTATTTAGAAAAGGTGTGTCATCATTATCAACACAGCAACGGCTTTTTTGCAGATCGCGAACCTGTTGCGGTGTTTAGGCGTTCTGATTCAGTTGCTTTTATATGGAAGCAGGCATACACCATTGCCAAAGGCGAATTCGTTGCTGAAATGGTGCTAGTTGAAGAAGACGGACGCTATTTAGTTGACCACGTGATGGTCTTCTAACAAGCGCTAATTAGAAATCAAACAAGTAATCGCTCAGCTGGTCCGCAAGCCAGTTCATACCTGGGTGTTCTGCCATCCCGGCTGCCGTAAACATGCAGTAATCTTCTTGAGTCAGGCCGTAGGTGTGTTTGATCACTGCTAGTTCTTGTTCACGCAGTAAGTGACGAATCAATGGCTCTGGCATTACGCCCCATGCCTCTTCACGTAAAATCGTATCCAGCATAAAGTCAAAGCTAGAGAAACCAATGTAACGACGAGAGAAGGGCTCAAGCTCTGGATTATCTTTTTCATTGAGATAAACCATGGTCGCTTGCATCGAATTTCTTAGTACTTCGTCGGAGACGCGGCGCATTGCACTCAGGTCATGTCCTTTTTTACACACAGACATCATCCGAATCTTACCAAGCGGGTTATAGATGATTCGTGGGTCGTCTACACGTTCGTAATCAACACCGAATGCAAAATCAACTTGTTGAGTTTCGACGAGGTTGGCTAAGTCGCCACTCGATGCTAGAACGAAGTTGAAAGAAGTAGAAGGGTACTTGTTATTCAGCGTGTGAGATAAATCTTGCCACATTTCATCGGGCAGAGAATCATCGCGAGCAATCCATATCTCGGCGTTGAACTCACCAGAAACATGAAGGCAGGTTTGTTTAATACGCGCAGCTGTCACTAACATTCCTTCGCAATCTTTATAGATGGCTTTGCCTGCTTCAGACAGCTCGACGTGGTTGCCGCTGCGTACGAAAAGTTCTACATCTAACTCTTTCTCCAAGGCTTTGATAGACATACTAAGCTTGGTTCGGTTGCATTCTAGCTGTCGTGCAGCTTCAGAGACTGATCCTAAATCAGCAACAGAACAGAAGGCTTGGACTTGAGAAAGGTTCATTTCATTTCCAGATTAGGCGGGTATTGGTGCATATTATATTGAATATTGTGCTGGCTATCTTAGAAATAGTCCATCTTTGCATGATAACTCTATGACGAATTGGCTAATTTAGTTTACTCTGGGCAGGTTCCGAACCTACAAGAAGTAAAGATGGAGGCCATGATGGCGAAACAATGGGACGAGTACGCCGTTGATTGGGATAAAGATCCCGCGACCGCAGTATTCGCACAGTCCGTATTTGACCAGTTGACACAGCTCGTTGATTTAAACGGAACCCGTGTCCTTGATTTTGGTTGTGGTACAGGACTGCTCAGCCAAAAAATATCTCCTTTAGCAAAAGAGATCATCGCACTCGACATGTCTGAAGGGATGATTGAAGAGCTAGACAAGAAAGAGCTATCCAACGTTGAACCGGTTGTTGATATTCTATCGCGCGGGCTTGCAGCTCAGCATCCAGCATTCCGAAATCAGTTCGATGTAGTGGTCGCGTCGTCGGTTTGTGGCTTTATCCCGAACCTACAAGACACAGTAAGCCTGATTTATACGCTACTCGAGAACGATGGCACATTTGTTCACTGGGACTGGTGTCTAGAAAACGATAGCGATGACTACGGCGTAAGCCCTGAGCGCTCAGAGAACGTATTGAGTGCTGCTGGATTTTCTGTTGTTGAAGTATCGGTACCTTTCTCTGTTGATACCCCACAAGGCAAGCTAAAAGTACTGATGGGCGTTGGACGTAAGTAGTTCATTTGAAGCTTATGGCTAAGTGATTAGCGAGAACTAAAATCCAAAACACGTTTTAGCGAACAAAGTAAAACATAAATAACCGAACCCACATCAACGGCCTTAGTGCCAGTTATGTGGGTTTTCTATTTTTAATTGTTGAGATTTATGACACTTACTAACGCTTTAAACGCATAAATCCGCCCCTCGAAAATCACCCAATTACAAACTACTTATTTCCATTTTGGAAATGTATCCTTGCATACATTTCACTAGTGGAAACTAAATGGCCAGATATAAAATAAGCCCATAACAATTTTAAGGGTTTTATCATGAGCCACCAATCTGCTTCTCCACAACTTTCCAAGCAGCAACAACGCTTTAGCAATATCATTTCAGATGCCAATCTGTCACCAAAACAGAAGTCGAGCTATCTTGCCTTAGAGGCTGAAGCGAGCCTACCGTACATGCCGGTAAGTAGTGAAGTAGAGCAAGCCTTACAGCAAGGCGTGTTATGTGACATGTTTGAAGGTCACGCCCCATTTAAGCCGCGCTATGTGCTTCCCGATTATTCTAAATACTTACATCAAGGCTCAAAGTATTTAGAGCTTAGCGCGGCAACTAATTTTGATGAAGCATTGAACATGCTTACCATCCTTTACCATCACGTCCCATCGGTAACATCTATTCCTGTTTACTTAGGTCAATTGGATGATGTATTAATGCCTTTCGTTGGCGACTTAACAGAAGAGCAGGTTTATCAGAAGCTTAAGTTATTCTGGATCATGCTGGACCGCACACTGCCAGATGCGTTCATGCATGTGAATATCGGGCCAACAGACAACGTTATCTGCCGTACTATTTTGCGAGTTGATGCTGAACTTAAGCAGATTGCGCCAAACATTACTTTTATGTATGACCCTGCTGTAACACCTGATGATTTGCTACGCCATGCTGCGAGCAATATTTGTGAATGCAGTAAGCCACACATCGCAAACTACCCAGCACACGCTGCGGCATACGGTGATAAGCGCTTTGGCATCGTGAGTTGTTATAACTCGCTTCCTTTGGCTGGTGGTTCAAACACGTTAGTACGTATGAACCTAAAACAAGTAGCGTTGAAGTCTGAGGACAGTGTCGATTTCCTACAGCAAGTGTTACCACACTACAGCGCTATCATGGTTGAGCTGATGAACGCTCGCAGCCGCTTCTTGCATGAAGAATCTAACTTCTTCAAGGGTTTCTTAACCCAAGAGGGGCTGATCGAAGAAGACCGCTTCGCACCAATGTTCGGCATCTACGGTATGGCTGAAGCTGTGAATATCTTGATGAAGAAAGAGGACAAAGCAGGGCGTTATGGTCATGACGAACAAGCTAACCAACTTGGACATCGCATTTCAGAAAAACTCGCTGAAATTGTTGATAGTTCTGAAGTGAAATATGGTCTAGAAGGCAAGGCTCTATTGCATGCTCAAGGTGGTATCAGCCTAGATGAAGGTGTCACTCCAGGCGTGCGTATCCCTTATGGAACAGAACCAGATCCTGTCTCTTACGTTCGTGCGACTGCGGGTCATCATAAATTCTACACATCAGGTATCAGTGACATTTTAACCATTGACGAAACCGTGAAATCAAACCCTGAAGCGATGTTCAACCTGTGTAAAGGCGCGATTCAAGCGGGTTACCGAGAGTTTACCGCGAACGTTGCATCAAACGACTTAGTTCGTGTGACAGGTTACATGATTAAGTTGTCTGACATCGCTAAATACGATGAAGAAGGTTCGCGCACCAACACGACTTTCTTAGGAGCTGAAGCGGCGAAAAATACGGGCATCTTAGAGCGTAAACCTCGCGTGGCAAGCTTAGAGATGTCGCCAACGTACGAATAACCTAGTGCTCGAATCGCATTAACTATGAAAATTTCTGATCTAACAACTCAAATGGCTAGGGTTAATAACAATAAGACAGAAAAACAAGCGAAGGTCAGCCGTGTGCTGACCTTTTCTTGTGTTGATGGACCGGGGAATCGGCTTGTGCTGTTTCTACAGGGATGCAATTTCGACTGTATAACCTGTCATAACCCTCATACCATCAATCACTGTAATAATTGCGGAGATTGCGTTAGTGGCTGCCCAAGTGGTGCTTTGAGTACTATTGGTGGCAAAGTGATATGGGATCCAGTGGCTTGCACCAATTGCGATCAGTGTATTGATGTTTGTGGTCATAAATCGAGTCCGAAAATCACCACGATGACGGTTTCAGAAGTACTAGAGCTGGTGAGACATAACCAGTTCTTCCTGAGTGGTGTTACCGTGTCGGGCGGCGAAGCGACCATGCAGCTGCCGTTTATCATTGACCTATTTGAAGCGATGAAAAGCGATCCGCAGCTAGCGCATCTCACATGCTTTATCGATAGTAACGGTTCGTTGTCAAAACAAGGCTGGGACAAGGTGCTGCCTTATCTTGATGGAGCGATGATTGATCTTAAATCTTGGCAATCAGAAACCCATAACTGGTTAGTGGGAAGAGGGAATCATCGTGTGTTTGAAACCATCAACTATCTAGCGGAACAAGGTAAGTTACACGAAGTGAGGCTTTTGCATATTCCGGGTAAGAGTGACCTTGAGGAAGAGATAAACCAAGTTGGGTATTACTTAAAAGGATTGCCAAGTGACGTTCGGATTCGACTCAATGCTTTTCAACATCACGGCGTGATTGGCGAGGCGTTGGATTGGTCTAAGTGTACAAAACAACAGATGGAAAGCTTCCACGATCAGCTCTATGCGATTGTTCAAAGGCCGATGCAAACGCCAGAGGTTTATACCTAATATTCTCGGTCTTCAATGACCAAAGAACTAGGCTTCTAAAAAAGAACTAGGCTTCTAAAAACAGGTCACACAGCCATTTGATCGCCTGATCATTCATATTTGGCTTGTTCCACACTAAGCTGTACGCCACTTTTCCGTAATCAAAGGGAAGTGGCTTACTCACTAATCCATGCGCTTGTTTCGCATGTTCAGCCCACTGTTTCGAACAAGTGAACAGGAAAGGGGTATTGTGACAAAGTACAGCTGCTGCCCCAAAATCAGCGACCGAAATAGCCATCTCTCTCGGCTTATGACGTTGCACTAAACTCTGCTCAAAGTAAGGCTGCGACAACTCATTATCTAAGATGCCAATGTGTTTGTAGTCTAGGTAGCCCTCAACCGTCAGTTCTTGTTGTGCCAGCGGATGATGAGCCCCCATTAAGCAAACCATCTCATCCGGCAGGATCGTTTCCCACACCAGCTCTTTGTTGTCTGTCGGAGGTTGGGAGATATCGTGAGGTAATAAGATCAAATTAACCTTGCCGCTGAGCAAAGCATCGAACCCAAGCTGCTGTTTCGAATAGATATGAAGTTTTGCTTTGGGAGCAAGCTCTGTGGTGATTCTGCTGATCTTAGAGGCAAATACTTCAAAAGTACTCTCGCGCATCGAGAGTGAAAAGCTGCCTTGGTATTCCTCTGGAGCGAAGCTCTTCTGATGAAGCAATCCGTTCATGCTTGAAAGAATCGCGTGAACCGTTGGAGCGATTTGAAGAGCAAAGGGCGTTGGGATTAGCTTAGTGCCATCTCGGTAGAACAGCTCGTCGTTGAGGATCTCACGAAGCTGAGACAGGGTCTTACTCACACTTGATGGGCTGACACAGAGCTGCTCAGAAGTTTGAGTCACGCTATGGGTATTCAGCATAATGTGTAGGGCAGTGAGGTGCTTAAGGCTCACTCTCGATAAGTGTAAGTAATCCATGTATGACTCACGAATTTAAATTGGCTTGTGATTTTGAATTTACAGCAAAACCGAGCAAGCCAAATTGATAAAGGTTATTTACGAGCTAACTTATGGTGAGCTCGTGAAAAGTGGCCTGCACAAAATGCACCTACGATGGAAAGCTCACCGGCTAAACACAATGCAGCACAAACTTCAGCTAAAGCTTGGGATTTACCATTGCCGTGCAGCCCTAGCAAATCAAGACACGCTTTTTGGCTTGGAAGGCTGGTACCGCCACCAACAGTTCCCACCATCAGGTTAGGTAGCGTTACACTTGCGTATAAACCGCCTTCTTTGTTTAGCTCCATGCGAGTCATGCCAATGGCAGATTCTGCAACGCACGCGGCGTCTTGTCCGCAAGCGATGTAAAGTGCAGCCAGTGCATTAGCGTAATGGGCATTGATACCGATAGTGCCGCTCAGAGCGCCGCCCACAGTGGTCATTTGACCAAACTGAACCATCTTCTCAGGCGTGGTATGTAGATACTTAGCAACAAGTTCTGCTGGGATATTAACCTCAGCGGTTACCTTTTTGCCGCGCACGCTGCGCAAGGTTTGGGTATTGGCTTTCTTATCACCCGACAAGTTACCATCAAGGAAGGCATGGTCAGGCTTAACTGGTGTGTGTTCGATGATGTACTCAAATACCGCGTTGGTCGCGATGGTCACCATATTCTGACCAGATGCGTCTCCCGTTAGAAACTCAAACACCAAGTAAACGTGGTTGCCTTCAATGTTGATATTGATGTCGGTCAGTTTGCCGTGGGAAGTGGTCGATTCTGCTAAGGTTTTAAATTTCTCATACTGAGTTACTGCCCATGCTACAAACTGTCCAGCTTCAACTAAACCTTGGAATGCAAAGCCAGGAGTTCGTGTTACGCCTTCATTGAGCAACATTGCACTCGCGCCACCACAAGCACTAATGAGTTTAGAGCCTCGGTTATAAGATGCGACAAGTGCTGCTTCGGTTGTTGCCAGTGGAACTAGGTAATCACCTTGGGCAAATAGGCCATTAACACGCAATGGGCCAGAGATACCTACAGGTACCTTAACAGTGCCAACGAAGTGCTCGATGTTTTTTTCATAGGCTTGCATCTGACTTTCGGTATGAGGGTCGAGTAGCTCTTGTTGTGATTCTGCGTTCTCGAGAGCCGTCCAACGACGTGTCACATTCTTTTCTGTCAGGTAAGGGCTAGGTGTCAGCTTGTTTGCTGGCTTTTCAAAATGAGGTTGGAGTTTATTTTCTAATTCGTCTGCGGAGATATCGCCCCCTAAAATAGAAACATAGTCACGGCGATGCAGATTTAGTTTTGGCATAAATAGTATGAAGTAAAGTTTGTGCAGCAAAATGGTTTGCGCTGATTCTACCGAGTAATAAACCAGAAACAAGCGCCAGATATAATGAGTTACAGTTTGTGTGCTTATTACGTCAAAAAGTATTAAAAGTGCTTGAACCAAAGGGATTCAGACTACAGGAACCGGACGTTAAATTTGATTATAGATCAGTTCAACAGATCAGCACGGCCTAGATATGGATATCGAGTAGGCTACCAATGGCTTCATTTTGGCGGTCAACCACACTAGCACCGACTCGGTTATAGCTAGCACTTTGGGTTAATTTGATCAGTGCATCGTTTGATGAAGAAGAGGGTTCTGACTCTTTGTCTTTGAATGAAAGGGACTGTTCGGGTTCAACTTGATTAAAGCTGAGATCACTGCCTTTGAAAACATCATCAGATTCAAAAGTATCTTTAGAGACTGGGGGATGCTCAGACGCTTGTTTGAGCTCGATCGCCGCTTCTTCAGCCATGTTGGCAGACTGCTGAATAATGGCGTAACCAGATTGAATACCAGATATCGACATAGCAGGACCTTTAATTGACGTATGGGAAGAGTCTAGGTGGACGATATTTTAAGCGCAATGTTGAGAAGGGGAAATCTACGGTGAAACGGTGAACTTAAGCTAAAATAGTGATATCTGTCTATTAACTGAACAGATCGTTAAGTGCATTTAGCTCTTCGTCGGTAAGCAGAGTTTCTTTCTCTGTTTCCAGATTACCGTCAATCTCACCCTGCAACGCTTTTAGTTGCTCCGGGTTAAGAAGCTGGATCTGCTGTTTAAATGCTTCAAATTGTTGTGTATTCATAATGTGACCTTGCTGCAATTCCATATGCTCTAATGAGCATAGACTACTGTTACCGGAAATCAAACAAGATTAAGTGAATATTAAAATAAATTTGTCGTTTCCTAGAACTAAGACAACTATAGGTTTCTGTGGTCGTTTTTTGTCCGAGGAATGTTAAGCAAAGTTATGGCTTGGTCAATCAAGGTCAGAAAATTCTTACAATGTAAAAATCGTCCTAGCCCTTTTGTAGTAAGGGTAGGCAAGGAGTTGCTCTACCCAGTTGTAGGTATTTGTGAAGAGAAGTATTACTGCAACAAGTGATCAAAAGGTGAGCGATTTATGCTATCTTTTTGTTTTTACAGTATTTTGTTTGCTTTTCAAGAATCTTCTTTATCGAGTGGTTTATCAATCTTTACCTTAACCGCAAATTTGGTCGCTAGCGTATGCAGTTCTGGAAGCATTCGATAGATCAAATGCAGCTGCTGTAGGACCATCCTGACAGAACTCTCATCTTCTTCTCGCCATTCACTTAAACGCTTGTCCAAATCCGGATCGTAAGTATTTTTAACCTCACATTGCTCGCAGTGCGAATAGAGCTGATCATTAAGTGCGTCGAGGTGCTCATGTATCACACGGTGAGCGTCTAATACTAGCTTGTGTGTCGCTTCGTCGTCGATACAAGTTCTATGGGCTCCTAACGCCGAAATGTAGCTTAATAGGGCGTGGTTGAGTGTTAGAAAACGGAAACTCTCATCTTCAGAAGTACGGTATTTCCCAGGTTCGACTAACATACTGCTGATCGCCACGGTCAGATTCGCATCGTTATTGTGCGCACTGCGACGAGCGATACGGTAATTCAGCGTGTCTTTCTTGCCGACTCGGTACTGACCGATGATTTGCGCTAAATAGTTTTTGTTGGCGTCCAGCGCGTCAGCCATTACCTTGTGTAGTCGCTTTGATTGCCAATCGGGCAACACATAAACGACAGCTAGCACCGCCAGAGCACACCCAATGAAGGTATCTGCAAGCCTTGGCAGAACGACAGCGTAGCCTTCACCAAGCTGGTTAAAGCAGAACAGTACCAATAGGGTGATGAAGCCTGTCGCGAAGCCGTAGTTATTAATACGGAACGCAAAGAACATCACACCACTGATCACAATGAATACCAACTGGCTCTCTTGAGAAGGGAAGAAGGTTAACAGTGGAACACCTATCAACAAACCAGCAACGGTACCAATAACACGAGCAGTCAGCTTTTGGCGGGTAGCACTGTAGTTGGGTTGGCAAACAAACAGTGTCGTTAGCAAGATCCAATAACCGCGTTCGATCTCAAACCCTTGGATGATTCCGTAGCCAAGTGTCAGTGTGATTGCCATACGAATCGCATGACGAAATAGCATAGAGTCAGTATGTAGGTTGGCTTTGATCTTCTGCCACATTGCCGACAGCGTATGTGGGTTGGTGTCGTCTAATACGTCTTCTTCTAGCTTTTCTGCATCTGGGTTACTGATGTTTGATAACTGCTTCTCAACGGTCGCTAGGTTATTGAAAAGATAATCCAGTTGGTTCAACAGCGGCTTCCATTCGGGCTTATTCTGCTGGTGAAGATGATTAAGTGAAGACATCAGCTCATCGAGCGCCAATACAGACTTGTCACCATGTTGATACTCAGATCCAACTTTAAGCGAGCTCGCCACTTCTTTACATGCCGTTGCCTGCGCTTCAAGTAGGTATTTAAAGCGAAACAGTACGTCAGAGCGTTCAAAGTGTTTAGCAAGCTCTTGATAACGATAGTGGGTCGAGCTTACACGCTCGTGAATGTCTTGCGCGATGAAATAAGTATTTAAGAAGCGGTCACTAGGGCCATCAATGTGTCCACGTTTAGAACGGTTAAGCAGGGTTGCTTTACACATGTTGAGCGCGTTCACGGTACTCGCATTTAATTTGGCTTCAATAATGCGGTGTGGTTGCGGAATAAGGTCCGAAACAGGGTAGAAAAGCTCAGCCTTAGATTCCATGTAGGTGCCAATTTGGTCAAACACCGTAGCAAGGTTCTGCTGTACGGGTTGCATTGGCCACACAATCTGCCAAATCATCGACATGAAGTAGTACCAAGCTGCGCCTGTTAGTAGTAATAAAGGTTGGAACCATAAGTTGGTGCTCTCATGGGCACCTAGCATGGTGTAGATTGCGACTAGCAGCGAGCCAAACGCAATGCTTGCGTATTTCGGGCCAATTGCGCCCAGCATGATGAATGAGAATGTTGACGCAAATAGACCTAACGCGAACAGCCATGGCGTGTCGAAAAGCAGCTCAATAGAAAAAGCGGCGACGGCAAAACAGATAAAGGTTAGGGTCAGGGCTTTTAAGCGACCGGTAAAGCTGTCATCACTTTCGGCCAATGCGGCTGCGATGACACCTAGAATCAGAGGGGTGATGAGTGTGTTCTGTCCATAATACCAAGCAGGCACCACTACACCGAGCAGAGTGATGAGAATTAATACGCTGTAATTTATGGTTTTATTTGCCCAATAGAGGCGTAATTTGGCTGAAAATTCCACAGTCACTCGCTTGACGCACTAAAAACCATAATCCTAACAGAAATCAAGCACAAGAATTTGATACTTATCCATAATTGTCCGTAGGTGGTCATGAAAGCGTCGATAAGATATGAGATATTATTAATTCTCATTGCATCATGATATAAATTCAATATTCCCAATTAAGAGCACACTCCAATGCAGCTAAGCGCTAACAAGACTGCACAATTTTTTATTCAAAATGAATACCATCAGGTTGAACTCGATGGTTCACGTCTGCTGTTGTCGTCAGTGGGCAGTGAGGAACGTATCCCGTTTACTATTTGGAGTGGCAAGATCGCGATCAAACGCGGATTGTTTTGGGGATCGTTACAGTTTTTTGCTAACCAACAAGACGGAAAGCAGCGCAGTTGGTTAGTTCAAGGTCTACCTTGGGACCAGTGTCGTCAGTTTGCACGTGCATCTGTGGCGGCATACCAGAAATGGCACGACACACAGTGTGAGCAGCTGGCCGAACACGTACCTCAATGGGAAGCTGAGTTATTACGCTTAGAGCAACTTCCAGCCTTTCTGCCTCATTCTAAAGTCAACACTTGGGTTGAGAAGGTTAATTCTGGCCTAGAGAGTATGACGATGACTCTGGACGAAGCAGCGCAGCGTATGCCAAATCGCATCGCAAGAATGCAGCCGTGGTTGTCAGACACCGAGGTTAAACAAGCGGAAAGAAACCAGCAATGGCTTGAGACCGAGAGAAAAAACTGGGAAGTGTTGTTTGCCCAGTGTGAGTCATCGCCGTTGAACCTGTCACAGCAATATGCGGTTTTGATGAACGATGACCATAACCTGATTCTGGCAGGTGCAGGTTCCGGTAAAACCAGTGTTCTGACAGCACGTGTCGCTTACTTATTGCAAAGTCACCAAGCTCAAGCCGAAGAGCTTTTATTGCTTGCGTTTGGTCGTGAAGCAGCCGAAGAGATGAAGCAGCGCCTCGACAGTAAAATTGGGTTGTCCGCAGAGAAGGTTCAAGTGAATACCTTCCACCAGTTGGGTTTGAAGATCTTGAATGAGGTTGAAACCGAACGTGTGGTGATTTCTCCGTTAGCACTTGATGATAACCAGCGCCAAGCATGGTGTATTGATTGGTTGAAGAAGCACTGGATGACGCCTACCAACTTCAAACGTTGGCAAAAACACTTATCTAAATGGCCAATTGCTTACCTGACGGGTGATGACGAGCTAGGCAGTCACGTTTCAAACCTTAAACTGATTGGCTGGCTTGAAAAGCAACTAGAACAGCTGAACGCATCTGGCTTAACCAAGAAAGAAGTACAGCAGCAGCTTATTGACCACCGCGATTACACACGTCTTAACAGCGAACTATCGCTTTGCTGGCCATGTGTGACGGCGTGGCAAAAGGCACTGAAAGAAGAGAACCATATCGATTTCTCGACTATGATCAGCCGTGCAACTCAGTACGTCGAAAAAGGTAAGTTTATCTCGCCTTGGAAGTTCATCATGATCGACGAATATCAAGATATCTCTCCTGATCGCCTTGCCTTGGTAGAGGCGCTGTGTAACCAGTCTAAAGCGGAGCACCAAGCGTCTATTTTTGCCGTAGGTGATGACTGGCAATCCATCTACCAATTTGCGGGTGCAGACGTTGATTTAACTACAGGTTTTAAAGATCGTTTCGCGAGCTCGACAATTCATCACCTGGATACCACGTATCGTTTCAACAACCAGTTAGGTGCTGTGGCGAATCGCTTTGTGCAAGAAAACCCAATTCAGTTGCCGAAAGAGCTGAACAGCTTCAAGCAACAGAAGCAAAAGGCGGTATACAGTGCGCCAAGTAAAGAAGTTGAGAAGATTCTTGATCAACTTAACCGTCAATCTAAAGGCAAAACTAACAAGTCGGTGTTGTTGCTTGGTCGTAACCACTATCACAAGCCAGAATTATTGGAAGACTGGAAGAAGATTTTCACCTCCATTGATATCAACTTCATGACTTGTCACGCCAGTAAGGGTAAAGAAGCAGACTTCGTTATTATCCTTTGCGTGGATGAAGGACAATTCCCAGCGAAGAAGAAGCAACTGCATATTGATGGTGCATTGACTGAATCGTCAGACGTGTTCCCATACGCGGAAGAACGTCGCTTGTTCTATGTAGCGATGACACGTGCTAAAGAGAAAGTGTGGATCACGCACAGTGGCGATGGTTCTGGCTTCGTACAAGAGCTACACGGCTCCGACTACCCTGTAGTCCGTAAAAAGTAGTCGCCCCGCTAGGGTGTTTTGATAAGGGCTCAAGTCGCATTCGCCTGTATTTTATTTGCAGACATAAAGCAGAAGGACATGCATATGGAACATGGATCAATCAACTATATCGAATTTGCCGCGAAAGATATTGCATCGACCAAGGCGTTTTTCAGCCAAGTGTTTGGTTGGCGCTTTGAGGACTATGGTCCTGAGTATTCCGCTTTTGAAGGTAAAGGGTTAATGGGCGGTTTCTACTTGGCTGATTTGTCTTCTGATGCAGAAAAGGGCGGGGCATTAATGGTTTTCTACAGTGAAGATCTCGAACAGACCGAACGTGACGTGCTTAATGCGGGTGGAGAGGTCAATCGTGAAATATTCAGTTTCCCAGGTGGTCGACGCTTTCATTTTCGCGAGCCAAGTGGCAATGAAATGGCGGTGTGGAGTAATAAATAGGCCCTTCTCAGAACTTCTATATTCAGACTAAAAAGCCTGCGACTAAGCAGGCTTTTTAGTCTGTGACGTACTCATCTGTCTTAACGAGAATTAGGTACGCTCAGCCAGATACGCTTCGTAATCTGGAATCTCGATAACAACTTCTTCTTCAAGTAGTGAAGAGTTAAAAAGGAAGTTCGCAGTAGCGCGGTTGGTTGCTACAGGAATGTTCCAAACACTCGCGATACGCAGTAGTGCTTTTACATCAGGGTCGTGCGGTACGGCATTGAGTGGATCCCAGAAGAAGATCAGCATGTCGATCTTGCCTTCTGAAATTAGAGCGCCAAGTTGTTGGTCGCCACCCATTGGGCCACTGATCATGCTCTTGATTGCTAAACCTGTCTCTTTGCTTAGCAGAGAACCCGTTGTACCCGTCGCATAAAGGAAGTGGCTTTGTAGCTTCTCTTTATTCTCTTTTACCCATCTTAGAAGCTCAGGTTTGAAGTGGTCATGAGCGACTAGAGCGATATGTTTATGCGTTGGCATAGTACGCGTTGTTTTTTGCATGAATGTTCCCTAAATTATTGTTCGTATTTTTATAGTTATTGAGTGCTTAGTTCAATATAACACTATGGATTCACACTGAATACCGGTCGAAACTCAGAAGGTGACAATGAATCGGCAATAATTTGATCTTTGAGTGTCGCAGGGGTCAGAGCTTCAATTTTTGGTGCACTGTGCATCTCGTAAGGTTGGTCTCGTAAATAACTCACCGCTTGTTTCACCGACAAGCGACCCTGTTCCACCATTTTGTCTGTTGGTGCAAAAAGTACCTTGTTTCGCAGTAAACCTCGGTAAGTCCCGTGACTTAGGTAGCTAGAAATCAGCCCAATCTCATCGGTTTTGTCTGCCGCTCTTAGCTCGCTGATTGCAGCCTCAACTGCGACGGCACTGCCGACAATGTATTTTACGTGAGCTTGTTCTATTACTTGTTGTACAAGATTGCGTTGTAGCTCTTTGTCGTTGTCAGCCCAATAGCTCACATCGATTTTTACATCACTATCTTTAATCGCGTCATAGAATCCTAACGCCACAGGTTTGGTGCCGCCACTCGCTTGAGGGCCAAGCAAGAGTGCAATGGGCGTTTCGCCTGAACCTTTAGGATGAAGCTTGGCAAGGTATTCACCTACTTGAAAGCCCATGTTATACCAATCAACACCAACCGTGCCTTTCAAGACTTTTTGCTGCTCCTTACTTAGTGTTAACTCATTCACGGTCGCAAACACTGGTGTCGATCCAACCCAGTCGGTGAGGTTATCGTGATAGGCGTCTGGTGATACTGTGCCTAAAATAATGGCATCGGCACCCCATTGAGTACACAGCACGAGTTGCGAGGCTTGCTTGCCGATATTTGGGTAGCCGCCAGCTTCTAGCACTCGTAGCTCAACCTGCAATTTTTCGGCTTCGGAAATCATGCCGTAATTCACAGATAACCAATAGGAATCCTTGAGGTGTGGGTAGATGGCGCAAATCTTCTCTTTTTGTGACGTCGCAGTCGCCGGTTTGATAGGGCTTAATAGCTCATCAGCACTAGCGGAAGAGGCGCCTAACGCAAGTAAAGATAAAAGAAGTTTTGACGCGAAGGATTTAGTGCGCATGAATTGCCGTTTTATTGGTTTTAGATAAGAAACACTGCAAAATATAGCGTATTCTGCAGGGGTAAAGAAGAACGTTTTAAGGTTTAGGTTTTATGTTGTTAGCTTCAGCAAGTATTGGACGCAAGCTGCTGGCCTCATTTTTAGTGATGGCGATGCTCGTTCTTTTGTCTGCATTGATTGGTGTTTCTGGATTTAGCTTTGTTGCAAAAACAGAAAGAAACGTCGTCGATTCCGCTTTGCCTGCGATGATTGAAGCTCGTCAGGTTTCAGAGTTGAGTAATCGTATCATTTCGTCTGTGCAAACCCTTTCTAATGCGAGAAATGAAGCTGAGCGAAAAGAGGCTGGCACACTGTTGTTTGATCAGCTCGAGTCTTTGTTGCAACACATCAAAGACCTGGGTGTCGATAGTTTCGACTCAGAGCTGCTGCATAAACTTGAAAATAACGTGCAGAGCGTTATCAACACGCTAGCTGAACTAGGCGTTTCAGTAGAACGTAAACTCTGGCTAACCAAAGAGCTGACGTCGCGCGTTGAAGAGATGCGCTTATTGGCTGAAGAGCTAGAACAGCTGACTCGAACTCAAGTGCTGAATACCGCAACCATAGCGGTTGCTAACGTTACCCATATCTATGACCTGCTAGAAACTAAAGAAACCGATAAAGCTTACCAAGCCTTGGATGCGCTGGTGGAAGTCGACCTTGACCTATCAGAGCGTCTACACGAATTGCACTTGCTTGCGTTCAAAATGCTTAACCAAATTGAGGAAACTCAAACGGTAACCAATGTTGAACGTATCCACCAAATCCAGACCGAGTTTGAAGCGAATCATAGGATCATGGTGCGCCGCGTGAAAGCGGTAGAGGATCCAACACGTTCAGAGCAAATGTCTCAACTTCTCCATGAATTACAAAAGCGCCAAGTGGTGTTTGATATCTCTTTGGAGCAGTATGAGAATACCAAGAAGTCTGAGCTGTTGATGCAGAACACATTGAAGCTATTCTCAGAGCTGAACACCACGGTAAACCAACTGATCGACGACTCCAACTTGAGCACAAAAAAGGCGGTAGATGAACTGACTTCTACGTTAAGCCTCGCGCAATGGTCGCTGTCGGTGATCTCTATTATTGGTTTGGTGATAGTGGCGTTTATTGTGTGGCGCGTGGTGTATGTGTCGGTCGTGAAACGCCTTGCTGAATACTCTGCTGCCTTGATGTCTATTGCTCAAGGGCGTCTCAATATCGATATCTCGGTAAAAGGTAACGATGAGCTTGCCCACATGGGTGAGGCGATCATCACAGCAAGAAACACAGCGCAGGCGCTACAAGTGGTGGCTGTGGGTGAGGCTAAAGCGAAACGAGAGCTAGAGGAACACAAAGAGCACCTTGAAGAGCTGATCACAGAGCGAACTTACCAGCTTCAACAAACCAACGAAAAGCTGAACGTCGAGGTGACGAATCACGCCAAAGCGCGAAGTGCCGCCGAGCAAGCGAGCCGTGCTAAGTCAGCTTTCTTGGCGACCATGAGTCATGAAATCAGAACACCGATGAATGGGGTATTGGGTACGGCACGTTTGCTAAAAGATACCGGGCTGAACTCTCTGCAATCTGGCTATGCTGACATCATTAACCGCAGCGGTAAGAACTTATTAGCCATCCTCAACGATGTATTGGACTACTCTAAAATTGAAGCTGGACACCTTGAGATAAGGATTGCGTCTTTCGACTTACATCAAATGGTTCAAGATACCTATCAATTGATGGAAGGGCGCGCAGCCGAGAAGAAGCTTGGCTTTAGCTACCATATTGAGAGCGATGTACAGCGCTACTGGCGTGGTGATGTCACCCGTATTAGCCAGATATTGAATAACCTGGTTGGTAACGCAATCAAGTTTACCGATAAAGGTGATGTCGACATCTTCATCAGCTTAGATCTCGAAGATGAAAACCGCGTCATGTTTGAAGTGTCCGATACGGGCGTTGGGATACATGAAAGCGAACAAAAGTGCTTGTTTGATGCGTTTAGCCAAACCAACAGTGGTCGAAACACAACGGGTGGCACTGGGCTAGGTCTGGCGATCAGTAAACGCATCATGTTGGCAATGAACGGTGATATAGGTGTTCATTCAGAAGAGGGGGAAGGCAGTCAGTTTTGGTTCTCTTTACCGCTTCAAGCTGGTGAAAAAATCGAAACTAAAGCTGCAGTGGTTGAAACTTGTATCCGCGCTAAAGTGCTGTTGATTGAAGACAACCCAGTGAACTGCATTGTTGCCGAAGGCTTCCTAAACAACCTAGGGCATGAGGTCGTGATTGCCACAACCGGACAAGAAGCTCGTAAGATATACAGTGAACAGGTCTTTGATATTGCACTTGTTGATATCAACCTCCCGGACTGCGATGGCGTTGAGCTTATTCAGCAACTTAAAGAGATCGAGGTTCAAGCATCTGCTTTAGACTGTTTACCTGAGAGCACGACACAGTATACGCCTCCTATGGTGGCGGTATCGGCTCATGTGTTTAATGAAGAAGTAGAAAGTTATTTGGCGTCTGGCTTTGATGGCTTCTTACCAAAACCTTTGGAGAAAGAAGCGCTTGCAAGGCTGATAATGACTCAACTAGATGGCAAGACCTTGCTATTGCCACAGCCTGATCCTAATGATTCGACCTGCCAAAGAAACCAAGATGGTTTTTGTGAAAAGCGTATTGAGAGCGACCTAATAGTCGAAAGCAAAGTTAAACAGTCAGACCAAGAGGAAAGTCCTGTGACCATTTCTGATAGCACACTGATAATTGATAGCAAAGTAATCGAAGGCGACTTGTCTATTCTTGGTTTGGACAAGATGAAGCAGATTGTCGGGCTATTTGAACAAAGCAGCCTTGAAACGTTAAAAGAGATGGCTGACGCCAATGATGCGGAGAACGCCCGTGAGGTGAAATCGCTCGCTCATAAGCTCAAAGGGTCGGCAGGCAGCTTAGGACTATTAGCCTTGTTTGAATTGTGTAAGAACATTGAGATAAGCAGTGAGCCATTAACGCAATACAAGAACAGCTCTGAAGAATTAACAGAGCTAGTTAAAGACTCTCTAGCGGCGTTGCAACAACATGTCTGATATAGAATGTTCTCTGCCACATAATGAGCTTCTTAGGCTAAGCTGAGCTCTGTCTAACCGCGCATCCAGAAACAAAAAATCCTCTGCCAAGACAGAGGATTTTTGTTTTTAAAGCGGCATCTGAGGACTAACGATTTTCGAAACGGTTGTAGTCCAACAGGCCGAACTCAATTGGTTGGTCTTGTTGGTACCAACGATGTACACGGTCACTGAATGGCCAGAACTCACTAGAGCTGCGTCGGATGGCAAACTTATCAAGCAGCGCTACGTAATCTTCTTCAGTCTGTAAGGTTTGTAGAGACTTCACTAGAGTTGGAATTTCCTTCTCTGTCAGTGATAGGTAAGCGGCTGGATAGCTGCCTACAATGCCTCGGACGAGCGTTAAGTCGTCATTAGCGTAATCTCTGTTACCTTCTTCGTTAAACAGGCTAGAAATGTTGCTGTGAGCGTTGTTGTGAATCATGGTGAACAGCTGCTCTTCACCGTTTTCGCCTTCAATCATGATCATCACGAGTTGAGGGACATGGCGTAGGCCTTCACCTTTCACCAAGCTTACCTGTTTAAGCAGTGCTTCATTTTTACGGCTAAAGCCAGTATCAACGATCTCATAACGGTCATTAAGAATTGGGCTCAGCTTATCTTTAAGCTTATCGAGCAACTCACGTTTTGGATCGGCCGTTTTGTACACCACGCTAGTTGGCTGATCAAAAGGTGCGATATTACGTTGCAAGAAGTCGCTCAACTGGACGCTTTGATTTTGGTACCAGCTTGAGTGCTCTAGGTGTCGTACATCCTTTGGTAGTAGTGTTAAGAAGTTACTTTCACCTTCAAGACGTAAGAAATCCATAAACATACGCGTAATGAGCTGGTGGCCAAAGTTTCCGTAAACATCGAAGCCAGCTACAAGTAGGTAATGAATTCTTTCTAAAAGTGCGTAATCCAGAATCCACGCCGTTTTTGGTTGAGGGCCTACTAAGCCTTGCACAACTGATGCACTGTCAAAGTGACGGAAAACAGTGAGGGCAGCGTTCGGGTTAGTCCCATTGCCATCCCAGATAACGTCTGTCGTTAAGTTCTCGCCATTCTTAAACCATTTATTAGCAAAATCTGATTTCCCTTCTAGGTAACGTGCTTGCTGTTTTGAATATCTAACCCAGTTAGTTGCAGGAACCGTGTTACTTTCAAGCTCACTTGGAAGCTTAAGGTTGTCACGTTGGCTCGCATAAAAGGCATTGATCTCTGGAAGATCGGCTTTGTCTGGGTCGATAAAGAATACCCAGAATCGGTCGTTAATCACGTTTAATGCCAACTGACCACGACATACTGGGCCTTTGATGTAAGCCATGATGGTGTTCTGAGCGTTGTCGAGCATAAACTTAAAGCGAGAGTTTACTGGCAAGGCTTCAAACGAGGTCATCGGGTTTGCAGCAACATCAATATCGTAACTTGGCAGCTTATCCACAGTGTAATCGGCATCAACAAACCAAGTGTTCCAGTTTTGCAGGCGCTCTTCGTTGAGGGCAAAAGGCATGTGTGTCTTGTCGACAATTGTGCCTTGCTCAGGGATAAGACGGTAGAACACTCGAGGGACTTTTGGATCGTCATAAGGACGACGAGTGGTGATGCGCTTAACTGGTTCGCCAGGAGGTGTAGCAGAACGAACGATCGAGAAGAAACGTGTCGGCTGTCCTAACTCAGAAAAATAAACGTGTGATAAGAACAGGTGCTCGTAGATGTAACGTGCTGAAAGCTGGCTCTTTCTTGAACTTTTGTTGAGGAACTTTTCGTAAGTATTAACCAGTTCTTGTTCGGCCTCACTCAGCGGAATATGTTCGTTCATCAAAGCGCCATTTTCTAGCCAGCTCATCAGAGTCGCGTATTCTGTCTTGTCTAAGTTAGGCATCCCATAAGGCATACCCCACGTAGGGTAATCTCTCTCATATTGAGCGTACTCTTCGATAGTCGGACACTGCTGGTCACGATCGATGGAAAAGTCGAAGCCTTCTAGCTGCGTTTGCTCTGGAAGTGGATGATTCTCTTTCTGTATCAACATACGAGAGACAAGCCCAGCATCTAAGTTAGCGGTCGAGTTCTGCATACGTTCGTTGAGTACAGGGTGGAAATCAGCGTCGCGCCACTCTTGTGTGGTTAACGCATCTTCAAACAAGCGAGTGGGAGCCGATGCCGTTAAACGCGTACCTTGATAAACCAGTGCTTTACTTGCACCTCGGTCGATACCCTCCACAGAAGACATTTTTAGTTGGCAAGGAGCATCATAGCAGGCGTGACAAACCACACATCGGTTATCAATGATCGGTTTAACTTCGTTGAGAAAGTGTTGCGATTGAGCTGAAAGGATAGGAGTTTGGCGATCACGAACTTGTTGTTCGCCAAACAGCTCATCGAAGTTTAGACCCGCGTACACGGCACAACCTGAGAACACGCTGACAAGAGACAAAATGAAGAGTTTTTTCAAATTCATACGTACTTAGATATTTGGCATTTTTTCTAATTATATCGAAAACGATTGAAAATGCTCATGTTCTGACAATTTTGTAGACAAGATCTCTATAGGATTGAGCGATTCGCAAGGCTTGGCTGCGGGCATAGAGCTCAGTATTCACGCCTACTGGTTAACGTAACAAACAGAAAAGGGGACTGAGAGTCGCTCAAATTCCTTTATCCAACGCCATTGGTTGTCTTGTAATTTGTCTCCAGGGCCTTTGACTTCTATCCAGTGAAATTGGTCATCTTTAAAAGCGATCAGGTCAGGCATTCCGGTTCTAAACAGTTTTAGGTCACTCAATATGACTTTGAAGAGATCGATCAGCAAGGCTCGTGGTACTGAGTGGATGCTACGTTCGATGAGTGCTTTAGGGAAGTGATTCCAATGCACAAACGGATTAGCAATGCCAAGCTTTTCATCATAGACATCGAGCAAGTGATCAATGCCTTGATTCGAGATGGTTTGGATTACAGCATTGATTTGCAATTCACGTTTTTGTTGAAAGTCTGAGTGATAGAGGTCCAATGGTCGATATTGGTAGCGGTTGATAAACGCACCCTCTACATCTGAGAAAATTACATCCCAAAACGTCAAGCCGAATAACCCACACAGAAAGCTGTTCTCTGAAAAATAGACTTCCCAACCTTGAACTTCAAAATGTTGCTTAACGGCAAGCTCAACTCTGGTTTGGCTTAGGTCTAATTCCAATCTAATTTGTTCGCAAATTGGTTTTGAAGTGCGTGGAACCTTTTGTCCCTGCTTGCGTAGCAACCTTTGCTCAAGCTTAACGGCGACTTCAAGTTCTGATACGTCGGATGGACTTGTTTTCATGTCCGTGACGGTGTCACTCATTAGGTTTAGCTCATCTTGCTTGTCGTAGATGCGAGCAAGCCGCTCTCTGCTCGGTGGAAGTGATGATTGCTTAAACCAATGAACGGCTTTTTCGTTCTGATTGAGCCTTTCTAGATCCCGAGCAATGTCATTGATCAGGCGCGAGCGCTTTCGCGCAATGGTGCGATGTTCTGATTCGCACGGCAAGGATTGCAAAAGGTGCTCAAGAACGTCGCTGTCCTTACGGTCGCCTTCATAATATTGGCGTTGAACGTCGCGCATTGAGAGCAGTTGGTTGAGCTGCTCTCTGGAGTTGAAGAAACGACGCTGCTTACTCAATGGGTAGTTTTCAAAGGTGTTCAGGCCAAGATCGCTTAACACGAACTGACTGAGGTCTTGGTATGTATTGGCGAAAAAGAGTAGCAGCAATACATCGATAACTTCGGCTTCATTAACATGGATACAGTCAAATGTTAACGCTTCATAATTATCAAAAGGTTGTTGAGTCAGCAGTCCTAATAGCACGTCTTTTTTAGCCGACTTACTGCTTTTTAGGGTAGGGAATACGTTCAATAGCTCAGGCTTGGTGAGCAAGTGTAAGCCTAGTTCATGCTCTGTGATAACAAGGTTGTGCGAAGCTTTAGGATTACTCAGAGCAATAAAGCCTGATGTACTTAGCTCATGCAACGCACCGGGGAGATTGGGTATTTCAACGTAGTCGAGTTTATCACTGCGAAACCAGCACCCCTTACGAGACAGCAAACGAACCATTAAACACTGGCTATGTGTAGAAAGGCGCTTGTAACTTTGTAGCCAACGAGTTTCATCGGCGCTCAGCAAGTCAGGGTAGTGCGTTTGAGCGTGTTCAATCAGTCGATTGAAGTTGTCGAGATAGTAAGTTGGATGCAGTTGAGGAGTGGATTCTAATGTCACTTGATACGTCGCTTGATACAAAAAGAGCCTAACCCTAAGGTTAAGCTCTTTCTTTTCAAATTCAATCTTTTATCAGATTAAGCTTGAGATGCTTTTAGCTCAGCAACTTTCGCTTCAGACATTGGCTTAGTGATGATTGCTAGAACAATACATACTGCCATCATTGCTGCAGAGATAGTGTAAGCAAGACCGTAGCTGTCGCCGTTAGTCATCGAGTAACCAACAACCGCTGTACCGATTGCACCACCGATACCCCATGCTGTGTAAAGCACGCCGTAGTTAGTACCGTAGTTTTTAAGGCCGTAGAACTCAGCTGTAAGCGTTGGGAATACTGCTAGTAGAGTACCGTAACCAACCGCTGCAACCGCTGTACCGATGATTAGCGTGAACTCAGTGTTAAACGTAGCGAATAGCGCCATGTTTGCGCCTTGCAGGATGAATGCAAGTAGAAGAGTACGAACGCCACCGATCTTGTCAGCAAGCATACCAGCAGCAACACGACCGCCTGAGTTAAATACGGCAAGGATAGAAGCAAGGTAAACCGCGTTTGGTAGGTTTGCTTGAGCGTTTGCGATACTTGTGATGTTACCGATGATCATTAGACCAACAGAAGCTGCGAATGCGTACATGATCCATAGAGAGTAAAACTGAGGAGTCTTCAGCATTACTTTCCAAGATAGGTCTTCGCTCTTCTTAACAGCTTTTGGAGCTTGGCCAGCTTTTACTTTTGGTTCAGCTGGAGCGTAACCCGCTGGTGGGTTGTTGATTGTTGCTGCTAGAGGTACAGCGATTGCTAGTACACCAACACCAAGAATCTTAAAGCTTGTTTGGATGCCCATGCTCTCGATAAGAGCAGCAGTAACTGGAGCAAGGTAAATTGCCGCTAGACCGAAGCCTGCTGCGATAAGACCGTTAACCATACCTTTCTTAGAAGGGTGGAACCACTTCATTGCAGAAGGAGAAAGACATGCGTAACCGAAGCCGATACCAGCACCTGCCATAACACCAAATGTGATGTTTAGCATTAGTGGAGAAGTCGCAAAGCCTGATGCGATCATGCCAAGGCCAGTAAGAGCTGTACCAAGAATTAGGATCTTACGTGGACCCATGCGGTCTTGTAGGATACCAGCAACAAGAAGACAGATAGAGAATGTGATTGTTGCAGTCGCGTATGGTGCTGATGCTTCAGCTGCAGACCAGCCTTCACCTTGTAGGGCTTTGTTAAATACACTCCAAGCATACAGGATGCCAAGACAAAGGTTGATACAGAAGCCTGCTAGCAGGATACGTGTAGCTTTATCAATCTTGCTCATTTTTATTCTCAGTTTTGTCTTTGGTCTAGTGAGAGCCACAGGACTAAAGACGGGTTATTGTGATTGTTTCTTCAAAATTAGTTTGCGTTTATCAACAGATAGCGCAAAAGAGCGCGGATTATAACCAATAAAAATGTGATTGGAATCTATTTTTCCATTTTTATCAAAATTAAGCTTGAGTTGTTAAAGAACTGTTTTTTATGCGTGTTGCAGTTGTTGTTAACACCTTTCTTTTTTGTACAATTTGCTGGTTTAGGCTCCAGTATTCATGCTTTTACCCAATCTCTTCGTTCTAGTGCCCCTACAAACCGTGCTGTCATCACATCATTGCAATTAATTTTAAATTATTTCTGTGGTTAATTTTGTGTAACAAAATAAATCAAATTAGACATTGATCGCCACAACCCCAGAGGGGACTTAGTTTGTTGAATTTACTAATGTTAATTGATTGTTAATGTGGGGTGTTGTGTTTCTTGTTGGTTACAATTTGTTCGTTTTTTGGGCTTGTTTTGTCCGTAAAAAGTGGGAAGATAGTATGCAAACTGAGATTTCAAATTTGAAAGGATGCGTTTCTAGTCTACTAAGAGGCAAGTGTTATGAAACTATTTTTAATTCTACTGATGTCGATTACTGGTGGTGTAGCAGCCGCTGATCATATTCATTCTTTCTTATTCGGTTTCTACATTGCAGCACTTGCAGTGGGTAGTTGCTACTGGCTTGCATTCCGCAGCACACGTTTCCCACAGCTAGCACTAGTGCTGCTAATGTGCGGTTTCTTTGCAAAAATCGCGGTAACAGTGGTAGGTGTGTCTTGGGGGATCTCTAACGATATTATCCAGTCACCATTCATCTTCTCATTGTCTTACCTATTCTTCTTAGTGGTTGTGTCTTACGTGTGGTTCTCTTACCGCGATAAGCTAACACTAAAGAAACGTGAGAAACAGATTGAAGAATCTCGCAAGCAAGCTGCAGCATAGTTAAAAACAGATTTTCAAAAGCCTTCTTCGGAAGGCTTTTTTGATCCTGCGAGAACCTATATGGCCTCAGATAAAAGAAACCCCAGTATGGCGACATACTGGGGTTTCTTGTTATCGAGCCAGGAAAGAAGAGCGTTTTACTTTTTCATCATTTTCGCTAGATCTGCGAACGGGTTATGTGTCGCCGTTTGGTGGTCGTCTAAACGTGCTGTGGCATCGACACCGTAGCGTTCGTGGTCTGTGTATTTAGAATGTTCATGATCGTGACAGTAAAGGCACAATAGTTCCCAGTTACTGCCGTCTTCAGGGTTATTGGTGTGGTCATGGTCGACGTGGTGAACCGTCAGCTCTCTTAGGTTCGAGTAAACAAATTCACGTGCACACTTACCACAAACCCAAGGGTAAAGTTTGAGTGCTTTCTCACGGTAACCTTGCTCTTGGCGAGCGTATGCCGCGCTTGAGCCGTTGTAATCTGAAGACATTGCCAAATTCCTATTTTTTGTAATCAGCCGATATTATCACAGCTTTATTGAAGCTCTAGAGATGTTGTCATTAAATGATACTTTGCTTTAACCAACATCAAACTTGCGCTGTATTGGGTTGTGAACGTTTTGAAAAGGACGCTGTATGTTGGATATGTCTTTCTGGAATAAGGCATGCTTAACAGTTTGAAAAGAAAACGCATTGAGGGGTTTTAACCGAGTAAATGTGACCTAATATCTGTTGGTAAGACCCTATACAAATAAGGAAATATCATGTCACAACAATACACACCACCAAAAGTATGGGTTAACGATACTGCCGGTGGTAACAAGTGGGCAAACATCAATAGCCCTGAATCTGGTGCTCGATTCGACAAGGATCTTGCTGTTGGTGAACATGCTCTGCAACTGTATTCTCTTGGCACACCGAATGGCCAAAAAGTGACGATCATGCTTGAAGAGCTATTAGCCGCGGGCGTGAAAGAAGCTGAATATGATGCGTACTTGATCAATATTGGCGAGTCGGATCAATTCTCTTCTGGTTTTGTTGGCGTAAACCCTAACTCGAAAATTCCTGCTTTGGTCGATAAATCTGGCAATGAAGACGTGAACGTATTTGAATCGGCTTCCATTCTTGTTCATCTGGCTGAAAAGTTTGGTCACTTCTTACCGAAAGAGGGCGCTGCTCGTTCTCAAACGTTGAACTGGCTATTCTGGGCACAAGGCTCAGCCCCATTCCTAGGTGGTGGCTTTGGTCACTTCTACGCTTACGCAGATGAAAAGCAAGAGTACCCAATTAACCGTTTCGCGATGGAAGCTAAGCGTCAACTAGACGTACTGGATAAGCAGCTAGCAAACAGTACCTTTGTTGCTGGAGAAGAGCTGACTATCGCTGATATGGCGATTTGGCCTTGGTATGGCAACCTAGTACTCGGTAACCTTTATGATGCTGCTGAGTTCTTACAAGTGGAGTCTTACACCAATGTCGTTCGCTGGGCGAAGCTGCTTGAAGCGCGTGAGGGTTTCCAACGCGGTCGTATTATTAACCGCTCATGGGGCGAAGAGTGGGAACAAGTACCAGAGCGCCACTCGGCTGAAGACATTGACCGAGTTTTAAAGCTACGCCCGTAGTTCTTTAAAACAATAGTCGACACCACTTTCATAGAGTTTGTTTTAACGGTCAACGTTAACTCAAACTCTATTTTCAGTTTCAGCTAATCAACCTATTCTTTCCTTTCTATATCAGCCTTTCGATAAATACCGTTACGACTCTTCTTCACACTATCATTCGCATTGCTAATTATCTAATTCCTTATGTAATTGATTAATTGGGACTTTTGCTCTTCATTCCGCCTTGGTACTAAAGTGATTTCATATTTTGTTACATCTCAACGATTAACTATTTATTGAAACGTTATAACATAACAGTGAATTAATTGATGATGTATCTTAGAAAGGAAAAAGTTGTGAATAAAAAATTGGTTTCTCTAGCGGTTGGTAGCATTCTCGTTTCCCCTGTTTTTGCCGACACGTTGTCAAACCCTCAAATTGGCGTTGTTCTTGATGGTTATTATCAAGACGGTCAACGTAATAACTCGGAGCGCGATGAAGGCTTTGGTCTTGGTCATACAGAGCTGAACATGTCTGCGAATATTGATGACAAGTTTTATGGCTCTTTGACTACGGTTATTGAAACTCACGATGATGAAACTGAATTACTGCTAGAAGAAGCTTTCATTGAAACACTGACGATGCCTTACGGCTTAAGCATTCGAGGTGGTCGTTTCTTATCAGATTTTGGTTACTTGAATAACCAACACATGCATACTGATAGCTTTGTTGAACGTCCTGCCGCTTACCGCACATTCTTAGGCTCTCATTATTACGATGATGGTGTTCGTGCAAACATCGTTCTTCCTACAGATTTGTATGTGAAGTTCGGCGTTGAAGCGTTAAGTGGTAGCAAGATGTCGTCTGTTGATGATGGCTCTGACGTCGGTGTTTACACTACAACTCTTAAGCTGGGTGATGACTTTTCAGAGTCATCAAGCTGGCAGTTTGGTTTGAGCTACTTACGAAATGAAAACGGTAAAGTTCGTGAGTTTGGAGACCATGATCACGGGCATGACCATGACCACGATCATAGCCACGGTGCGGCGGTTACGGGCTCAAACTTATACGGTGCTGATTTTGTATGGAAGTGGGCTCCGAACGGTAACTACAAATACCAAAACTTCACGCTTGCAGCTGAGTACATGCTGTTAGATGGCATCGTTGATGACAAGTACAAAAATGACGCAGAATCACCAGATACGCTAGCAGGTTATTATGTATCGGGTGTATACCGATTTAGCCCAAGCTGGTCTGCTGGCCTACGCTACGGTGAAGCGGAAAGCTATGATGGACACGCACATGGTGACCACATGCACTTTACTGCGATGAACGACAAAGAAGCAGATGCAATGATCGCTTGGGATTCATCTCATTTTGGTACAGTTAGAGCACAATACTCTCGCGTTGAAAACCAAAGTAAAGAGACAGATAACGTATTTACCCTTCAGTATGTGATGACCTTTGGGGCGCACGGTGCTCATGCATTCTAGGAAATTCCAACTTACAATGGCAACAGGTGTTGCCATTGTATCTTCATCTATAATGGCATCTTCGCCTGCAATGGCGTTGAATATTTTTGTTTGTGAGCCTGAATGGCAAGCTCTTGTTCATAGTCACGCTCCTGATGCCAACATCTATTCGGCGACTACGGCTAAGCAAGACCCGCACTATGTTCAAGCAAGACCATCACTTATTGCCAAGATGCGTCAAGCAGATTTGGCAATGTGTTCAGGGTCTGAATTAGAAGTAGGCTGGTTACCAATGCTGCAAGTACGCAGTGGTAATCCTGCGGTTCAAGATAGCGCACCCACCATGTTATACGCGAGCGATATGGTAGGTATGCTTGATACCCATGATCATGTCGATCGAAGTATGGGAGACATCCATGCTCACGGAAACCCACATGTTCAGTTCGCTGCTGAATATATGATTCCGATCTCAAGGGAAGTCACCAAACGTTTGCAATTGCTTGATCCTGATAATGCACATACTTATATGCGTAATGGCATGAAGTTTCGTGCTAACTGGCGTAATAAATTGGCAGAGTGGGAAACGAAAGCAGAGCCGTTACAAGGTAAAAAAGTGGTGGGGTATCATGCTACATATCGTTACCTCTTTGATTGGTTAGATATGGCGCAAATTGCTGATTTAGAACCTAAGCCTGGGATATCACCGACTACGTCACATTTACAGTCATTGACCAAATTGGATCCTGCTTCGTTTGATGCGATTGTGTATTCATCACACCAAGATCAGCGTCCTGCTAATTGGCTAAACCAGCATATCAACAAACCTACGATACAGCTACCATTGACGGTTGCAGAAGGTCAGAGCCTTGACCAAATGTACGATCAAGTCATTGATGAGTTGCTGAGAACGCTCGTTAACCCAGACACATCAACGAGATCGTAATGTTGAATGAGTATGACTGGCTGGCACCTGCAGTATTGTGTGGATTAATAGCATTAGTTGGCAACATCGTGCTTGGGGAGCAAGTCCTCAAGCGCCAGATCATCTTTATTGATCTCGCTGTCGCGCAAATGGCTGCCCTAGGCGCTGCCTTGAGCCAGTATTGGCTGAGCCGATATGCACTGTTTAGTGGCTCTTGGTTTGCAGAGATGATTGGCCCGTGGGTCATGTCATTGTTGCTATGCGGATTAATTGCGTTAATGGAAAAGCGTTACAAACAACACTTAGAACCAATGATAGGAAGTTTGTTTGTGGTATCGGCTTCACTAGTGATTCTATTGGTCAGCAAAGATCCTCATGGCGCCGATTTTATTCAAGGCATTCTCAACGGGCAGCTGTTGTGGTCTACCTGGGATGATGTCTGGCCATTGGCAATAATCACAACCGCGATGTTGGTATTGATTAGCGTAAAGCCTGAATTTATGCAGGGTAGTGGTTTTTATCTTATCTTCGCTATACTGATGCCGATCACCGTAAAGCTGACTGGGATATATTTGGAGTTTGCGTTACTGGTGATACCTGCGTTATGTGCAGCTGCGTATAAAGGCGTTCGCTTCTTTATCGCGAGTATCGGTATTGGTATCGTTGGCATTTTATCGGGCTTAGCGGTGTCGGCTTATTACGATTTGCCAAGTGGTGCAAGTATTGTCATCACACTGTTTTTGGTGGGGGTGATGTTTAGTCTTGTGATGCAGTTGCGCTGCTACTTACGTGATACCAAATTGGCTAAGAGCTATTGAGTAGAAACACCATATCTCAATCGAGATATGGTGTTTTTTCGTTTTAAGGTAGGGAGAGGTTTTGCAATTGGAATGAGAGTCTCAATTATCTTTTTATTTATCTTATTCAATCGCTTATGAGTAATGGTCTTTGTGGTTAAGACAAAAAACAATAGTCATCGAGATGGAGTAAATCTATAAGATAACGGTCCATTTAAAATTACGACTAACTTCGCTCAATGAAAAAAAACTTAATTGCGTTGGCTATCATATCCGCGGCTCTTTCCGGGTGTAATCACGACTCACTAAGCTATAGTGATGGCCCTGATACGGTTCCTCCAACAGACATTATTCCACCAACGGATATTCTTCCGCCGACAGATATTGTTCCACCAACGGATATTCTTCCGCCGACAGATATTGTTCCACCAACGGATATCCTTCCGCCGACTGACATTATTCCCCCAACAGATATTATTCCCCCAACAACTTACATCGGTTCACTATTGTCGAGCGGGGCGTTTGTTTCTGGAGATGTTTACTGTGACGGCATTCATCTTGAAAACGGAACGTTCATTGTAAAACAAGGCGTGAGTTTTAGTTGTACCTTGGGTCACCTTACTTTAGGTGATTTCACGGCTCCTCTCCCTGAAGTCACAGAAAGCACGATTTCAAATGATGCGCTTCATGCGGCATTTGAGTTGACAGAATTACATGGAGACAACGTTACCAAGGTACTCGAATCAATTGATGTTTGTGAGACTGAAAGTGCTATCTGTTTAAAAGAGCTGGATGCTTTTGATATTGAGGATGTGTTCTCGCAACTTGATGATCAAGATGCTGTCGATGCGTACTTTTCATCGAAAGAAGAAGAGTCTACCGATGAAGTAGGTAAGGCTCCTAGTTCACACGTAGACACAACTGTTGTTCCTGCGGTTGACCCTAATGCGGACAATAACCTTAACGCTGGTTTTGTTTCTGCAGACGCGGAGTCTACCTATGCTTATAAGCCAAGTGTTGAAGGCAAGGTGTTAACTCGCAGTAAGCTTACAGATGCTAATGGTACGCCGATTTCTGGGATCAGTTTCTTTTCGGCTAACGCGACGGGCGTGACGGATGAAGAGGGAACCTTCGAGTACCTGTGGGGCGACAGAATCGTTTTTGGTATTGATACGTTTGAGTTTGGCTCCATTACGGGTAATCAGATTGCTTATAAATTGTCTGATGTGACCAATAATGTGGTTGAGAAAGCGAATATCCAGTCATTACTAGAGCGCTACGCGGTTGATCATGTAAGTTATTATGAGATATCTGAAGAAGTCCTAGATACCTTTTCAAAGTACCCTAACGTTATAAATGAGTTGATCAACCTAACTCTGCCAAATGGGGGGCTGATAGAGGGTACAGACTTCGAACTCCCTAATGAGTTTGTTGGTCAGTTTAGCCAAGGGTTAACAGCAGTCATTGATGAGCAGCTGCGCCAAACGCCTCAATTTATGGATTATGTTCGTCAACCTGCCGTTTTATCTATGGGTCCTGGTCAGTATGTTACAGAGTCTCTGCAGCAAATCTTCCACAACGTCACCACATTCCATGTCTTCAATGACAATGGTAGTTTTTACGGTGCGACGGGGTATACCCGTGGTATGCGAGCTCTGAACATATCGAACAGAGCATTCCCTGTGGTGATGCCAAGAACTGATAAAAACCGTGAGCTTTACTTTGGTGAGCAACAGGCTTGGACTCGTGAAGGTAAGCCTTACATCGCACAACACCCAAGCATCTCGATGCCTCCGATTCCTTTAGTCTCTGAAGACAACGCGACTTATGGTTTCCCATTCGTTACTGCAGGCGAGATTGGCAAAGGTAAGGTCGTGTTCATGGGCAATGGCTTATATCCAAGTATTCTGTCATGCCCAGAGAATTATTGGGCTAATCGCACATTACATATCGACAGCAGCAAACAACAGTGCACTGTATCGACGTTCGAAAACCTACTACATGATGACCGCGGTGGCATGAGGTTGTTTTTCTCGAACTTGTTTGAGTGGTTCAATAATGGTTTGCCTATTGCGGGGATGAATGCAGTCACCAATATTGACCAAGCCTATTCGGCTTATCACCACTCCACTATGGGTAAGCAGTACACCTTCTTTGTTAGTCCTCAGTATGGTTTTGCATCAGTAGAAAAGCGTGGTTCAGGTGACTTTGATGATTTGGATGCGAGCAATACGCCGATTTTGATCCTTCAGGCATACCCACCTAAGTTGGTTCAAGATGGCATGACTAACCAGTTTGTTGCTGACTTGGATAACCCGAACTTAAACCAAGACGATATTACGGCTCTTATTAACTATGTTAATGACGGTGGCAATATCTTGTTTATGGATGCGATTCAAACGACTAACCCTGAACCTATTGGACGCTTGGCAGATGCCGTAGGTGTATCTCTTGGTGGTGAAAACGTTACGCCGACAAACCAAGCTTTCTGCGGTAGCTCTTATTACTGCCAAGCACCTTATCCTAATCTTCACGTGAAGAGCCAAAAGGAAATGGTAGTTCTTGAGCGTTTTCAAGATAACCAAGGAGAGCCTCCATTCACGGTCAATCAGGATGGTACGGTTGATTGGATCAAAGATGAGTCGAAGATTAAGTTTGAAATTCCAACTTATGAAGTACAAAAGCTAGACGAAGAAGGCAAGGCTGTTTTTGATGAGTCTGGTAAACCAGTCATGGTAACTAAACACGCGCGTATTTTTGTTGAATCTGCTGAGGAGAGAGCAGCGGCTATCAAAGAACTGCAATCTGCGTTTGCTGGGACTCCTATTTGTACAAACGATTATGAGTATGAATTTAACTGTATTGAAACTCGTTCTGGAGACGGTGTTACAGTTCGTGGTGCTTATCATCGTGCAGATTTTGATCGCTATGAAGTGAGTGAAGCTGTTGTTGGTAGTATGGTTAAAGCGGCGAACTTAGGCGGTAACTTTACGGCGCTTTATGAGCATGAGATTTACTATCGCACGAAAGGTACTCAAGGCAAGCGTCTGTCTAACAGCGAATTGAATCAAACTTTCGACAACTTATCTGTTTGGATGTGGAACGACAACGCTTACCGCTTTGAAAGCGAGATCCAAGATGAGTTAGGCTTTAAGCAAGCTGTTCAGTTCTTAAATTGTTATACAGACGGCCAACATCAAACAGATACAGAAGAAGCACAATGTCCTGTTGATCTTAGAGCTTCTTTGGTAGCCAATAACATGATCTATGGTGAAGGCGATTTAGTGGGGCAGTTAAACCCTAGTTATCCGTTGAACTATATGGAAAAGCCACTGACTCGTATCATGTTGGGACGCTCTTTCTGGGATCATAATATTGTTGTCGACACGACAATGTATCCTGGTCGAACTTCGGGAGCATCTTCGTCAAGTACGGTAATGGTTCAGACCAACGGTAAAGCGGTGACGTATTCGGCAGGAAACAATCAATCGACAGGTCTGTGGGCTCCTCAATTACAAGAAGTAACCATTGAAGACGGAGTGGCAGCTACGATTACCGTGATGATGGCGGATGATCTTACAGGTAAGCCGAATCACGAAACGAGCTTGAAACGTCCTCCACGTATGCAAACCAGCTACGATTACAATGGTTCGAGCTTAAATTTCAAAGCCCCTTATGGCGGCCTGATTTACATTCAACCAAAAGTAAAAGAGCTTGGTGAAGTTTCGTTTAGCATTAATGGCGCGTTAAAAGCGGCTTGGTGGAAAGAGGGGGAGTGGATTAACTCTATTCAATCGGCAGAGGCTCCAATTGCAGAAATCGATACGGGTTCATTTATTTATACGACACCAATCAGGAATCTAGAATCCGCTGATTTGAATCAATTCGCAACAGATATGAATCGATTCGCTGAAGCTGCAAGTGACTTCTACGGGCGTGATGAGAAACAAAGCACGGGTTTACATCGTAGGTTCACTTACCCAGAACTGAAGGGGTTCCGCCATCGTTTTGTGAATGACGTTCAGATTTCGATTGGTGCGGCTCACTCTGGCTACCCAGTGATGAACTCAAGCTTTAACGCAAATCGGACATACATTCCAACCAACCCTGTGAACGACTGGCTGTTGTGGCATGAGGTGGGTCATAACTTAGCATCAGCTCCTTTCCTAGCGGCTGGTAGTACAGAAGTGACCAATAACCTTCTCGCGTTGTATATGCAGGAGTTAGAAGGGCGCAATGCAAACCCTGAAATGGATCGTATTAAATCGGATATTAAGAAAGCACCTAAATGGCTAGAGCTTAATAATGAACATGCGTGGTCACATGGTGATGCAGGTTTACGATTAGTTATGTTTGGTCAGCTAAAAATCTGGGCAAAATCGAACTTTGCAATTGATGATTGGTATACACGCGGCGCAAGCCAATCTGATGTGTATGGTGAAGATGAAGGCTGGAATATGTTCAAACTTATGCACCGTAAAGCTCGAGGTGATACAGAGGGTGATACGGTTGAAAACTATTGTAGTGCCAAAGATACTGGGCTAACCGGTGGCGACTTAATGATGGTTTGTAGCTCCTACGTTTCAAACTATGACTTAAGTGATTTCTTTGTTGCTTGGAACGTGGGCGAAACTTCAATGACTAATGCTGATGGCACGAAGTCTTATAGTGGCGGAATTAGCTCTAAAGGTCTTAGTGCGGTTGAACAATTAAAACTAGAGAAACCAAAGAACAGTCCTTTGAATGTTGATTCAATTTACTAACGCTAATTATTGCTAAAGCATTTTATAGCTTAAGAACAAACGCCACACTAAAACTACGTGTGGCGTTTTTGTTGCAATGCTCTAGAAATTTCAGCTAGATCAGTCTTCTACATGATGTTTAATACTTTGGCTGCCATTGGTTGGCTGTCCTTGCTAGAAAAAGCAGGTTAAACTGTTCGCATCATAATTCTAAAGGATGGTGCCATGTACCACGGTCATATCTATTTCCCTCTGCGCTTTGCAGAGCAGGCAGAAACACTGCGTCAGAAAATTTTAGCGGAACGTAAAGATGTATTAGAGGTTTTCCCATTAATACAGCGTTTGGTTGGTCCACATAAAATGCCGATGTTTGAGATTCATTTTGCCAACAAAGAGTCAGGCATCGTGGAATGGCTTGAGCAAGAGCGCGGTGATATGTCGGTGCTGATTCACCCTGTAACTGGCGGTGAAGAAACATTAGACCATACAGTACGAGCGATCTGGCTGGGGCGTGAGCTAGGTGTATTCGAAGACACGCTAAGTAGCTAATTTAATTTACGCCCGACAGTGTGCACCTAATCAATGCATTTGGTTAAGGTAACGTCTGTCGGGTGTGCCAAAGCTCACTAACTTTTAAACCCATCTTGCTTGTTGAATAACTAGCTTCTCCAACTATTCCCCACTATCAAAGACACCGCCACCGAAACACCTAGTGCGATTAAAATATTAGGTAAGTTAAATCCCCAAATCGCGACACACACAGCCACAGTGACAATTGCCCACAATAGTGTTTCTAAAATCCAAGTACCCATAACATAACTCCTAACTTGATTGTGCGACTAGCATAACCAAGCGAAGGTAAATATTTGGTCACCATCTGATACCGATCTCCAAATTCGTTAAAGCACCACTTTAACGCTGAACTCGTTGCCGTGAGTGCCATGATTAAATCGCCACCCTTGGTTCTGACAAACGCGATCAATGAGTTCTAAGCCAATGCCAAATGAGGTTTGCTGTTCAGAATCGTGGGTTATGTTTTCATCCTCTAAACGGTTGGTGACCTCAAACTGAGTTTGTGACACGGCGATACGAATCTCTCCACTCCCGCCGTGTTGGAATGCATTACGGACTAAATTAGTCAGCACGACTTCGGTCAGCTCGCGGGGAAGGGTATGTTCTTCTGGTTCAATATTGATTTTAATTTCTACTTCTTTGTTTTTTAACAGATAACGCTGGCTTTCGACGATGTTATTGATCAGGGGAGTTAGCTTAATCTGCTCATAGTTGGTTTCTATCTCGCTATTACGGCTCATCCACAGCAGAGTCGTGACCAAGGCTTTCATATTGGTGGCGGAACGTTGAATTCGTGCGATAGCTCGCTGACCGCTGTTTGGAATGTTGTCAGACAATCGAACCAACATATCGCCACTGGCTGAAATGGTGGCAATCGGTGTTCTTAGTTCGTGGCTTGCAGTTTTTAAGAAGAAGCTCTCACGCTCATTGGCTTGGCGTTCGCCTTGTACGCTTTTAACCAGTTGAGAAGCCAACTTATCGATCTCTTTATACCTAAATTGAGTCAGTCCTTGAGTGTTCTCCACATCAAGAGATTCCGACCATTTTGATAAGGTAATAATCGGTTTGGTGACTCGGTGTATCAAAAGGCGAATGATCAAAAATACTAAGAGTAAAAGAGCGCCGATGGCGATAAAGGCGCTGTTTATCTGATTGACGGATTCAGGTGGATTGAGCTCGAATAGCTTCAGATAAATCGCTTCATCGTACTCAGAAATGATGTACAGCGATTTGTCTGTACCAGAAATTGAATGCTTAGCGGCATAGAGGTATTGCCCAGACTCATTACTGGCTGGAGAGTCGTAATGTTCATAAATAGCGTCGTTATCAAACGTGTCCCAATCAAAGGCTTGTTGAAATTGAGTCGGCACTTCTGAGTAGCTTAGAAAGGCTTGAAAGGTTGGGTTTTGGTAGCTGGGTAATTCTCCAGTCTCAATGTAACGCTGCTCAGCAACTTCTAGCTCATACAAGAATCCATACTTTGCTGATTCGTTCAGACCAATATGATAGCTCTGTGAAACCATTAAGCTGTATATGGCGGTAAGCAACACAACAATGCCAAATAGATAGAGGTAGATGTCGCGCTTAATACTGACTCGATTCATGTTTGCCTGTTTCATGACTGCTCCTCATGTAAGACAACGCCAATACCATGAACGGTATGGATTAGCTTGGTATCAAAGGGCGCATCAACCACTTGTCGAAGCTTAAACAAATGCGCTTTCATACTATCAGAGCTTGGCATTTCATCTTCCCAGGCCTCTTCAAGCTTGGCTTTGCTCACCACATTAGGGCTGTTTCTTACTAACATCACGAGCATTCGCCAACATACCGGGGAAAGCTTCAATAGCTTGCCGTCTCTAATGGCTTGGTGTTTATCCAAGTCCAGCTTTAGGCCTGCCACGGATAATGAAGTCACGGAGCCTTGAGCGCGGCGCACTAACGCCATCAACCGTACTTTGAGCTCTTCCATCGCAAAAGGCTTCACTAGATAGTCATCCGAACCTACCTCGAACCCAGCGAGCTTGTCTTGTAGCGTGTCTCTTGCCGTCAACATGAGAATCGGAGTGGTCACGCCTTGTTGGCGAAGAGATTGGCAGACATCGAGCCCATCCATTTTGGGCATGTTGATGTCCGTTAAGATGATGTCATAGCGTCCTTCTATGGCGAGGTTTAGCCCTGCTGCGCCATTATAGGCAAAGTCGAATTCGAAACCGTCGAGTTCCATATAGTCTGCGATGGCTTCTGCCAAGTCACTGTCGTCTTCAATCAACAGGGCGTTAATGCTCATAAGTGTCCTTACTTTGTTTCTCGTTCACGTTTCCAAGCCCAGATAGGCGGCTGAATAAGAACCTGTAGTCGGTAGTTCCAATTTGGCGCGTGCCATAACTGCTGGCACAGTTTAACGTAGCCGTGGAAATATACCTTAAATGGGTTCACAGAGTTGATTCTAGGGAACACGCCATATCTGACTTCTTCCTCTTCTTTGGCGAAGGTACCGAACATACGATCCCAAATAATAAAGATCCCAGCGTAGTTCTTATCAAGGTACTGTTTGTTGGTTGCGTGATGCACTCTGTGGTGCGATGGCGTATTGAACACGGCTTCAACAGGGCGAGGTAATCGCTTAACCGTTTCGGTGTGCAATAACGTTTGATATAGCTGCACAAAGGTTTCACACATCAGCACCACAAACGGATTAAAGCCGAGCAGAATTAACGGCAAATGGAAAAAGAATGGGAAGAACCAATCCAAAGGCCCAAACCTGTAAGCAACCGAGATATTAAAGTAAGGCGAACTATGGTGAACCGAGTGTGTTCCCCAAGCTAAGCCGTTGCTGTGTAAGAATCTGTGTTCCCAGTAGTACGCGAGATCGGCCAAGATCAAGCAACCAAGAATTGTCCAACCAGATATCGGCAGTTGAGTTAGGCTGAAGTTCTCGTAGGCGTAAACAAACGCACCCACATAAGCTAACCCGACAAAGAAAACGGTAACCAATAAGAAGAACAAAGTGACTAAGTTAGTCGCGCTGTCTCCCAACATGTTCCAACTTAGCTTTTTCTTAAAGGCATAGCGGATAAGCTCAAAGATAAACAGAGCCAGAGCAAGCAGTAGAAAGTTATCATCAACCCAAGTCTCGGTAAGGATGACGCTTGTTTCTGTGAATGTTTGAGAGAGAAAGTTCCCAATGCTATCCATAGTGAAATCCATAACTAAATCCTTTACTGACCATTCTTATAATAGACGTATAACGCACTAGAATCTGGCAACCCATGCTGATTCAATTGGTGGTGCTCAATAACCATATCCACCTCTTTTAAGACTGCAATACCTTCCCAAGCCAGCGCTAGTTGCTGTTCAGTATGCTCACCTTGGCTCAGTAACAAAGTGCCTTTAGACTTGCTTGGAACCTTAATTGAGGTGCTGTTTTTATTTGGTGTTGATTGCTGAGTCGGGAAGCCAACCGTGACTGTGGCTTCACTGAAATCTGAACTGATGTCTTTATAAATCACGATGACTTTCTGTTGCTGCGCGATCTCCTCATCATTGGCTTCTAGGTTTTGGTAGAAATCGACCCACAGCTCAGGCACATCCTCTAAAGGGATAGCCTTGCTCAAACCTTGTAGGTAAGTCGTATTTGCAGTCGTCTGCGGTTTTTCCTTTGATGACTGTTTCTTTGAGGACTTATTCGTTGGTGACTGAGCTATTGGTTGCTCAGTTGAGGCGTCCGCAATCGCAGGCTGGATATGTAATAGCCCCCAGACAACGCCAGTAATACCGACAGTCGTGAGTAATGAAGCGAATAATTTCATGCTCTTTCCTTATTGTTAATTTTTCTTATCAAGGACAGTAAAGGAGCAGAGGTAAACAAAAGGTAACCGATCTAGTTACTAAGCGAGTCTGTCGTCTAATTTGTTAATACAGCAATCTGGGACACTTTTTCCTATGCCGAACTGGTAATACTGACGTCATATTCATTTATGGGCTCAATAATGCTATTCAAACATCCCATCTCTTTGCTAACGATTATTCGGCTGAATCCATTAAAGGTCGCTGCGACTTGGTTAATGGTTTTGGCTGAAAACGTGATGCTTATTCTGTTGCCATTGTTTATTGGTTACGCTATCGACGGCGTGTTAAACCAAAGCTTTCAGCCTTTGATGATGCTGGCCGCGATCCTTTTTGTACTGGTGATCATCAGTGTCGTTCGTCGTTTTTACGATACCCGTGTATATGGCGCGATTCGTGTAAAACTGGCGAATATCGTGGAGCGCAACCTGCGTGGTTTATCTGTATCAACCAAAGACGCTCGGCTCACCATGTCGCGTGAGCTGGTTGATTTCTTAGAAGATGATTTGCCCGCTTTGATGACAGCTGTCGTTCAGCTTGTTGCGACTGTGGTGATTCTCTCTACATTCCATTTCTCATTGGCGCTTTGCATGTTGTTTGCAGGGCTATCGATGCTCGCGATTTATGGCGTGTTCCACCGAACCTTTACCCGACTTAATGGCCAATTTAACGATCAAGTCGAACAGCAGGTTCAATTGCTGAGCGGCGTTCGCTTATCAGCGCTTCGTTGGCACTTTGAACGCTTAAAACAGTGTGAAATCAAGCTTTCAGATACTGAGGCGATTGTCTACGGACTGATCTTCACCGTGTTGTTTGGCGCGGTAGTGGGCAATTTGTGGATGGTGAGTCAGCTTATCGAGCCGACTGCAGGACAAGTGTTCTCTATCGTTACTTATTCACTGGAGTTTGTTGAAACCGCAGTGATGCTGCCAATTACGCTACAAACCCTTTCTCGTCTTACTGAGATCAGTCAGCGACTCAATCCTACCTCTGTCCAACAGGCAACCAAGGAGATGCCTTATGAAATTTAAAAAGCCACTTTCGGTATTAGTCGGTTGTGCAGCTATCTTTGTTGCCTTGATTGTTGTCGATGAATTGGAACCTGAGGCAGCGGAACCTGTGAAGAAGCAAGCAGTACTGGCACCCGTTTCTGTATTGGAGGTGACACCTTCGCAGCACGAATCGACGTTAACGGTACTCGGTTTAACCGCTGCTCGCTGGCCAATTCAACTTAAAGCGTCGAGTAGTGCGCAACTAAAATGGCTGAATGAAAACATCGAGCCAGGACAATTAGTGACTAAGGGCGATGTGTTGGCGAGGCTAGATACCAGCGCCGTTGATGCGAACTTGGCGCAAGCGTTAAGTGCGCTAAAGCAAGCGGAGCTGGAATTGAAACAGGCTAAGCATGAACAAACTGTCGCTCTCAAAATGCTCAACCCAAAAACAAGCTCGTCCTTTGCACGCAGAGAGCCTCAAGTACTTGCCGCAAAAGCCAATTTACAACAAGCCAAGCAAGCTTATGTCAGTGCGAAGAAGCTAGTGGAAGAGTCGACGATCACCGCGCCTTTTGATGCGGTCGTCATGAAACGCCACATTAGCCCAAGAGAGTGGGTAGAGGCGGGGCAAGTGGCCTTTGAGTTAGCCGCCAGTGATTCGATTGATATCGAGCTTCCAATATCTGAATTGCATTGGCAACAAGTACAATCCGCCTTGGTTAAGCCCAGTATTCGTGTCGTGAGTCGTTCAGGTAATCAATGGCCGGCAAAGGTGCGCTACGTGTCGCCGGAAGTCGATTCGGTGACTCGCCAAAGACAAGTAGTTCTGTCGGTTAAAGATCCTTACCAAAACAAGCCTAGGCTTTTCCCTAATCAGCAGGTTCAAGCAGTGGTTAACCTTGGTCTACAAGATGACGTAGTTAGCGTACCTTTGAGTGCGATGACGCGAGACGGGTATGTGTGGACGTTGGACACAGAAGATCGTTTACGAAAAGAGTCGGTAATACTTATTGGTCAAGGCAGCCAAGAGCTTGATATTCGCTTCAATGAGCGAAGTGATAAGCCTCGCCGTGTGGTGCAGTATCCACTTTCTTCCATGCTTATCGGTAAACAAGTCGCGCCTAGATTCAATGGAATCCATTCTGAAGCCATGCTCGCGGGTAAATCTGATGCCGCACAGATTAAGGAATCAAACCAATGAGTTGGATGACAAAATGGTTCATTAACAACCCAGTTGCTGCCAATTTGTTGATGATGGCGATTGTTATCAGTGGTGTGTTGGCGTTTGGGCAACTGCGAGTTGAGCCGTTTCCGCAAATCGCGCCATCATCAATCAGTATTACTGTGGCTTATCCTGGCGGTACTGCACAACAAATTGATGAGAGCGTAACGCAACGAATCGAAGAGTCGATCAGTGGCATTGCTGGCATCAAACAGATCACCAGCCAATCGAGTGCTGGCGTGTCTCGGGTCGTGGTGCGTAAAACCAGCAGTACAGATTTAGACAAGCTGTTGGATGACATTCGTAATCAAGTTAACGCCATCAATGGCTTTCCTGTTCAAGCAGAAAGACCGCAAGTGGTGCGCAATGAATTTACCAATTTAGCCGCGTTTGTGGTGGTGTCAGGGCCAAGAACCGATGACGAATTACAACCTATTGCCAAGCAACTGGAACAAGCGCTGAAGAAGAACCCTCAAATATCAAAGGTATCAAACTGGGGAACTCGAACGCCTCAGTTGGTCATCGAGCCAGACCCTGATCAACTCAAAGCGCTGGGGTTGAGCTTGGAAGAGCTCGCAAGGCTTGTAGAGCAGCGCTCGCTTGAATCTCGCAGCGGAGAGCTTATTAGTGACAAAGGCCGAATGGTAATTCGTGGTGACGGTTATGCCGATGACTTACAGAAGCTCAATCAGCTTGTCGTGATTTCGGGAAGTAACGGAAAAATATGCTTGGGAGACATTGCCAAGCTGACCCGTGGCTACCAATACAGCGGTTCTATCGTGCGTAACAACGGTTCCAATGCCATTGCTTTGTTGGTCAGTACTAGCCAAACCGATAACCTGCTTAAAGTCAGCGAAGCGATTAGTGAAACTTTGGATGTCCAACGTGCGATTCTGCCTTCGGATATTAAGCTGAATACCATGGCTGATATGGCGCCTTACATTGAAGAGCAGCTGTTTCGTTTGAGTGAAAATGCATGGCAAGGCTTGTTAATCGTGCTTATTTTACTTGGGATCTTCCTTGAGATTAGGCTTGCGTTTTGGGTTGCAATGGGGATCCCGATTGCGCTCACTGGAACACTCGCCGCAATGCAGTGGTTTAACTACAGCATCAACGACATCACCTTGTTTGGTTTTATCTTGGTACTCGGTGTGCTGGTGGACGACGCTGTGGTTGTCGGTGAAGCGATACATGAAAAACGGACGCGTAGAGCCGGCTATTCTTCTAATATAAACGACTCTTCTAATATAAATGGAAAGACAGCCGCTTGGCAGGGCGTTAACTCAGTATCGGTGGCAACCGTGTTTGGTGTGCTAACGACCATTGCTGCATTCTCTCCAATGCTCTGGATTAACAATGAGTTAGCCAAGGTGCTTGCTGGGTTTTCGGCAGTGGTGATCTTCGCTTTGATCTTCTCGCTGATTGAAAGCAAATTCATTCTACCGTCGCACTTGGCTCAGCTCTCTGTGAAAAAGCCATCTACCAGTATTCTTGCCAAGGTTCAGAATGCGGCTCAAGGTGGCTTGCAGTGGTTCAATCTCAACGTTTACAAACCAGTATTGGAGTTTGCACTTAGCTATAAGGTGGCGTCTTTGCTTGGGTTTGTTGCGGTTATCTCATTGGCTTATGGCATGTGGTCGAATGGTGCGATTCGCAGTGCGCTATTCCCTGAAATTCCAGGCCGTTACATCACAGCAGTGATTGAGTTAGAAGACGGTGCGCCGTTGCCACTGCAGCGCCAAGCTTTGCTGCAAGTAGAGCAAGCAATGACTCAGGTAGAAAATGGCTTGATGGAGGACTATCCATTACAACAGAAGCCCGTGGTGAACCTGCTTGCATGGTCTGATGGCTATGGCGAAATAGAAGTTACTGCCGAACTTACCAATGAATCTTTAAGCTTATTGCCGGGCAATTTACTGCTGAAGCGATGGCGAGAAAGTACTGGGCAAATTGAAGGGGCTTACTCGGTGAAATTCAGCTCAGCAGAGGAGCCTGCTGGTGGCACATTCTTAACGATCTCTTCTAATGATCGTGAGTTGACCTCTCGTGTCAGTGAACAGCTAGCAGATACTCTAGCGTCCTTAAAAGGTGTTTCAGATGTTTACGATGATGGTCAGGATGGCTTACCCCAAGTTCGTTTGGTGCTGAATCAATATGGTCAACAGCTTGGTTTGACTCAAGCCACGCTAGCTCAACTCGCAGGCGAAGCGTTTGGCGAAAGGGAAGTTCATCGCCTTTTAGAAAACGGACAAGAGACCAAGGTGCTGCTGCAATACCCAAGAGATGAGCGCAGAACCTTAGCTCAGCTACAACAAGCCATCATTATGTTGCCGAACGGTGGTAGTGTGATGATGGGAGATATCGCTGAGTTCCGTCACGAGCAAGAGCCGCAAGTGGTTTATCGTCGAGACCGAGAGCAAGTGATTAACCTCTATTGGAAGCAAAACCGTGACCTGCAATCACCAGAGAAAACACGTGAGCAACTTGAAGATACGATTGAGTCTCTGCACCTTCAATATCCAAGCGTCACCATCAAAGCGGGCGGTGAGTTTGAAGAGATAGGGGAAGTGTCGGATGGCTTTAAATCAGCGATGATTCTGACTCTGCTGATGATCTACATCTTGTTGGCGGTGCCTTTGAAGTCTTACTGGCAACCAATGATCATCATGGCAGTCATCCCGTTTGGATTCGCAGGCGCGATTTTTGGTCACTACTTGATGGACTTGCCGATCAGCATTCTTTCGATGTTCGGAATGATGGCCATGACGGGGATCGTGATTAACGACTCGTTGGTACTGATCACGCGTTTTAATGCTGAATATCGCCAAGGGGTCCCATTACAGAAAGCGTTAGTAATTGCAGGGACTAGCCGTTTGAGAGCGATCTTCTTAACCACGATAACCACTGTGTGTGGGTTGTTGCCATTGCTAAGTGAAACTGCGGAGCAAGCACAATACTTAAAGCCAGCGGCAGTGTCCTTGGTGTTTGGTGAACTGTTCGCCACTGCAGTAACGTTGATTTTGATCCCCGTGCTGCTTGGTTTGTTTTGCCGTAAAGCGCCTCAAGTTGAAGATCTAATTGAAAAAGAACCGGTCGAACAAGAACCACAAGTACAGACACAGCTCACTTTGGAACGCTCATGATTGATTTTATAAAGGACAAAGACGATAGTGAAGCCAAGCGATCGAACTTGATCAAGTCGACAGAGACAAGAGCTTCTATGCCTGAGAACAAAAACCGTATGACGCAACAGAGTAAAGCTGATTATCAATCAGTGCCTGGTTTTAAATTGGTGCCTGAGATTGCGTTAGTGGAATCTTTGCCAGAGCACCTCCAAAAACGCTTTAGCCATGCACTTAATTTAATGCATGAAGAGTGGGGTGAACGTCGCACATGGGAAGAGATAGCGACCGAAAGCGCGATTTCTCCATACCATTTTCATCGTCAGTTTACTGAGCTGTTCAATGAAACACCGGGACAGTATCTAAGTCGCGTTCGATTACAAATCGCAGTGGGCTTGCTGATCAATGATGAGTCGTGGAGCGTGATTGAAATTGCACAGTATTGTGGATTCTCATCGTCACAGTCGCTAGGCAAGGCGCTCAAGCGTGAGTTGGGCGTGACGGCAAAGCACATCCGAGAAATGGGTTACAACGCCACCCCCAAGGAGACTGCCGATTTCATCCAGAGATTGGCGCATCCGGGTGTGAAGTCTTCCATCGAAAAAGAGCTGGTTAAGTCGATGCCGACAGAGTTGGTTTGGTATCCAGAGCGCGGCATGCAGAAGCTTAAACTAGACGATCCTGATTGGGATACCGCGTTTGAGATGTATGGTCAAAAGTCGATTAAATTGATGAGCACCACTCCGATCAAGCAGATGAGAAATAAGTGGGACGACATCGACGCTGAAATCGGAAATTGGCAAGTCGCTAAAGACCGTTACGATAAGATGATTCCTGAAGGGTATTACCTGTGCAGCGATGTTTATCTGGTTTCGGATGTGGCTTACAGCACCGCGTTAGAGGCTCTGTTTAACGTTGTTGAACAACAAGGTTTAAAGCTGGATGTACAAGGGTATTTGGTAGAAATGATTCGTCACATTGATGATGACGAAGTGGAAGGGGTGACCTTCTCTTTTCAGTTGCCCATTTTAATGACCCAAGACTGCGAATAACAAAAAGGCTCCTCATATGAGGAGCCTTTGTTTAATGATAAGCCGCTTTATAGAAGGAGCTTAACAGAGAAGGGGGATTAAGCCTCTGCCGTTACTTTAGAGCCGCTCATCTTTTTAAGTGCTGCGTAGCCAAAGCCTGTTACTAACGTACCTGCTGCAATCGCCACTAGGTACATCAGTACTGGAGAAATAGCGCCAGGAATCAGTAGTACGAATAGACCACCGTGTGGAGCCATTAGCTGCGCACCAAACATCATAGATAGAGCACCTGTTAGTGCACCACCTGCCATACATGCCGGGATAACACGCATTGGATCTTTCGCTGCGAATGGAATTGCACCTTCAGAGATGAAACAAAGGCCAAGAACGAATGATGCTTTACCTGCTTCACGCTCGCCCGCTTCAAACTTGTCTTTCACTAGGAAAGTCGCAAGGCCCATACCTAGCGCAGGAACCATACCTGCTGCCATGATTGCTGCCATTGGTGCGTAAGTTTGCGAAGCCAATAGACCAACACCGAATGTGTAAGCTGCTTTGTTTACTGGACCACCAAGGTCGAAACACATCATTGCGCCTAGAATCACACCCAGAAGAATCGCATTAGACGTTCCCATGTTGTTTAGGAAAGTTGTCATCGCGCTCATCACGCCAGAAACAGGGCCACCCACGATGTAAACCATCACAAGACCAGTGAACAAACTCGCGATAAACGGAATGATCAGGATTGGCTTGAGGGCTTCCATGGATTGTGGAAGTTGAACCTTGTCGGCAATGAATTTCGCTGCGTAACCGGCAATGAAACCCGCTGCGATACCACCTAGGAAACCTGCACCTGTTGAGCTAGCCAGCATACCGCCGATTAGACCAGGAGCTAGACCCGGACGGTCAGCAATTGAGAATGCAATGAAACCAGCCAGAACAGGAATCATCAGTGCGAATGCAGAACCACCACCGATAGTCATCAGTGCTGCTGCCAGTGTGCCTTCTTCTTTAAACGCTTCGATACCGAATACGAAAGAAAGAGCAATGATCAAACCACCTGCAACTACCACTGGAAGCATGTGAGAAACACCCGTCATTAGGTGCTTGTACACGCCTTTCTTCTCGTCAGCAGGTGCTGAATTTGAAGAAGCAGTGTGTTGGTATGGTTTAGCTTCTGCGAATGCTTTTTCCATCTCTTGCTTTGTTTTCTTCAAAGCAGGACTTGTCGTTGTTTTGTACAGCGCTTTGCCGTTAAAACGATCCAATGGAACATCGATATCGGCTGCGATGATAACAAGATCAGCGTCTGCGATTTCTTGGTCGGTCAGTTGGTTTTTCGCACCTACAGAGCCGCGAGTTTCCACTTTGATTTGGTGACCTAGGCGTTTGCCTTCAGCTTCAAGCGCTTCAGCTGCCATAAAGGTGTGTGCAACACCCGTTGGGCAAGCGGTAATCGCTACGATCTTCTTGCTGCCTGTTGTTTCTGTTGAAGCATTTGCCGAAGTACCCGTCACTTCAACAGTGCTTTCAACTTGAGAAGCGTCTAATACTGTTGCTTCTGCTACCGCTTTCTCTAGGAATGCTTTTGCATCTGCAGTGCATTCAGAGATAGCTGCTTGGTACACTTTTTTACCGACAAAGCGCGCTTTATCAACGTTTGTGTTGGCTGCGATAACCACAACGTCGCTGCTGTCGATAGCGTCTTGCGATACAGTTGAATCAGGTAACACGCTTGATTGACATTCAATAGCGGCGTTCCAACCCAGTGCTTTTGTCGCTTGTTCTAACAAGCCTGCTGCGATGATGCTGTTTGCTACGCCACTCGGGCAAGCTGTGATAATGGTAATATTCATAATAAACCTTTTGTCCTATTTGCTTGTGTCTAACTGGCTAGTTGGAGCACTAAGCGACTGTAATTGGATATTTTGTAGTACTGAATCCAGCTCTTGTTGGCTGGTGATGCCCACGCCTACCTGTGAAACTGCTAGAGCAGATAGGGCGGTTGCGAATTTAATAAGTTCTGGTTTTGGCATCTGTTGCATGTGACCCCAACATAGACCAGCAACTAAGGTGTCGCCTGCGCCTACCGTGCTTACTACTTGCATGCGCGGTGGTTGAGCATGTAACCATTCACCTTGGTTTAGCCACATCACGCCTTCAGCGCCAAGTGATACCACGATGTTCTCGATGCCTTTTTCACTTAGGGCTTGGCCCGCGTGTTGGCATTGGTCACGAGTTGTCAGCTCTGCATTGAACAGCTCAGACAGCTCTTCATCGTTTGGTTTGATCAACCAAGGCTGCGCCTTGATACCGGCTTTAAGTGCGTCACGGCTGCTATCAAATAGCACCTTCTTACCTAAATCGTGTAAGCGTTGAACCCAAGAAGCGCAAAGCTCAGGAGAGATACCTTGTGGCAAGCTGCCTGCAATTACGAAGTAATCGTGCGTTTCAGCAAGTTCTAATAGGGTTTCTTCGAACGCTTTAATCGAGTCAGTATCAACAGGCACACCTGGGAAGTTGATGTCGCTTACTTGGCCTGAATTCTCAACCAGTTTTACGTTGATACGAGTCGCGCCGTCGACACGGATGAAGCGGTCCGTTGCGCCCATCTGCTCAAACAGTTGGCAGAACGCTTCTTCGTTATTGCGGCCAAGGAAACCTGTTACGGTCACTTTCGCGCCAAGCTCTGAAAGAACTTTTGCGACGTTTACGCCTTTGCCCGCTGCGTGCAGAGAGCCTTTGTTTACTAGGCTCACTGAACCCACGTTAAGTGCGTCGATAGCACCTGTCAGGTCTAGAGCAGGGTTAAGCGTTACAGTAACGGCTTTGATTTGTTTATCAGACATATCGACTCCTTAACCTTCGCCAAGGCCTGAAGCGATAGCTTTGCCAATCGATTCAAGTGCTTGTGCTGCGTCATCACCTTCAGCAACAAACTGAAGTTGGTGGCCGTGTTTAACGCCAAGAGCGATTACTTTCATCAAGCTCTTCGCGTTCACTTCTTTTCCGTCGCCATCTAGGTTTGACACGCGGATTGTTGATTCAAACTTCTTCGCTTCAGCGACTAGCATTGCGCCTGGACGAGCGTGTAGGCCGTGTGCGTTTTTGATTTTGAATACTGCGCAGTTGTCGTCGTCTTGAGAAGCTGTAGAAACCGCTTCACCTTTTAGAAGGCCAATCACTTGCGCCGCGTCAGCGGTTAACAGTTGTTGCTGTTTACCTTCGAAAACCATCTTGCTTAGGTTTGCCAGAATAGATTGGTGCGCGCTGTTACAAGCGGCGAATGCTACCAATGCTTTAACTGGTGTGCCTTCGTATTCACAATGGTTCGCTGTTGAAACGAAAGATACGCCAGTGCGTGTTACGCCTTTGTCGCTGCCCAACAACCACAGGCCTTGGCCTAGGTGAGTTGGTGTTTTTGTTACTAGGTCAGCAACGAATGCGTTGTCTGTGCAACCTGTGTTCTTAAGTAGGCCACCCGCAACTGCAGACATTTGAATCATGTCGCTCGCAGGGAACAGTAGCTGAACTAAAGAAGCGTCTAGGTCGGCTTCTAGCTGAACTTCGCCGTTAAGTAGGGCGATGATTTCGTCTTCTGATTTAGCTTGCTTTAATTTCTCTTCAACACCGTCTGCCGCTAGAACCTTTGTTAGTTGCTTAAGGATGCCTAAGTGCTCGTCAGATTTCGCTGCAATACCAATTGCTACGTAAACACGGTTGCCGTCTGCCCAATCAATACCTTCAGGGAAGTGGTGTACCGCAACGCCTGTCTCTTTCACTAGGCCACGAGTATCCGTCGTTCCGTGAGGAATCGCGATGCCGTTACCTAGGAACGTAGAGTTCTGGTTTTCACGGTTCAGCATTCCTTCAACGTAACCAGAGTCAACTAAACCTTTAGCTGTCAGGTCGCCAGCAATGTTTTGGATTGCTTTGAATTTGTCTTCGGCAGTTTGGCCTAGAGTGATGTCAGATTTTGATAATTTAAGCATGGTGCCTCTTTAGCGTATCGCTTGAGAATTTGTGTATCGCTACGATTCAGTCTAGAGCAATATTTGCCCGCTGCTTTATGCTTGCTGAATCGGTTCAGCATTCAGTGTAAAAAAATTCAGCAAAGCCGATTTTGGTTTTCAAAATAGTTTTGCTGCGTGTCGTAATTCCAGTTTCGTTAACAACAAGAAGCTGAATCACGACAAATGACGCTCAATCCATTCAAAAGGATGATTGAAGTCACTTTTCAGATTTTGCTGAATCCTTTCAGCTTTTATACTGAATCGATTCAGCATATAATTCAACTAATCCAAGGATCAGAAGATTGGTTATATGATCCTACGCACAAAATACAGGTCACCCATATGACACTAGATGAGATTGCCAAACTAGCCGGTGTGTCGAAAACGACAGCCAGCTATGTGATTAATGGCAAGGCGCAGAAATACAGAATCAGTGAAAAGACTCAGCAGAAAGTCATGGCAGTGGTGGAAGAGTATAACTACCGACCAGACCATGCTGCTTCCTCGCTGCGCGCTGGTAATAGCCGTTCATTTGGTTTGATTATTCCCGATCTGGAAAACAGCAGTTACGCGCGTTTAGCAAAACTGATCGAGCAGAACTCACGTAAAGTGGGCTATCAGATTTTGATTGGTTGCTCAGATGATGACGCTGAAACCGAGCGAAAGGTCGCTGAAGCCTTGGTAAGCCGTCGTATTGATGCCTTGCTGGTGGCGAGCTCAATGCCAGACGCCAATGAGTTTTACTTGAAGCTACAAAACTCAGGTACGCCAGTCATCGCGATAGACCGTCCTTTAGATGATGAGCACTTTGCCTGTGTGATCAGTGAAGATTTCGAAGCTGCATTTGAACTGACGCATTCGATTCTTGATGACAGTATTCATAGTGTTGGTTTGATTGGAGCACTGCCTGATCTGAACATTTCACGTGAACGTCAGTTGGGTTTTGAAGCGGCAAATAAAACACATACTCAACAAACAAGGCTAACAGACAACAAGCCGATGGTTGTGGGTTATGGTGAGCACTTTGACAGAGAATCAGGGCGTGAGATTTTTGAGGGTTGGATTGCCAAAGGCACAGTGCCCGATGCGATTGTCACTATGTCTTACACCTTATTAGAAGGTGTACTGGATGTGATGGTCGAAAAACCAGAACTGATCAGGCAAGTAAAGCTGGCAACCTTTGGTGATAACCGTTTATTGGATTTCTTACCTTTTAAAGTCCATTCACTGCCACAGCAATTTGAAGTGATTGCAGACAGCGCCTTTGCTTTGGCGTTGAACGCTTCAGCAAAACGTTACCAGTCGGGCATTGAATTGGTGCCGAGAAGTTTAGTGAAACGTAGCTAATATAAGGATGATCTAATTTTAAGAACGCCTCAGCTCCAATTGGTCGCTGAGGCTTTTTTATTGAATCAACAAACCAAACTCAACCAGCGCTACTAAGCCTAAAAGTAGGGCAAGTACCTTCCAAAACTGGATTGGATGACGGTCGAGCAGTGGTTGCTTGGTTTTACGTTTTACTAATTTTGAATTCGGTGTGTATAAATCCGAGATAAAATCGCCAAGTACACCGTATCGCTCGGTGGGGTGTTCAGCGCAGGCTTTGTTTAGTACCAGATCAAACCAGGCAGGAATATCGGAGCGGTGTTGAGTTATCGGGCGATACTGCCATTGGTGGTGGCGTGATTGCATGAGAGAGCGTGGCGTCATTTCTGGATAAGGCAGTTGCCCTGTCAGCATTTCATAACCAATAACACCAACAGAGAACAGATCCGATCGTGTAGTAGCAACATTCTGCTTGATACTCTCTGGTGCGATGTAGTTGACCGCTCCGAGTGGCACAGCATCCTCTTCAAAAGGCATTCCTTCTTCAATTCCGCGAATGAGTACCGCTCCTAGATCGATAAGTTTGATATCGCCGTTTGGCAGTAACATGATGTTCTCAGGTTTGAGATCGCGGTGCACCATATCGGCACGTTGCAATACACGAATACCTTGAACGATCTTCTCAAGAATAGTGCGGACTTCGGGCAGATTTGGCTTAGGATTGTCGTACATCCATTGCCTCAACGTCACGCCTTCAACCATTTCACATACTTGGTAGAGAAACTGTGACTTTTCATCGGTCGGGTACACCTTCATGATGCGCTTGTTGTTCAGTAGCATCCCAGCCCATTGTTCGTTATAGAAGGCTTTGAGCTCGGCGGGATCGTCGCGATATTGCATAGAAGGCACTTTAATGACGAACTCGGTTTGTGTCTGAGTTTGTATGACTCGATAAACATGGCTGCGCGTTCCTGAATAGAGAACCTCTAGAACCTGAAATTGGTCGATCATCTGTCCGAGTTTGAGCACGGGAGGGATAACGCGTCTCGCGAGCTTTTCGTGAAACTCAATAAGGGAAGGCTTAGGGAGCTGAGCCACTTCAAGCATTAAACAACTGACATTGTCTCTGCTGTTTCTAGCCAGTGCTTTATTACAAACGGTTTGCGTGGCGAGCTCAAAGTCGAACTGATTTGAGGCCGCTTCCATTAGGTCGAATTCAGCAACAAACTCATGCACGCCATCGGTGGTGAGAATAAAGCGATCTTTCGCTTTGATGGGCAGAGTTTGATAATCGACGTTGAGTTGGTTATCCATGCCTAAAGCACGAGTGAGGTAGTGAGTATTGACCAGATTTTTGCGGGTGTGATCGCGAGTTAGCTTCTTAATTTCACCGTCGCGAACTAAGTAGATGCGGCTGTCGCCCACATGGAAAATATGCGCGGTGTTTGATTTGAGAATCACTGCGCTAAAGGTCGACACCATATTGTTGTGCGCGAGCTGTTTATCCTCATCAAGGCCGGAATAAGAGGCATTGAACAGCCAAGAATTGAGTGAAGTCAGAACCTTTTGGGCAGAGCGTTGAATACTCCAGCTTTCAGGAGTGGCATAATAATCAGTGATGAACTGCATCACGCTGGTATGGCTGGCTTTTTGCCCTTGCTCACTGCAACTTGCCCCGTCAGCGATACAGGCAACACTCCCTTTGAACTCATGTTCCGCTCTGGTCTGAGGGTGTTTAACGATAATCGCATCTTGATTCTCGTTTCTTATCCCTTGGTGTGAGTAGCCGCCGAAATTGAGCTTTAACTGATTGCCAGCCTCAGCGTGAATACCCTGAACCTTGGTTTGTGGTCCCTTTGGTATCACAGCCTGGCTCCGTTCTAGCGTGGCGTCTTGAGTTTGACTGAATGAAAGCGTCATAACGTCCTTGCTCCTTTGGTGCTCATTGTTACTTGAAGAAAGAACAAAAGCTCTCAGTAATAACGAGAGCCCTTGAACGAAGTAACCAAGTGTCGCAGCCCGGTTACTTCTCCCGATTCAATGAGTGATTAGCTCGATACGTTAATCAAGGTTACGCTCCCGTCGTCGTTCACTTCAGCGATCTGACCATTGGGCTCTTCCATGAACATCAGAGTCACAAAGCCAAGAACCGCTGTTGCAGCAATCACAAGGAAGAAGGTCTGGTAGCTAACAAACGAAAGTACTGTTAGGTAAACTACCGCACCCACGTTTCCGTAAGCACCTGTCATACCTGCAATCTGGCCTGTCATACGGCGTTTGATAAGAGGTACTGTTGCAAATACTGCACCTTCACCCGCTTGTACGAAGAAAGAACACGCCATTGCAGCAACAACCGCTAGCCATACAGGCCATGTGCTGTCTACTTGACCCATTGCGAAGTAACCCACAGCCAAACCTGCTGTTAAGATAAGAAGCGTTGGTTTACGACCGAATTTATCTGAAATCCAACCGCCACCAGGGCGAGACATCAAGTTCATGAAGGCATAAGCCGATGCAACCATACCTGCTAGAACTGGCGTTAGTTCAAAGGTTTCAGAGAAGAACAGAGGCAGCATAGAAACCACCGCTAGCTCTGAGCCGAATGTCGCAAAGTACAGAACATTTAGTACCGCAACTTGCTTAAATTTATATTGGTGAATCTCTGGTACTTCTTCTTTAAATACGTTCTTATTCACTTTCCAAACTTGAGTTACTTCATACACATACAGTGCAGCAAGTACCGCATATACACCGTAAACCGCTGCGTCTGAAAGCATGCCAATACCTGATGGAGACAGTTTCCAAGCAAGCAGAGCAAGTGCACCGTACATAGGGATCTTCATGAAGAGTAGAAAGAAAAAGTCACCCTTAGACGTCACTTCCATTGCAGTTACTTGAGCTGGTTTGAAGTAGGTAGAACCTTTTGGTGTGTCGGATACGTTTTTGTAGAACACAACAGAGAACAGTAAGCTCATTACACCGGTTACGCCAACCGCATAACGCCAGCCCTCATCACCACCAAATACCAATGCGAGGGTAGGAAGAGTAAACGCGGCCGCTGCTGAACCAAAGTTACCCCAACCGCCGTAGATACCTTCCGCTGTACCCAGTTCGTTATGTGGGAACCATTCAGATACCAAGCGAATACCAACTACGAAGCCAGCACCGATAAAGCCAAGTAGGAAACGAGCAATGGCGGCTTGAATGAAAGAGTCAGCCAGTGCGAACATGAAACACGGAATGGAACAGATCGCGAGTAGCGAAGAGTAGACGAGTCTTGGACCGTAACGGTCGGTCAGCATACCAATCGCGACACGCGCTGGAATGGTTAAGGCAACGTTTAAGATGAGAAGGGTTTTGATCTCTTCAGTGGTTAGCCCTAGGCTGGTTTTTACCATTTGTAGCAGCGGTGCGAAATTAAACCACACCACAAAGGTAATGAAAAAGGCCATCCAGCTGAGGTGTAAGACCTTCATCTTACCGGTAAACGAAAACAGCGAAAATTTTGAGTTATCCATGTTTTAAATCCTTTAAATATGGAATCTAGAGTTATCTAGCCGTCCACATGCCAACTCCGTAGCTTGCCTAGACTGTTAATTATAGGCGGCTAAGGCATGTTAATGGGTGAATTTGAAAGTACAACCTTTTAGTTAGGTGATAACTTGTTGTTAGTTGAACATTTGTCGTCAGATGACTAACTTGCCAACGCTTCGGGTGCCAGTACTTGAATCTGGTTGCCTTGCCTGCGCACTTCAAAGCGAATTAGGGCATGTTCAGGTTCTTCCAAACAAGCGCCTGTCTCTAAGTGGTAATGCTGCTTGTAGAGTGGAGAGGCCACATAGGGTTCTCCACTTAACGAGCCGATAATGCCGCGAGACATAACGTTGGCTTTGCCCACAGGGTCGAAATTCGATAGGCCATAAAGCTTGTCGCTGCGTTTGCAGTAAAAGATGGCGACTTGCTGATCAGCTACTTTGGCGCACACACCCGCATTGGGTGTCAGTTCCTCTTGAGAGCAAACCGTGGTCCAATTTTCCATGACAGTCTCCTTGTCAATTTATAGAGTCTTTGATTTTGTTCCATTTTCTAAAAAGAAGGTCGTAAAGAAGGCCGCTAGCAGTGAATTGCCGAAATCGAAGGGTCTGCTAACGACCAAACCGGTTACGAGACTTCCGTAATTTCGATTTGTTGAGTGCTGCTTAATGCCTGATTACGCTCTGCTTCTTGGTCTGTATTGACCGAAGGCTTCGGGAAGCGCTGCTCACGTTCTTTGATAAATGACAGGCTAGAGTCCATCTCTTCACTGTTGATGTAGTGTTGGAAGCGCTTCATCTTCACTGGATTCTCGATAGTGGTTTTCCACTCACACTGATAGTTTTCGATGTTGAGTGCGATGTCGGCTTCGAGTTCTGCCGCGACATTGAGTTTGTCTTCAATCACCACCTCTTTGAGATACTCCAAACCACCTTCTAAGTTTTCCATCCAAACAGAAGTACGTTGCAGGCGGTCTGCAGTACGTGTGTAGAACATCAACACGCGGTCGATGTATTGAATGAGAGTTTGCTCGTCTAGGTCGGTTGCGAATAGGTCGGCGTGACGTGGGCGCATGCCGCCATTACCACAGACGTACAGGTTCCAACCTTTATCTGTGGCAATAACACCAATGTCTTTTGATTGCGCTTCGGCACACTCACGAGTACAGCCAGATACCGCGAATTTGATCTTGTGTGGTGAGCGTAGGCCCTTGTAGCGGTTCTCTAGTTTAATCGCGAGGCCAACACTGTCGTTGACGCCGTAACGGCACCAAGTGCTACCGACACACGACTTCACGGTTCGAACCGATTTACCGTAGGCGTGGCCAGTTTCAAAGCCTGCATCAATCAGCTTTTTCCAGATGGCAGGCAGCTCATTAAGTTGTGCACCAAATAGGTCGACACGTTGTCCGCCAGTGATCTTGGTGTAGAGGTCGTATTCTTTTGCCACTTCACCCAGCACGATCAGTTTGTCTGGTGTGATTTCACCGCCGGCAATACGTGGAACCACAGAGTAGGTGCCGTCTTTTTGCATGTTGCCAAGGTAGATGTCGTTGGTGTCTTGCAGTTCGATGTGCTCATCTTTCAGGATATAGTCGTTCCAGTAAGAGGCGAGAATCGAACCCACCGCCGGCTTACACACGGTACAGCCTAAGCCTTGACCATGAGACTCAAGTAGCTCATCGAAGGTTTTGATTTTATTGACGCGAATAATGTCGGTCAGTTCTTGACGAGAGTAAGCAAAGTGCTCACAGATGTCGTTAGAGACTTCCACACCCAAGTTGCTCAATTCACTATCTAATACTTGTTTAGCAAGGGCAGAACAGCCGCCACAACCGGTTGATGCGTTGGTCGATTCTTTCAGTGCTGCCATTGTGGTGCAGCCTGCCGAAACGGCTTCTTTGATGTCGCCTTTGGTGACGTCAAAACATGAACAAATTACAGCACTGTCTGGAAGCGCTTCAACACCCATAGCACTGCCGGAATCGTCAGCAAGGTTTGGCAGAATCAATACCGATGGGTTTTCTGGTAGAGGCATGTCGTTTTGCTTGATTTGCAGCAGCGAACCATACGCGTCTGCGTCGCCCACTAACACAGCACCGACGATCTTCTTGCCATCAGCAGAAACAATTAAGCGCTTATAAACTTGTTCAATTTCATCGTTGTAGGTGTAAGACTGTGCGCCTTCGGTTTTGCCATGCACTTCACCAATACTGGCTACGTCTACGCCCAGCAATTTAAGCTTGGTGCTCATATCGGCACCCGTAAAGCTGCTCTCATCTTCGCCATTGGAAAGGATATGGCTTGCTGCGATTTTCGCCATTGAGTAGCCCGGAGCCACTAAGCCAAAGATCTTGTTATCCCACAGCGCACATTCACCAATCGCGTACACATCATCAATGTTGGTTTGGCAGTAATCATCAATCACGATACCGCCGCGTTCACCTATTGCGATGTCCGAGCTACGAGCCAGAGCATCTTGAGGGCGGATACCTGCAGAGAACACGATCATGTCGGTTTCTAGATGTGTGCCATCGGCAAAGTTCATGCGGTAGCGAGCATTTTCACCCGCCACAATTTCAGATGTCGCTTTCTCGGTGTGAACCTGTACGCCCAAATCTTCAATTTTACGTCTCAGCAGGGCACCGCCGCCGTCATCGAGTTGAACTGCCATCAGGCGAGGCGCAAATTCTACTACATGGGTTTCTAATCCAAGGTTCTTAACCGCGTTTGCCGCTTCTAAACCCAGTAAGCCACCACCAATCACCACGCCCGATTTGCTCTGTTTACCAGATGACTCAATCGCATCGAGATCCTCTATCGTACGGTACACATGACAGTGTTCTTGGTCGTTCCCTGGAATAGGAGGAACGAACGGGAATGAACCTGTTGCGAGAATCAGTTTGTCATAGCTTTCACGGTGACCACTGTCAGTCACTACTGCTTTGTTTTCGGTATCGAGCTCAGTGACTTTGGCATTGATTAGGTATTTAACGCCATTTTCTTGGTAATAAGCTTCACTCGTTAAAGCCAAATCGTCGGCTGTCTTACCGTTGAAGTAGGCCGTAAGTTGAACACGGTCGTAGGCAAGGCGCGATTCCTCACTGAAGGTAATAACTTCATATTGGTCTGAATCAGCTTGAATGATGTTGTCGATAAATTTGTGGCCAACCATGCCATTACCAACGACGACAATCTTTTGTTTGCTCATAGTAAATTCCTTTTTTGTTGGCTTCCTAGCGTTTCTAAAACGGCCCACTCTCTGGTGGATAATGTGCTGTTCTTCCAATGAACTGAAAACTGTAAATTTTGAGTTGTTGGTAAATAGGACAGCAAGTAGGGTGCCAGATAAAAATAGATATCGAGGAAAATAAAAATAACATTTTAAATCAGTGGTTTAATTAAATGATAAACGGCTCAGTTACCCCTAAAGTGGTAGATCTAAGAAAGAGAATATTTATGAAAATGAGCCTTTGTGGTGCAAAATTGATCAACATGGTGCAAAAATCTCAATATTTTCTCGATAGCATTTAATTAACATTATTTTCTGTAAGTGATTTTATTTTAAGTTGTTGTAATTGATGGTTATTTTTCTTGATTGGGAAAGGAGTGAATAGTGGTGCGTAAATTGCTTTATTAAAAAAGAGAAATTTTCACCGCGAAGAGTGGTTAGTAAGAGGCGCTCTGTTAGAACGGTGGAAACAATAAAAAGAACATTGCACGAGGGAAGAGTGATGAGTTCAAACAAGGATTGGATCAAATCAACGTGTGCTTACTGTGGCGTAGGTTGTGGCATTGAAGTAAGGCCAACGGCTTCGGGGAAATTGGAAGTGCGTGGCGATAAAGACCACCCATCGAATTATGGCAAGTTGTGTACAAAGGGCGCTGCACTGGGAGACACCGTAACACCAATTGGCCGTTTAACTCAGCCGATGCAAAGAGTCGCAAGCGGACAACAACTTCTACCTTGGAGTAGCGCATCTCAGCTGGTGGCAGACAAGTTCAAACAAGCGATAGAACAGCATGGCCCAGACTCTGTCGCCTTTTATGTGTCAGGCCAACTACTGACTGAAGATTACTATGTGGCTAACAAGCTGATGAAGGGTTTTATTGGTAGCGCTAACATCGACAGTAACTCTCGCCTTTGTATGGCATCTAGCGTGGTTGGGCATAAACGCGCGTTCGGTACTGATACCGTTCCTGTTTGTTATGAAGATTTAGAGCAAGCCGAAGTGGTCGTCATCACTGGATCAAACCTCGCTTGGTGTCACCCTGTACTGTTTCAACGCTTAAGAGCAGCCAAGCAAGCTAACCCAGACATGAAAGTGATCGTCATTGACCCGCGCTACACCGACAGCTGTGAGATTGCCGATATACACTTGGCATTGGAATCTGGCTCTGATGTCGCACTATTCAATGGCTTGTTGGCTTACTTAGATGATAACGACAAGCTTGACTCTGATTACATTGAACATCATACCCAAGGTTTTACGGAAGCGATTCGAACAGCCACAGATTATCGCTATACCGAGTCAGGCTGGGGCGATAAAAGCGTTCCTGAACTGACAGGGCTTAGCGAGCAACAACTTGAACAGTTCTATCAGTTGTTCGCATCTAAAGAGAAAGTGCTCACCATCTATTCCCAAGGCGTGAACCAATCCACACAAGGTTGTGACAAGGTAAATGCTATTATCAACTGTCATTTGGCAACCGGAAAAATCGGTAAGCCGGGTATGGGCCCATTCTCGGTAACAGGCCAACCGAATGCGATGGGTGGGCGTGAAGTGGGCGGTTTAGCCAATACCTTAGCAGCACACTTTGAATTTGGTGATCCACAATCACATCAAACCGTTAGCGAGTTTTGGCAAACCGACAGCTTGGCTACTCGCGCAGGCTTAAAAGCCATAGACCTATTTGATGCCATGAATGAAGGCAAGATAAAAGCGGTGTGGATTATGGCGACTAACCCAGTTGTGAGCCTGCCTGATAGCGAAAAAATCAAAACCGCTTTGGAGAAATGCCCGTTTGTGGTGGTGTCGGACTGCATTGCCGATACGGAAACCACTCGCTTGGCCGATGTAGTGCTACCCGCGCAAGGGTGGAGTGAAAAGTCGGGCACCGTAACCAACTCTGAGCGTCGAATCTCACGCCAACGCCGCGTATTACCAAGCCCAGGAGAAGCCAAGCCCGATTGGTGGATCTTAAAAGAAGTCGCGCAAAAAATGGGATTTAAAGAGCAGTTTGATTACCGCCACGAAGGCGAGATCTTCAAAGAGTATTGCGAGATGACAGCCCTAGGTAATGAGACAGGTAAAGCTCGCGATTTATGCTTAATCGGGCTTACTCAGTTAGATGAGAAAGGCTATGGTGAACTGACTCCGCAGCAATGGCCGGTACTTGAATATCAACCAGAGATCATCGAGCAGCGCATGTTCACCGATGGCGAGTTCTTTACTGAATCGGGTAAAGCGCAGTTTGTAGCGGTTGAGCACGATAAGCCGATTGCCGATACCAGTGTCGAATTCCCACTTATTATGAACACAGGTCGAATCCGAGACCAATGGCACACCATGAGCCGAACTGGCTTAGCCGCAGGCTTAGGCGAACATACACCAGAACCCTTTGTCGCCATGCACCCAGATACGGTTGCCGAGCTTGGCTTAGATGAATTTGGGCTAGATGCCTTCAACCACGCCACTATTAACCCTGTAGTTAAAGTGCGCAGCGCACAAGGTGAATGCCAAGCCCGCTTAGTCGTAACCAAAGAGATGCGTCGTGAACAGGTGTTTATGCCTATTCACTGGAATGCGCCGACCGCCAAAGACAGCAAGCCGTGTGACCTGATCTTGCCTCATACCGATGCAGCTTCAGGCCAACCAGAATTTAAACACACACCTGTTGTGGTAGAGCCGTGTGGCTATCGCAGTGAAGCTGCCTTAGTCAGCGACAAGGTAATGGATTGTAGCGGATTTGATTACTGGGTTCGCCAAAGAGTGGAGGGCGGTTTTCTGTATCGTATTTCTTCATCGAAGAATCCAATGGAGTTGGTGATTCAGCTTGCCAACACCCTTGATGCCTTACCAGAGCCAAACACTGAAGCGATTAAATCACTCCATTACCACGGTAATAAATCATTCAAGAACTACGGCTCAGCCAAGCTGGATCAGTTTGGTGTAAAGCAAGCGTTCGTCGTGAACAGTAAGCTCGACCATCAAAGCATCGATTGGCTGGTGGGATGCCTCACCCGAGAAGCTGATGAAGAATTCGAAGCCGAGTTTTTGAGTACATTGGCGAAGTAGATACTTAACGAAATAAACTTAGAGTAAACGCCGACAACTCTGTCGGCGTTTTTAATTTACTCGCGACTACTCTAGCCACTATGTTAGCTGATTATAAAACAGAGAATATAGTAGGGCGGGTGTCACGAATATGTGGTTGGTTTAAGGCCATTACCAAGTGGCGCTAAAACTCACTTCATCTAGCTGCTTGAATTTACCTGAATTGCACTTAACTTTGCCTGCAATATGGTTTCTAGACACATAGGTCAATGTTATCTTTCCGCTACTAGAATCGGCAACGATAGTGCCATTTTGTAGCGCCATTCTAGCTTTGCATCGTGTATTTATACCGTCTTGTAGGCTTAGATAGCCACTATTTGCAATTACTACCGTGTTTTTGTAGTTGTCTCCGTTTAATGAGATATTCATTTTATAACCCTTTCCTTGCTCCCTTCGTATTTGGTCGTAATCGCTAGAGTCTAAAAAGCCATTACCAAGGCTAATTAGCTGAGAATATTGTAGTTCACCGTTTGCAGTCACGAAGACTAACTCTTGAACACCGTCGCCATTCAGATCGGCCATTGAGAAGCTTTGTACGTTTTCATTTGGCAGAAGAGTCTTTGGATCACTAACAACCAGATCCGATGCACTGGCATTCGCCATAATAGCCATAGACAACATTAGCACTGACTTTTTCATTAAATATCCCTTGTTTAATTTATATTTCATAGGATGCATATATTCATACGCAATTGCGCATAGTTGCATATGGGTGTTGTGATTTCAAACAGACAAGGTTTTTTAGCCATATATATCAGCTGCTTATTCCAAAGTGAGCATCATTCTCGACAGAGAATCTTACGGCTTCCCAGCACACACAAACCTAAAATCAACTATCCCGTCTGGGCAAGGATGTATATGGATAAAATGATAAGTAATACACATATTCATACGATTTCTACATTTAATTAGAGTTATTAGGAATACTTCTGTTTCTCGTCATGTATGATGCGACTTTCTTGCTAAGGCATTGTTATTAAATGACTTAATTGTCAATTTAATAGCTGTTGCTATTAGTAGCCGAACTATTTCAATTATAAACAGCGTCAATGTTCGGTCTCGGAACCGTTATCAGTAAAAGGGCAAGGTATGTATTTTTGGAACATCAAAGGCTTAAAGGCGGACATCAAAGCCGATAAGTTGTCGGAGAAAGATCGTTTTCGGTATGTATTTATATATATCGCGTTGGGTACGCTCGCGATGTATGGCTACGCCAATGGCTTTTCAAATACCTGGGAGGTTATCGAATCAATCAGTTTCAGCGTCATCGTACTTCTAGGGACCTATTTTGCTTATAGAGCGAATGGTGCAGAAAATGGGCGAGACTTCTTAGGTCGTTATTTTGGTATCAGCTTTGTTGTGGGTTTGAGGTTTCTCATTTTTATGTTGCCTCTCTATATCCTGTTATTTTTCTATTACTTTTCAGTGATATCTGATGATGGCGATATTGCTACCACAGGCGTTGATGTTGCGATATCGATGAGTTTAAATATCTTACTGTATGCGCGCATTGTTAAGCATATGGGCGACGTAAGAGATTAACAATAAACCATGTAATCAGGCGGGTAACGTGGGGCGTGCGCTTGGGTTTACATTTGTCTGCAACTCAGTTGTCTTTAGGTTTCTTTGCATAAAAGGCAGAGCTTTAGGAGTTAGCTCATGGATTATGAAACGAAAATACAACTTGCTCTAAAAGAGTTAAGTGACAAAGGTGTTTGGAAGTCGAACTATAACCCCCCAATAGATAGATTGTTGCGTAAACTCGGGTTTTGTATACGGCCACCTTACTATCAGGGCTTTTTCTCAAATTTTGTGTTTTGTTTGGTCTATTTCGCTCCTATATGGTGGGGTTTTGAATGGTTTTTGGATTGGAATGAGGTTGGGATATCTATGTTGGAAGCTGCCTATAAATCATTGCAATGCGGGGCTTTGTTTGGCTTGCTTATGTCAATCTTCTACGCCATAAGACGTAAGCAGTTAAACCTAACAGATTGGGATTCATTAGGTGAATGACCGCAAACCTATCAACAAGGTTCAGAGTCTAGCTCAACACCTTAAATTTTAGGCTTTGTGTTTAGAATAGTTTTGCTGTGGTAGAAAGCTGTAAAACATCTCGTGAGGTCTCCGAGTGATTCAAAACACAGGGTATTTTGGAGTTTAAATTAGATGTATAAACTTGAAATTTTCTGTACGCCTGAACAACAAGAGCGAGTTCTTAGCACTTTACATGAGTCCGGTGTCGACAGGATTGGAAACTATGACCACTGTTGGGCTATCGGGTCAGTTATCGGGTCTCACCGAGCGCTTGATGGATCTACGCCTGTGTTTGGGAGCAAAGGAAAAGTCGAAAATTACCCGCTATTAAAAGTTGAAATCAACGTGGCAAAGAGCCAAGTGAAACCAATTGTTGATCAGCTTAGAGAGTCCCTCGGCTGGGAGGAACCTTTAGTCAATGTTTTCAAAATCTATAACTCTGAGTTTGATCTTTGAAGATACTTTGGTGGTCGCTAAACGGCTTAAGTAGACTCAAAGTCTTAGAAAGTAGGATAAATAAAAATGCTATACCACTTACTGACCGAAAGTGATTACAAAGAATACCAAAGCACAGAAACCTATGAACCCGCATCCTTGAAGGACGAAGGCTTTATCCACCTTGCTTATGAAGAGCAACTGCAAAAAATTGTAGATTGTTTCTTTGTGGGAGTGGCGCAAGCATATCTTCTAGAAATCGACAAAAGCGTGATTGCTAAAGACTTAAGAGATGAGCCGCCAGTAGGGGTTGAAGATGATGGGGCACTTTACCCACATTTATACAGTCCACTTTCTAAGCAAGCCGTGATTAGAACAATAAATTTAGTCGCGGATTCATCAGGTGCGCTAAAAGTAAACCTGTAACAATCGCAGTATTCCTATTGGCTCTGTACTATTCAAAACAAGCAGCACTTAATCGTGTGTTGTTTTGGCTCTACAGAGCTTTTTGTTTCCATCAAGTTAAGGAAAACAATGCAAGTTAAAGCAGTTAAAGACGCATATAACGCATACTTTTATTTTAATAACGAGCGAACCCTTTCAACCGATTTAGCCAGTGAACTGATTTCAATTGAAGATGATGGCTTCACTGTTTTTATCGACAAAACACGTAAGTACGACAACCAGATCCTCATTGATGGCGTTTGCAATTCCGCGAGCTTAGAGGCAGACCTCAAACTATTTAAAGGTGGTATCTCACCTGAGATTTCTATTGCGCCTAACGCTTTAACAGCAGAGCTGAAATCATGGTTATCGAAACATCAGTTTGTGCCCGCTTTTGAGCATGAGTTTCTTGAGCTATCGGCAGAAGGCTATGTAGAAAAGCCGAGTACTGAAAAATCAAGCGCAGAACTATCGAGCCCAGAACCATTGAGCGATGTAGGTAAAGTCACGATTGAGCGATGGACACAAGATAATGCCGATGAGTTTTTGGCTTTGCTCAAAACATCCGGTTTAGAGTGTTCAGACCAAATTTGGCAGCAGAAACGCGCGCTCTATTGCACGGATACTTTCCGTTGTTACGTTGCGAAAATAGAGGGTAAACCGTGCGCTTGGGCGACGAGTTTCATCAACAACGAACACGCCATACTTGCCAATGCGTATACACAAGAGCGCTATCGTTCAAAGGGATGCCAAACGGCGCTGTTAAGATCTCGAATCGAAGATGCCATCGCCTTAGGGGCGAAGGTACTTTTAACCGACGTAATGCCAAACAGCACCAGTAGCAAAAATTGTAAATCGATCGGTTTTCGCTCGGTTGGCGTACGAAGTGTATGGTGTAAAGATTAGAGATAGGGCGATCTACCAAGAGAAAATTATGAATACAACGGATGTAATGCAAGAGTACAACGAATTTGAGCGGAAACGTTTTAACTCATTCAATGGTATTAAGGTCACAGAGAACAACCTGACTAAGTTCGTATCGAACGATCGTCATGGTAGCTATATCTCCTTTTTCGACTTCGATGAAAGCCTCACAGACTCTATCGTCAAAGAGCAACTCGCGTACTTTAAGCAGCGTGACCTATGTTTTGAGTGGAAGACGTACAGTACCGATACACCAACGAACATCAGTGCCGTATTGCTCGAGAATGGTTTTGAGCAGGATGAGCGCGAGTCATTCATGGTGTTGGACCTGTCTAAGGCCACCTGCAAGCCTTTTGATAAAGGTAAGATCACCGAGGTGGCGGACAGCAAAGGCATTCGCGATGCGATTAAAGTCCAAGAGCAAGTTTGGGGGGGCGATTTCGAATGGCATTACAATCACTTAATTAGCCTTAAACAGCACGCTCCCGATTCAGTGTCTATCTATGTCGTGTATGTCGACCACCAGCCTGTGACCTCAGCGTGGGTCATATTTAATGGAAGCAGCCCGTTTGCAGGTATTTGGGGCGGAAGCACCATCGAAGCATTTCGAGGTAAAGGCTATTACAGTTTGCTACTGAACAAACGCATTGAGGAAGCCAAGTCGAGAGGGGTTAAATACCTTACCATCGATGCTTCTGATATGAGTAAACCCATTGTATCCAAACGTGGTTTTGAAGTGATCGCGACCACCACAGGGTATACCTCACCAAGTAGTGAGTAATGTGTTTCAAAGGAGTAAAGAGTGAATAATCAAGTACGTGTAGGTGTGGCTGCGGTCATTTTCCGGGAAGGACGCATTCTACTTGGCGAGCGCATTGGCTCACATGGTGCGAATACGTGGGCGACGCCTGGTGGGCACCTTGAACTGGGTGAAAGCATTGAAGAGTGCGCGCAGCGAGAAACCCTTGAAGAGACAGGGTTAGAGGTCGGCGCTTTTAAGAAGCTCGGCTTTACCAACGATATCTTCGAAAAAGAAGGCAAGCACTACGTCACCTTGTATGTTGTCGCGACCAGTTCTCGTGGTGAGCCTCAAGTCATGGAGCCTCATCAGTGCAAGCAGTGGCAATGGTTCGACTTAGATGAACTGCCAGAACCTCTGTTCTTACCTTTGGTGAACTTGTTGAAGGAGCCGGTAAACTTCAAGAATTTTGACTAGTCAGAACGCCCATACTTGGTACTGAAAGAACATTGGGTTATCTTGTTCACTCTTTTACAACGTAATGATTCAATTGAAAATTCAAAGGAAAGCATGGCAGTTTTAGACATTCTTACCGCACCGGACCCAAGGCTTAAAGTGAAAGCGGAAGAGGTGCAAGATGTATCGACGGTACAAACACTCATCGACGATATGTTAGAGACACTCTATGCCACTGATAATGGTATCGGCTTGGCATCCACTCAGATCGGTCGTAAAGAGGCCGTGGTGGTTATCGATATTTCAGACAGCCGAGACCAACCGTTAATCTTGGTGAACCCGGTAGTCGCAAGTGGCTCCAACAAAGCTTTGGGCCAAGAAGGCTGCTTATCAGTGCCTGACTACTATGCGGATGTCGAGCGTTTTACGTCTGTGGTTGTTTCTGCTCTCGACCGAGAAGGGAAGCCAATCACCATTGAAAGCGATGACTTTCTCGCTATCGTCATGCAGCATGAAATTGACCATCTATCGGGTAACCTATTTATTGATTACCTGTCGCCACTAAAGCGTCAAATGGCGATGAAAAAAGTTAAAAAGTACCTAAAATCGCACGCTTAATCCGGTTTATAAACCACTATCTCTTCAAACCCAACGCGTGAATTTCAACACATCAGCGTTGGGTTTTGTCGCTATCCTTCTCAATTTTGTGTACTACTCCTTTCATGTTGCACGGCTTTTCAATAGGTTGATCCGTTCCCTTAGTTATGTTGCATATGCAAGCGAGTGCTTTTAGTTTGGTTCTCGTGTTTCATTCAGTTTTAACGTTCACAAAAGGTAAATGATGATCCAAGTAAAAAATGTTGCTTTTGATAGTGAAAATGAACAATCAATTCGTTCTATTCGCGAGAACGTTTTTATTAACGAACAATTTATCGCACCTGAAATAGAGTTCGACGGGTTAGACAGTTCGGCCATCCATGCCGTGGTGACTGTCGATGGAAAGCCTGTCGGCACGGGCCGTATTTTAAGCGACGGTCACCACGGCCGTATTGCCATCATGAGAGATTTTAGAGGACAGGGGCTTGGCTCGAAGATTGTTTTATCGCTCATCGATGAAGCGAAGAAGAGCGGTTACCAGCGCGTGTATCTTGGCTCTCAAAAGCAAGCCATCGACTTCTATACCAAGCTAGGATTCACACCATTTGGAGAAGAGTTCATGGAAGCAGGCATTGTGCACTTGTCTATGGAAAAAGCGTTAGCTTAATGGGTTCATGTAACTAGCATTATCAAGACACTGATGGCAGCAGTGTAACGCTCTTGCCCTCATCGAAACATGGTTTGATAAAGCACTAAGCACACAAGCAATAAATAGTAAGCACCGAAGCTATAAAAAGTAAGTAATAAAGCGATAAGGCAATAAAGGAATATAATGAAGAAAAACCTCGTGGTTGGCGGCACTTTACTGGGTGTTGTGGCACTCTTTTTCGTTGGTAAACACAGAGGCGAAGAATTGACCCTTGCCCCTTGTGATATGGGTGAAAAAGTCGAAACTCCCGTTCACTTTTTTACCGATGCATCGATGAGCGAGTCAAAAATTCAGAAGATGATAGGCTACTCTAATCTTGTTCTGCAAAACTCATGCGTACCAATGGAGCGAACATTATCAGGCATCACGAGAATCGACCTTTCCGGTTTCCAAGATGCGGAAAGCAGCAAGCTGCACAAACAGTTAGTCAACCTGGTTGGCGATGAGGTGTTGGAACCCATGCAGCGAGAGGGGAGCTACTATGCACTGATTCTTCCTGAAGACCACGAGTTCTCAGACGAAGGAACCGTGGGTTCGGTTGATCTGAATTTAAGCCGCAGCTTTTTGGTGCTGTCATCTGCTGCAGAGGTAGAGGTACTTGAGCATGAACTGGGTCATTTGGCTTGGGCGTGGCACAACGACACGCCAGACTACTGGCTCAAAGGTATGTTGCTACAAGAAAGCCATGATTATATAAAACCTTACTCTTTCGGCGCTTTGTGCCGGGAAGCGGGTACCGTGATGACCTACGCTGAAAAAGTATTGCCCGTGTATTCCTCGCCAAACATTCAATACTACGGAAAAGCATGTGGTGATGCAGAAAAAGCAGACAACGCAAGGCACATGCGAGAGTTTGCTCAGTCACTCGCTTTAAATGCCGCAACATAGGCATCTAAAACAATAAATGAATAAATACCGACCCAAGAGGTCGGTATTTTTATGCGTTAGCTCTAATTAGAGGCACACTCCAACATAAAGCCATCTTCAGTGCGGCGTAAAGTGATCGTCGTGCTGGCCTCTAATTCCCCCTCCGGTAAATAAACCGCGCAGTATTCAAACCCAGCAGAGTTAGCTGAATTGATCGTTTCATATACCTCTTCTGAGCTGTCTACATTTTCACCTGCGTAAACAATAACGTTATCGATTTGGGCAAGCATCTGGTCGGAATTTTGTGTTGCTTTAGCGTGAGCGAAAACAGAAACAGAACTAAGAGCAAGAAACAGTAAAGCCTTTTTCATTTTATACCTCGTAAGAGTTTAGGGTTGGTGTTGAGGAGCTAATATACATCGGAATGTTTGTAGATCAACAATAAATTATCGAATAACAATAATTTTTTGTTGTTTTGTGTTTGTTCTACCATGCGCATAATGGTGAAAGCCTTCGGTTTTATTGGGCTGTTCGCTCTTAACTAACCCTTTGCTCGGTTGCGAAATTTCTGAATGCCTTCATCCTCGCTCCGTCATTTTTTATGCAGCTAAACCTATTGATGACTTTTGATCTATCCGTTCTATGGGGATTCGCTGGTGGTGGAGGCTAAACGTGTGGAGTCGTCGATCAAGATTGATTCACAACACATGGTATTTAGTGCTGAATCTGTGCGGCTCAGAACGTGAGTAGTTGAGTGGACAGTCCACCTCAACACGCGTTGCACCTTTCTAGCATTAATCGTGATGACAAAAATTATCAGTGCACAAAAGGCTTCATGGCTGCGGAACTTTAGGTATAGAATTCAGGTAGATAAAGACCATTAAATTGACAAGGATAAATGCTAAGGTCTGCCAGCGTGTTGAAAGCGGCGATGTAACGGCATAGAAAACTTAAGCCAAATGGACGAGTACCAAGACTTTGTGAGTCACTAAAAATGAATCGTTACACGCGGCGTTAAAGTGTTAGAAGTATCAATAAGATAGTTTGATTTTAAGTATGAAATACTGATTGATTAAACGATCTGTTTCACATACCATCTCTCGAATCTTGAATGTCGTTCTGTAAATTTATCAGCAAGAGACTAGCCGACATTGCGGCTTAACCATCATGCTACCGACAGTTCTGGAACCAAAATGCTAAGGCGGTGGGGAAGAAATCAACCTGCAAGATGACGACTCACTCACACATTGCGCCATTTTCTGTATTTTGCCGAAGCTATATCGAAAATTTCTGTGTTTCATCATGTTTGCTTCAGAAGCAAGCAGGTAAGGTGTTGTTATTAAATTAGTTATTAGACAAGTCCTGAGTGGTTCAGATTACTAGACAGAATGGTGTCAGGGACAAAATACAGAATTATTCTGTCTAATATAGCTGTTAAGCGCACAGTCAAATTGAACAAATAAGGTAACTATGAAAATAAAAACGATAGATATCAGAGGTATTGGCGGTATAGAAAGTCTCCACCTCGATTTCGACGCTAATATGAATTTTATATGTGGTCCGAATGGAATTGGTAAAACAACCATTCTTGAATGTATAGCACATTCATTTTCATGGAATAGTACAAACATTTTGAAGAGGCATGTAGGCAGTGAACAAGGTGGGTTCACTGCGTCAATTGAGAATGATGGAGCCATGCTTGAATCTCATGTTGACATTGTTGACTTTTCGCCAGAGCTACAGTCAAAGGTTCGAGGGCTTCATCAACTGTCCGATAAGTTACTTTCGTTAAAAGTATCAAGAACATTTAGCTATCAACCGCTTAATGCAGTTAGTAAAGATACAGATAAGCAAATTCATGTATTGTACGAAGAAGCAAAGTCTGGTGTGAAAATAAATGAAGTAAAGAACTGGTTTGTAAATCGATATCTTTATTCTGCGCACCCTGGAGCTTTGACTGATGTGCAACTACATAACCTTGAATTGGCTAAACAAAGCTTTGCTTTGTTGAACCCAGATTTCACCTTTAGCAAGGTAATTGCGTCCTCAAATGAAATCATGGTCAACTCACCTAGTGGTGAAATATATTATGAATATCTTTCGTCAGGCTTTAAGTCTTGTCTATCAATTATATTTGGGATTATCAAAGACATAGAGTTGAGGTTTAAGAATCCTCCAATCAAAGCTGATGAGTTTGATGGGATAATATTAATTGACGAACTGGAACTACACTTACATCCAGAATGGCAAGCTAAAATTGCTAAGATCTTAGTTGAAGTATTTCCCAGTATTCAGTTTATTACATCGACTCACAGTCCACACGTCCTGCAAAATGCAAAGCCCAATGAAATCATCGCACTAGAGATGTCGAATGGTAAAGTGAGCAAAAGAGACGTAAATGGTGGTGAGTACGGATTTCAAGGCTGGACTGTAGAAGAAGTTTTAGTGGACATAATGGGAATGGAAGACACCCGTACAAGCACATATAAAGAGGTGTTGGGCAGTTTTGAAAATGCGATAGAACAAGAAGAATATGCTCTCGCATTAGAATTATATAATGAATTAGATAAACTAATTCATCCTGACAACCATATTCGAAAGCTATTGAAACTTGAATTACTCTCCATCAAAGAGGGGGGCGAATGATAAAGTTGCAGCGCCAAGAGAAGCCTACCTTTTTAACAGAAGAAAAAGTACATGCACTTACAGAAGAGTTCAAAACGAGCAAAAAAAGCGTTTGGAATAACGAGCACATTAAATCAGCTTTACTATTATCTAGCCATGGAAAATGTGCTTACTGTGAATGCTCATTAACTTCAGAAAGTAACTATATGGAAGTCGAGCATTTTGAAGATAAAAAAAACAATCCAGAGAAGGTAGTTGATTGGGAAAATCTGCTTCCTTCATGTAAAAAATGCAACGGCTCTAAGAGTACCCATAATGTGCTTAGTGAACCTATTATCAATCCTTACGTGGATCAACCATCTGATCATCTTTCCATGCGGCTTTACCGACTCAAAGGAAAAACTGAGAAAGGTAAGTGTTCTATTGATGTACTCAATCTCAATCATTCTGAGAGGCTTGTAATGAGTAGATTTCTCCTAGGCGAAAAAATTCAAGGTATGATTGAAACTTGCTGGGAAAGGTATGAAACATATAACCTTAAAAGTGATGTACGAACTAAAAATCGTCTTATAGTGCTAGTCGAGGGTCTTTTGACTGAATGCTTGCCCAATTCAGTGTATTCAGCATCTACTGCCACCATTTTACTTAGTGATCGTAGTTTTATTGAATTGATTGAGTGCATGAAATCTGGGGACCTTTGGAATGAAGAGTTGGATGTTTTGTATACTAAATCTTTGCCTTCAGCGCTAGAGTGCGCTTAACAATCTGTTTAAGAGTGATTCGCAACGCTTGGCATTTTTTCTATGCGTTGCGTTTAGTGCTTAAGGTGGTATGCGGTAGCTTCGGTGTTGCGTTGCTCACACCTTAACAGGG
>NZ_JAPPTH010000011.1:0-211413 GCF_027587015.1 Vibrio sp. Makdt
GGTTATCGCTATCTATTCAAAGCCGAGTTTCTTAATCGCTTGATAGGCGTGATCCACTTCCTCTGGGATAGGCATTTCAATCTGAAAACCTTTAGCGGGGTACGATTTGATGCGTTCAAAATCCGCCACCAATGCGCCTAACACCATATCTAATGGCAACTCTTCATTAAAGTAATCGACCCAGTCCTGCCATTTGGAGGTTACGGTTATTTCCGTTGTCTCTTCAGGCCATTGTTTACTGAAGGTGGCGTAGGTTCGTTTCTCCATAAAAGGCTTCTGCACTAAGGTCAGTTTTTTCGGGGATAAGCCACACTCAGTAAGCAATTCGTATGTGAAGCGGACATTTTCACCAGTATTAGTCGCCTGTTTTTCAATGATAATGTCAGATTCCGGTACACCACTGTCTCGCGCAATCGCCGCAAAGGTTTCGGCCTCTGAACGGTCAAAATTGCCTTCAGTGAAGCGTCCAACACCACCGGAAAAAACGATGTAGGGCGCTATTTTTTGGTGATAAAGTTCGGCCGCATATTCCGCGACTCTTGTATCGTTGCTGCATAACACAAAAATACAGTCTGAAGGCTCAACTTTATGACCCATAGACATAAAATTCCAAAGCGTATCGATCGAACGGTGCAGCTTATTTAATGGTTGTTTAGTCATGAAGAGCGTCCAATGTGGATTCAAACTTAAACGAATAACCTAAGTCGAGAATCTTTTTTGAAGAGATCAGTTTGTCTGGGTCATTAACAATAGGTGGAAGTGGCTCGTTACTATTCGCGCTCTTTAAGGCTGCAGCATAGAACTCCGCTTTGCTTACTGTGTTTGGCGTTGTTACATTCGCGACTTCGTTATGTAGGTGGCTAATCGCAAAATCAACCGCACCAATCGCATCATCAAGGTGCAGCATATTCGCTGGGGCTTGGTTGCTCACTTGCTTTAGTTTACTAGCAAATCTTGATGGGTGACGATTTGGGCCAATCAATCCACTAAAACGAAGGATGGTGTAATCGATATCAGAATCTATTACTGATTGTTCAGCTTGAAGCATGATTCGTGCGTTATCGGAAAATGAGTTAGCCTGATCGCTGTCAGCGAGTGCAAGCGCAAGTGATGCGTCATCTTCATAAAGAATACCCGGTTTAGTTGGGTATACCGTCGTTGAACTGACCATGATGAGCTTTTTAATATTGGCTTTTTGACAGGCGCTAATAAGTAACTGCCAATAGTCGGCATACTCTTTTCCTGCGCCTTTTCTAAAGCCGGGAGGGAAGCTACCAATTACTATCTCGGAGTTGTTTTCGAGCAGTAAAGAGTAGAGTTGTCCCACGGCTTGATCAGGGTTTGACGAGTCAAAGCTGAATACTTCGCAGGGAATACGTTTACTACTGAGCGTGTCTGCACCTGCTTGGGTCGTTTTCGTGACGACGACGCGATTGCCATGTCTTTCTAGGTGTTCAGATAAAGGTGCGCCTACCCATCCAGCACCAACAATAAATATAGAAGCCATCTTTTCCTCACAACGACAAGCTAGGGATTTAATAAGCCTAACAAACCTTTGGCCAAAAATGAAAAAACTCCACGGCCGAAGCGAGTGGAGTTTTTACTATAACAGTAGCGCTTTATTTAAGTACGCGAAGTAGCTTGTCTGCACGCTCTGCCATCTCAATACCTTCATCGGTTAGGTAACCACCGTCTGGTTGAGTACAAAGGTTTTTTTCGAATAGGCGCTTAACGGCGTCTTGAGTCTCTTGGCTAGCCTCTTGATGAACTTTAATGCCGGTAGCAGCGCTACTTACATCAAATTGAAGAAGGAGGTTTAAATCAGCAATATGTTCAGCGTTGTACTTCATAATTAACCTATAAATTCATAACGTTCTCTACCTTCACCTTAGTGCGCATTCTCGGCTCAAGCAACAGCAAATAAATAGATTTGATAACTGATACCAAATTGAATGATTAATCGTCGCATGGTGAAGTTATTTTGGTTGGATTGAGTGATTTGTGCCCACTTAAATGGCGAATGATGTTTATTGCTAAATGGTTGTAATATATTGTTGGACTAGAAATATATTGCATTCAGCTAATATTGTACAAAAAAGGAAATGCATCAGTGAGAGCAAACAAAGTAGCATTAGTTCTTAGCATGCTATTTGCAATCTCAGGTTGTCAAAGCACACCCTCAGAGCAGACAGACGCAAATCAAACCACAAATAACAACAATGAATCTGCAGCAGAGGTCCGTTCTTTTCATTCAGTACAGGTTGTTTACGCAGAGTGGCAATCCAAGCTTGAAAGTCATGCTCAATTGTCTCTCTATGCTCCTGAGAATTACAATGAGTTGCTAGACGCATGGGAAGACGCTGAAAGTATTTATGCCGATTTACTAAAAGACGAAACGCGTCTGACTAAAAGTTATTCTATTTTTTCGAGCTTAACTTACGCTGAAGCCTTCGACGAGAAAATCGCACTAATCAAATCAAACTATGACGCAATCCTAGTGCTTAAGAAAAAAGCCGATAGAGTACTTGCTGATTCGATCGTGCAAATGGATTACCTAAAATACCTTGGTGCTGACACCATGTTTGCTTCGAGTTATAAGCGTTTGTATTCAGAATACAGTGAACTATTTGAGTATGTATTAGTTGATGAGCTAGAAGACGCTCAAGAAGCTCAAGTTGAATTCCTCAACAATGCTCGGCTGTTGGAAGTGAAAGTCGCACATAAGAAATACATCGAACCGTTAAAAGACGAATTAGAGTATTTAGAAGATGAAGATTTTGATGACGTTGTGCCATTGACTTTTGCTAAGGCCTCTGCACAAATCGCGCTAGCTGAGAATCAGGTCAAAGCGAGCCCTCGTGAAAAGTCTATCATTGAAGATGCTGTTAGGGCTGCGGAGTTTGAGTTAGACCACGTACGAAGTGTCGCTCATGAAGTTAAAGTACTTGCGAGCGTAAAAGGGGACAAGTTCGAGCAATCGGTGTTGAATGCTGAAAATCAGCTATTAAGCATTTCACAAGTGATCAATGATGAAGATTACCGTGACGTTGTGCTACGTCTTCAGTCTCAAAAAATTGTTGCTAGCATTAAAGCGCTTAAAAGCTCAGACATGACAGCTTTGCTGAAATCTGAAATCGAGTCTCTAACTGAACAAGTTGCGACATTAGAAAACGCAAACCAGCAGCAGGCGCAGCAGTTGTCAGAAGCAACAAAACGTAGTCAACTTCTCGACGAACAGATAACCAAGAGTGATGCACATATTAAGAGCTTAGAAGAACTAGTGGACAGCCTAAAGACGCTTGGTGGTAAAGTTGCTAACGAAAGCGATCCTGATCTAGCACTCCCTAGCCCGGAACCAGACCTTACGGATGCTGCTTTAGAATCTGTGTCTGAAGAAGTGATTGAACCGTCGGTTTAAGACAACGAATCTCTTGAACTGTGATTGAGTTAAAAGCGCCTGAGGGCGCTTTTTTACGTTCTGTTGATCTATGTCAAAATCTAGAAATAAAAGCCTTAAAAACACGGTTTTAGTGTACGCCATTTCTTAGGTTTTAACGTAACTTGTTGATATTTATAGATGTGTTGTTTTTATCATTGGTAAAATTTCATTCACCAGACTTTTCTTTTTACTACTAAAGTCGTATGAAATTTCAATATCATTCCAGGTTTGGCGTGTTCTTGGTTGGTGAGGAGAATTAAGGCTTAAAATAGCTCTTGAATTAAGAAATGAAAGAGAGGATTATCGCGCTCCCGACGACATGTTTCAAAATGTAAATCATCATGAATCTAAACCAATTTGACTCATTATTACCGCCACAAATGGCCGAGCGCGCTGCAGATATTGGCGTAGGTAAAGCAACCAAAGATCCAATCAAATCTTTTCTTCTAGCGATTTCTGCTGGTATCCATATCGGTATTGCGTTTGTGTTCTACACCATCGTAACGACTGGTGCTGGCGATCTGCCATGGGGTATTACTCGCTTGTTGGGCGGCCTAGCATTTAGCTTAGGCTTAATTCTTGTTGTAGTTACTGGCGGTGAACTGTTTACCAGTTCGGTACTAACCTTGGTGGCTCGTGCAAGTGGCAAGATCACTTGGCACACCTTAGTGAAAAACTGGGCGACGGTTTACATTGGAAACCTGATTGGTGCGTTATTGCTGGTGGCTTGTATGCTGCTGACGAAGCAATACATGTTTGATCATGGTCAGGTTGGCTTAAACGCGATGGCGATTTCTCAACACAAAATGCACCATGACTTCATTCAAGCGGTCGCGCTAGGCATCATGTGTAATGTGCTGGTGTGTATCGCGGTATGGATGACATTCAGCGGACGCACACTCACTGATAAGATCGCAGTGATGATCCTGCCAGTGGCGATGTTTGTATCAGCAGGCTTTGAGCACTGTATTGCAAACATGTTCCAAGTTCCGCTTGCTATCGGTATTAAGACATTTGCTCCTGCTGAGTTCTGGACCATGACAGGTGCTAACCCTGCCGATTATGTCGACTTAAACATGATCGACTTTCTGATGAATAATCTATTGCCTGTGACATTAGGTAACATCATCGGCGGTGGTATCTTTGTCGGTATGTGGTACTGGTTAATCTACCTGCGTGACTAAGACATAGCGCCACTAGTTATCAGTGAGTAGCCTGAGCGTTGATGAAGCTCACTTAAACACTCAACTTACTTACGACATTAAAAAGACGGTCTGCATTGCAGGCCGTTTTTTATTTGTGGAAAACCATGTCGTTCATGTCCTCAATTACTAAGAAAAGACTCAACAGCAATGATCGACACATGTGCATATGTCATTGAAAGTAAGTAAAGATCAATGTGAATGATCTTTTGAAAGGGCGAAGTGGACAAAAAAAGATCTATATTGATTTGGTTATCCACAGATTCTGTGGATAACCTGTCTCAAATTCAGTGAGTAACCAGATCTCAAAAGAGGTGAGAGGTTATTTAGAAGGTTGGATTTGAGCGAGAACTCGCCCCTCTTTAGTGAGTGATGTCTGTAAAGATAGGTGTAATGCGAGGGCCAAAGAGCAGCTCATCATCACGAAAATAGCCAACATGATCATCAGTTGATATTTAATTGCGATCATTGGCGAAGCCCCTCCAAGAATTTGTCCTGTCATCATTCCTGGTAGCGTTACTAAGCCGGTCGTAGCCATAGACGCCATAATCGGAGACATCGCTTTCTGGATCGCTGTACGTACAAAAGGTGCAGCAGCGTAGCTTGGTGCGGCTCCTAGGGCGATTGCTGCTTCATATTCTGACCTTTGGGTTTCAAAAGCACCAAACAAGTTCTGCAGTGCCACGATATTACTGCTTAAGCTATTGCCTAATAACATCCCCGCAATGGGAATAAGGTACTGCGCATTAAATAGCGGCGTCGGTTTAATAATGAGAAAGCAGATGAATAGAACAATAGGTACACAGGTCACTGCAAGGCTAACGGCTACCGGGGCTAGCAGTAGCTTTCGGGGCAGTTTGGACTTTTCAACAATTGAGCTCGCACCCACTATTATCATGGCGAACAACCACAATAAGTTGACCCATAAGCTATTCAAAGTGAACAGGTACTCCAAGTAAACACCAACTAGAAATAGCTGAATAGCCATGCGAACAATGCTAATCGTGGCCTCTTTACCCAGACCTAATTTCAGCTTGTGATTAATTGCAATGGGCAGGATAAGAAGTGAGCTAAAAAACAGCAACTGCCACCAAGATATGTCTATAACGTCTTGCATAGTGCTTCCTTTTAATTGGATACACATCATATCTGAAAGTGCCAAATGATGCATTTCAGCTCTTCAACAGTGAATTCAAAAAGTACTCAATAAATTAACAATGCGAGTACAAATTATTGGTCGTTTAAGGCATTTTTAGCTACTACTTAGTAGGTAAAACGTTAAAAACAGTTACAATGCAGTTGCAAAGATGTTGGTTTTTAACATCTTTGAAATATACTTAATTCTTCACATTTGTTAATACTTTTTAATATGTTTCTTTAACTGAAAACAACTCTGGATGAGCTCAAAAAAGTATTGATTAGCAAGGGTTATAACGGGAGATTTCATTGAACCCTACTTTGCGTATGGTTTAAAATTTGTTGTTAGATACTCAAGAACTTTAGCCCCCTAGAATGGGCTACTCGAAATTACTAAATACAAAATAGGCAAAATGTATGAGTGATGTTAACAAAATTGAAACTGGCGAAAAACGCTCGCTGGAGTGGAAATCTTTCCTCTTCATTGCAGTGGTTCTCTTTCCAATATTAAGTGTTGCTTTTGTAGGTGGTTACGGCTTCCTAGTTTGGGCATTACAAGTGTTTGTATTCGGACCTCCTGGTGCTCACGGCGGCATGTAATGCCCTCTAGTAACAACAATTTTTAAAATCAATATTTAAGAGAGCTAAACATGAAATCATTTTTAGTTAAATTATGGCGCACTATGACTCGCCCAGCAGTACACATCAGTTTGGGTGTACTAACTATGGGTGGCTTTATCGCCGGTGTTATTTTCTGGGGCGGTTTCAATACAGCGCTAGAACACACAAATACAGAAGAGTTCTGTGTAAGCTGTCACACCATGCGTGACAACGTATACGTAGAGCTACAAGAAACGGTTCACTGGAAAAACACATCTGGTGTACGTGCTACTTGTCCTGACTGTCACGTTCCACATGAATGGACAGCAAAAATCGCTCGTAAGATGCAAGCATCTAAAGAAGTATTCGCTCAAGTATTTGGTGATCTAGACACGCCAGAGAAATTCGAAGCTCGTCGTATTGAATTGGCTAAACACGAATGGGACCGTTTCTCTTCGAACAAGTCTCTAGAGTGTAAAAACTGCCACAACTACGATTCAATGGATTTCGAGAACATGCGCCCAACAGCGCGTATTCAAATGAAGAACGCAGCAGAGCGTGATCAAAGCTGTGTTGACTGTCACAAAGGTATTGCTCACAACCTTCCATTAGATATGGAATCGGCTAGTGGTATCGTTGGTGAGCTTGAGCAAGTTGCTAGCAGCACTTCTTACTCTAACGGTTCAGACGTGATTTCAATTCGTCACCTTCCAATGTACACGGATGAGACTGCAACCGTTGAAGCGGGCCTACTAAGCCCTGCAAGTAAAGTTGCTGTGATCGATGAGAAAGGCGACATGATCAAGATTCAAATCGACGGTTGGCGTAAAGCGAAAGGCTTCGGACGTGTAATCCAAGAAGACTTCGGTATGAACATCTCAACGGCGATCTTGACGAAAGAAGTATCTCAAAGTGACGTAATCACTGTTGGCGAGAAGAAAGAAGATGAGCTAACTGGCCTTCCATGGGAAGAAGTTAATCTAGCACTTTGGATGAAGAAAGAGTCTATGGTTGATAACTTCGATCCAATCTGGAACGCAGCTGGTCAAGCGTACCAATCTAACTGTTCAACTTGTCACTCACAACCAGATGAAGCGCACTTCAGTGCTAACGGTTGGGTAGGCATGCTAGATGGTATGATTGCATTCGTTAACTTCGATACAGATACAGAAGCATTGGTTCTTAAGTATCTACAGAAGCACTCATCAGATTTTTCTGAAGGCCATCACTAATAAGACGTCAATTGGAGTAACACAATGGCAATTACAAGAAGAAGTTTTCTGAAAGGTGTCGCAACGACGAGTGCGGCATCGGTTATCGGTCCAAGCTTATTGGCGTCGGCTTCAGCAACTGCTGCAGAAACAGACGGCACATGGAAAGTCTCTGGTTCTCACTGGGGTGCATTCCGAGCTCGCGTTTACGCGGGTAAAGTACAAGAAATTAAACCTTTAGAAATCGATCAACACCCAACAGAGATGTTGAAAGGTATTAAAGGTATTATCTACAGCCCATCACGTGTGCGTTACCCAATGGTTCGCCTAGATTGGTTGAAGAAGCACAAATACAGCGCTGACACGCGTGGTAACAACCGCTTTATTCGTGTGACTTGGGATGAGGCACTAGATCTTGTTTACCGGGAGCTAGAGCGCGTACAGAAAGATTACGGTCCATGGGCGCTTCACACTGGTCAAACTGGTTGGAGACAAACAGGTCAGTTCCACAGCTGTACTAACCACATGCAACGTGCAATGGCACTTCACGGTTACTCTGTGAAGAAAATCGGTGACTACTCAACAGGTGCTGGTCAAACGATCATGCCTTACGTGCTGGGTTCTACTGAAGTTTACGCACAAGGTACATCTTGGGAACTTATCCTAGAAAACAGTGACAACATTGTTCTTTGGGGTAACGATCCAGTTAAAAACCTTCAAGTAGGTTGGACATGTGAGACTCACGAGTCTTTCGCATACCTAGAACAGCTGAAAGAGAAAGTTGCTAAGAAAGAAATCAACGTTGTTTCTGTTGACCCTGTTAAGAACAAAACAGGTCGTTACTTAGAAAACGAGCAGTTCTACATCAACCCACAAACTGACGTGGCGTTCATGCTTGGTGTTGCTCACGTACTTTACAATGAAGGTCTATACGACAAGAAGTTCATCGAAACTTACTGTCTAGGTTTTGAAGACTTCATCAAGTACGTTCAAGGTGAAACGAAAGATAAAGTTGAGAAGACTCCAGAGTGGGCTTCTGCTATCTGTGGCGCTAGCGCGGATTCTATCCGTGGCTTCGCTAAGATGCTGGTTAACGGTCGTACACAAATTCTTGTTGGTTGGAGTATCCAGCGTCAACAACATGGTGAGCAGCCTTACTGGATGTGTGCAGTTATCGCAGCAATGGTTGGTCAAATTGGTCTACCTGGCGGTGGTATCTCTTACGGTCACCACTACTCTGGTATCGGTGTATCTTCAACTGGTTTCGCTGCTCCGGGTTCTTTCCCGCTGAACATCGACCAAGGTCAGAAACCTAAGTACACAAACACAGATTACAACGGTTACAGCCGCGTAATCCCAGTTGCTCGTTGGGTTGATAGCTTGCTAGAGCCTGGTAAGAAGATCAAAGCGAATGGCGCAACGGTAACACTGCCTGATATCAAGATGATGGTATTCAGTGGTAACAACCCGTGGCACCACCACCAAGATCGCAACAAGATGCGTAAAGCATTCAAGAGCCTACAAACTGTAGTTGCTGTTGATTTTGCTTGGACTGCAACTTGTCGTCACTCTGACATCGTACTTCCTGCATGTACTCAGTGGGAACGTAACGATATCGATGGTTACGGCGCATACTCTGGCCGTGGTTTGATCGCGATGCATAAACTAGTGGATCCTCTGTTCCAGTCTAAGACTGACTTCGAGATCATGTCTAGCCTAACTAAACGTTGGGGTCGTTACGACGATTACACGCGTGGTATGGACGAAATGCAGTGGGTTAAATCTCTGTACGACGAATGTCGCGCAGCAAACGAAGGCAGCTTCGAAATGCCTGAGTTCGCTGAGTTCTGGGAAAAAGGTTTCCTAGACTTCGGTAAAGGTAAGCCATGGACTCGTCACGCTTCATTCCGTGAAGATCCAGAGATCAATGCTCTAGGTACACCTTCTGGTTTCATCGAAATCACAAGCCGTACTGTTGGCAACATGGGTTACGAGCACTGTCAGGAACACCCAATGTGGTTCGAGAAATCTGAACGTTCACACGGTGGTCCAGGCTCTGACAAACACCCGTACTGGCTACAATCTTGTCACCCAGACAAGCGTCTTCACTCTCAGATGTGTGAATCTGAAGAGTGGCGTGCGACTTACGCGGTACAAGGCCGTGAGCCAATCTACATCAACCCAGTTGATGCTAAGAAGAAAGGCATCAAAGACGGCGACGTAGTACGTGTGTTCAACGACCGTGGTCAACTACTAGCAGGTGCTGTTCTAATGGATAGCTACGCTCCTGGTGTTGTACGTATCGAAGAAGGCGCTTGGTACGGTCCGATCAACGAGAAAGTGGGCGCGCTAGATACATACGGCGATCCAAATACACTGACTCAAGACATCGGTACTTCTGAGCTAGCTCAAGCGACGTCAGCAAACACATGTTTGGTAGACTTCGAGAAGTTCCAAGGCAAACTGCCTCCAGTAACTTCATTCGGTGGCCCAATCGAAGTTTCTTAAGCATCTCGCTTAAAAGCTAAGATTAAAGCTTGAATTAAAGCCCCTGTAAGCACTCTTACAGGGGCTTTTTGTATTTTATCTACCGAGCCTTGTATTTACGGTAAAGCAATGGTGTAGAGCGTTTAGAAGCGTATTGAGGGGGAGCTAGTAACTGTATAGGTTAGAGGGCGTTTACAAATAAGAGCGGTGGAGGGTAGTGATTAGAGTGACAAAGGGTTAGAAAGCAAAAAGGTCGATAGCAAGTACCGACCTAAATAGAGACCTATCGTGCTGTGAGATTTAAACCTCGAAGATGAACCAATAACCGTATGCACAGATTAAAGCGGGTACACTTGAGTACAAGGTCGCAACCAGTGCGGCTTTAGGCGCCATCGCGATGGCAGGGAACAGTGCATCGCCATCATTTGAAATTGCATTGCCTACCTGAGCTGAAAGGGGAAGTGCACCTGACAGGTAAAGACTAGTTACCAATAATTGTGGTCCACAGCCCGGTAGCAAACCCATCAGGACCCCAGCCAGGGGGAGCATAATTCCCCAGCTTGAGAATAGCGTCGCAAAATCAACATTTGCTATTACAGATCCGAATTCAAAGAAGAGGAAAGCGACCACAACCCAGGCTGTAACGAAATTCGTGTCCTGCGCTGTTTTTTGTAGTGGGTGAGAGCCCAAACATTTCTCGTCCTCACTTACCGCCGATTTGTAATCTTCAATCTCGCGAGTTAGCCCCCAAAGAAACATTGAGCTAATCAACAGAATAGCGCCGACCCATTCCATAGACATCTCGGGTAAGGCGAGCAGTTCGTTGACATCAACTTGAAAAGAGCCAAGAAGGGCAACCGCTGCTCCAGGAATAATTAGAACCGACCAAAGGTAGCCTTGCAGGTTAATCGCTTTTTTAGACACCGCTTCTTTGGTCTGAGATTGAGACGAACAGTTAGCGGCAGATACATTTGTCTCAGCTTGTTTTGGACGTAAGAAATCATCGGCATGGAATAGGTTAATGATTCGGCCTGACGCAGTACCGACAATGACCCCCATCGCCATCATAGCAAATCCCGTTTTTGGTTCGCTGGCGATGAGTAGAAAGGCAGCATCACCCATAGTGGATACGAGCACGGCGACGACAGCGCCAAACCCGAGCTTACCTGAAATAAACTGAGTGGTTACTACGATTGCGCCACCACAGCCGGGTAAGGCGCCCATTAAGGCGGCAAACACAACTTGGTTAGAACGAGACTGATGAACCAGCTTGCTGAATACGTTGTCTTTGTTGATGTAAAGGCTCAACCAGTGGTAGACCGCTAGGGTTAAAGCGACATAACAAGATACCGCCCAGAAGGCGTCTGATAATGTGGTTACGGTCAATTCACGCGTTGCAGGTGCCGCGACCAAAGCTGCTAATGAAATAGGTAACAGTAGGCGCTTGAATGAGAGTGAAAACTGAGTTGTTTTCGAAGCGCGACTGCTTGGTAATAAAGAGATTAGTCGGTCCATAGGTGTTACTCAAAATAGATGTCTTAGGATTAATATATACGAATGATAATAATTATCAATTGCATCTTTGGTTTTTTTATCTATTCTGGATGTGGGAGAAACCGACGAAACATGACCAATCTAAAAAAATAGGGTAAAGTATGCCTAATAAAGAGAGGCTCTATAGGTAGAGTCGTAATTGTTAGTGTAATAGGAAGAAACATGATTTTAGTTGTTGGTCACAAAAACCCTGATAGTGACAGTATTTGTAGTGCGTTAGTTGCAACTGAGCTTCTTAAAGCTCGTGGCGAGGAAGCGACACCAATTCGCCAAGGCGAGATCAACCGCGAAACTCAACACATTCTTGAAGTTGCTGGTGCACACATGCCAGAACTTCGTACTTCTGTTGCTGGTGAGAAAATCTGGCTAGTAGACTACTCAGATCTAGCACAAGCACCAGATGATGTTGCTGATGCAGAGATCCTAGGTATTGTCGATCACCACCGTCTAGGCGATGTGATGACAGTAAACCCTATGGAAGCTTGGATCTGGCCTGTTGGTTGTACAAACACAGTACTTTTCAACATGTTCAAGATTGAAGGTCACGCTATCTCTCAACAAATCGCTAAGCTAATGATGTCTGCAATTCTTTCAGACACTGTTGGTTTCGCATCTCCAACTTGTACTCAAAAAGACAAAGACGCGGTTGCTGAACTTGCTGAAATCGCTGGCGTAGAAGACGTTGATGCGTTCATAAAAGCACTTCTAATCGCTAAAACAAACATCGAAGGCCTATCTGCTGCACAACTAGTAGAAAAAGATCTTAAAGGCTACCCATTCAACGGTCGCGATGTTGTTGTTGGTCAAGTTGAGCTTGCGACTCTTGAGCAAGTTGACGGCATGATCGAAGCGCTTGAAGCGGATCTTGAAGAGCGTTGTGAGAAAGACGGTCTAGCATTCGCAGCCGTAATGCTAACTGACATCACTACTGCTCAAACTCGCCTTCTTTACAAAGGTGAATGGGCTGAGAAATTGGTTAAGCACGAAAAAGACGGCATGCTAATGATGGAAAACACATTGAGCCGTAAGAAGCAAGGCTGGCCTTGGCTACAAGGTGAGCTTGTTTAATCAAGTCACTTAATAATAAACGCCTGCTAAATTTAGCAGGCGTTTTTCTTTGAAGTGAGCACTTTTCTTCATCGATAATATTTGCAGTTAAAAACACTCTGCATAAAATAACTTTAAGCGCAAAGTTACTGACTAAAGTAGGAAATTAAGATGACTACACAGCTAGACGATAAAAGAATCGCAGAAATCAATAAGTATACGGGTGAGCAACGCCTAAAGTACTGTGTGAAAGAAATCGTAGCAAACCGTGAAGTATGGATCTTAACCGATGAGCACGGTTGTGTAATGCTAAACACAGAAGACGAAGATTGCGTACCTGTATGGCCAAACCAAGAGTTTGCTGAGTCATGGGCGACAGGTGACTGGGCTGAGTGTAAGGCTGAGTCTATCTCATTAAACAAATGGCACAGCCGCTGGACAAATGGCTTAGAAGACGACGAACTTGCTGTGGTCGTATTCCCTAATGAGCAAGAAGAAGGCGTTATCCTGTTCCCTGATGAGTTCGACTTCGAGCTGAAGAAACAGGCTGCTAAGCGCTAGTTCTTTCGTCATACAGTAACATCGTAAGTCAGCGCTGCCTTTCTTAGGTAGCGCTATCATTCAATTATCCCATCTAAGTTGCTTCCAACTTATATTCGTCAATATCCAATCAACTGATACAAGGGTGCTTGCTGTGCGGCTTTAGAAGCTTGTTGAAGCACACCTGTTTTGCTGTATCTCCTGAGTATCTTTCGAACGATAGGTTTTACTTCAGATTTTGTCATTCCAGCTTTTAGTTCTGGTTCGTACAATAGTTGCAGTAGCACTACATCTAACGGCGATAATAAGTCTTCTGGCGTGTGGTCGTTGAAAATAGAAGGGTAGGCTTTATCTGAATCATTGGGCAGGCCTAGAACCTGAGTGATCTCTTCCACGATACAGGCGACGAGCTTGCCTCGAGATCTTGCCTGATCTACGGGAATTACAATTCCGGCGTAAACAATCTCACCTTGAGAATTGGTTCGATAACCCGCCGTACAGATGGCGCTATTTAAATGCTGAGTTGATTTGAGCTTGAGTACAGATTTCGCCTCAGACATCCACTGACTCTGCCTCGTGTATATCCACTTAACGTTCGCTTCAGACTCTTTACTGACGAGTGAGATGGGGTGTTGGGTCACTTGAGCTAAGTGCTGGATATGCAGTTCGGTGAGTTCTTGATGAAGTTCTTTATCGCCGACACTATGGTCAATCCAAATTTTGATCGGTTGCTGCCATTTGGCGAGTGGTTTCGTTCCTGAGGAGTATTCGTGTTGCAGTGCGACGTTGTAGAAGGCCGTTTCGACAAACGACTTGTCTAACCAAGTGAGTGGTGTACTTACGGCATTAAAAGTAACAGCAGCAAGTAAAAGGGGAAGCAGTGAAGCGGTTCTTAACATACTTTCCCTCTTACCGAATATAGCCTTGTACCAACTTAGTGGTTTGGTGCTTTGGAGAAATGGCTCTCAACCAGTCTTTGAGTGATTTGGTGAGTTGGGTTGGTCAGCACTTCATCGGTATCCCCACTCTCAACCACATCACCTTCGTGCATCACGATGATCTTGTCAGTGATGTGCTTAACAATGCCGAGATGCTGAGATACGTAAACGAATGACACGCCCATCTCTTCCTGCAGTTCCAAGAACAGATTGATTATCTGAGAACGCATTGCCATATCAAGACCATTCAGAGCTTCGTCAGCGACAATGATTGATGGCTGAAGTATCAAGGCACGAGCGAGACAAACTCTTTGCTTCTGGCCCGCAGCAAGCATCTGAGGGTAGAAGTAAGCATGTTCTGGTAGAAGACCTACACGTAATAGTGTGTCCTTTACACGGCGCATACGGGCTTCTGGCGGCATGTTGGTGTTTCGCTTTAGTGGACCTTCCAGAATACGGCCAATCTGAATACGCGGGTTAAGCGATGTGTTGGGATCTTGGAAGATCATGCGAATCAACTTACAGCGAGTCGAATAGTCTTTATGCTCTAGCTTTTCACCGTTTACACGAATCTCACCCGCAGTCGGTTCTACCATGCCTGCTAGCATTCTTGCTAATGTCGATTTCCCAGAGCCGTTCTGACCAATAAAGCCTATCGTTTGGCCCGCTTCAAGAGTAAAGCTTACCGGCTTAACCGCTTGATGAATCTTCTTACGGAAAAGACCAGAGCGAGTCGTAAAGTCTTTAGATAATTCACTGACTTCTAATAATGCACTCATGATTTCTTTTTCTTCTCCATATTCAGAGGGAAATGACAGTTAAACTTATGGTTTTTGATTCGTTTGGTATGTGGGATTTCCACACATTGTCTTTGCGCATAAGGGCAACGAGGTCCCAGTCGACAACCAATAGGAAGATGCTGTAGTGGAGGGATCGACCCTGGCAGCGACTGAAGCTTTTCTTTGTGTGGTATCCAGTCGTTAAAGTCTGGCATCGCTTTCAATAGAGCTACTGTGTATGGGTGCTTTGGTGCATCCAATAGCTTTTGTGTATCCGCAGATTCAACCGACTGACCACAGTACATAACGGTAATTCGAGTTGCCCATTGAGTGATGGTGGTTAAGTCATGGCCGATCAGAATGATCGTTGTGTTATTGATCTGATTCATTCGGCTCAATAAACGCAAGATCTGGGATTGGGTAATCGGGTCTAAGTCGTTGGTTGGCTCATCAGCGATCAACACTTTCGGCTTGGCTGCGATCGCCATTGCGATCATCACCTTTTGACACTCACCATCAGTAAGCTCATATGAGTAACTGTCCATTAGGCGAGAGTGATCTTTGATGCCGACTTTGTGCAAAAGGGCAATAGCTTGCTTCTTACGCCACTTAAATCGTTGCCACCATCGGCCTTCAAAGGCGTGTGAAGGGATGGCTTCGATCAGTTGATTGCCCACTTTTTCCGAAGGATCAAGACACGTTGATGGTTCTTGGAAAATCATCGCGATATCACGAGCAATAACACGTCTGCGCTCTTTCGGTGTTAGTTGAAGCAGGTCAACGTTCCCCAGTCGCATACGGTCAGCGGACACCTTCCAGTTTTCTTTACAAACACCAACGATCGCTTTAGCAACCAAGCTTTTACCTGAGCCTGATTCACCTACTAAACCACGAATTTCCCCTTCATTGAGGGTAATACTCATTCGATCTACCGCTTTAACCATCCCTTGAGGGGTCTCAATTTCAATGGTTAGATGTCGAATATCAAGTAACGGCATTATTCGATTCCTGCATTTAGCGCTTGGCGAACACCTTCACCGACGAGGTTAATCACGATCACTGTAAACATAATGGCTAGACCGGGTAGGGTTACTGTCCATGGTGCGAGATAAATCAGTTCCACTGAGTCACCGAGGATAGACCCCCATTCGGTACTTGGTGCCTGAGCGCCAAGGCCTAGGAAGCCTAGGGCAGTGATATCAAGAATTGCGACGGATAACGCCAGTGTGATTTCTAGAGCCACTACAGTAAGAATATTCGGAAGAATAGAGTTCCACAGCAGATAGAAGTCGTTCGCGCCATCAAGGCGAGAAGCAAGGATATAGTCTTTCTCAACCTCTGCATGCACGGCGATGTAGACCGAGCGAATAAAGCGTGGAATCAATGCCAAACACAAGGCTAGCAAGATATTGAACTCGCCAAAGCCAAGGAAGGCCACAAAGATGATGGCCAGTAGCAGAGACGGAATCGACATTACTGTATCAAGCAGGTGGTTTAGGGTGCTTGATAGCAAACCACGCGTCATACCGGCAAGTACGCCAATGAGGCAGCCAATGACGGCTGCGATAAAGGTAATCACGACCGCTGCGCCAAAGGTAAGCTGAGAGCCAATGATCAAGCGAGAAAGGATATCTCGACCTAAATCATCGGTACCTAAGAAGTATTCAACAGTGCCTGCTGGATCCCAAGATGGCGGTGTTAATAGATGACCCGTTTGCTCTTGCGCATCATGGGGCGCTAACCACGGAGAAGTGATCGTCACCAGAATGATAAGTATCAAACACCACAAGCCAAACATCGCAAGATTGTTAGAGCGGAAGCTACGCCAGAAGCGCTCAAACTGGGTAGGAATCTGTTCTTCCTGGTAGACGTTATTTGTTAGCATACCATTCCTTCCTTACCAGTGGGTTGACCATAGCGCCTAGCAGATCAGACAGTATATTTGCAGTCAAAACCAGAGTTGCCACCACAATTACGCCAGCTTGAATTGAAACGTAATCTTGATTCGATAAAGCGTCCAATAACCAACGACCAATGCCTGGCCAGTTAAAGATAGATTCCGTAATGATCGCAAGCGTTAACATACTTGAAAGTTGAACTCCGACCTTAGGAATAATCGGTGGAATCGCATTGCGCAATACGTGCTGAGTCACGATCTCTCTTGTTGAAAGACCTTTAATACGCGCCGCGCGAATGTAGTTTTGCGTCATCACTTCAGCCACTGATGCTCGCATGAGACGAATAACTTGAGTCGTTGGTGCTAATGCTAAAACAAGACACGGCAACGCCATGTGTTCGATAACACTTTGTAGAGCATGTGCACGGTAGCGGCCTTCAGCGAAAAAGGCATCAATCATTGCAAAGCCAGTCACGTGTTCAATCTCGTAAAGGAGGTCGTATCGACCGCCAACAGGGAACATCTCAAAATGCAGTGAGAAGACCATGATCATCAATAGTGCGACCCAGAATATAGGTGCAGAGTAACCTGCCATCGAGGTAAACGAGATAGTGGTGTCGACAAATTTACCTTGTCTCATGCCCGCGATAGTCCCAAAAGGGATACCAATTAAGAGCGCTAATACAAAGGCAAAGAAACACAGCTCTAATGTCGCTGGGAAAACTACCACAAGCTCATCAATGATTGGTGTACCGTGCTTGCTTAAGCCAAAGTTTAGTGTTGATAGCTCTGTGATATAGCTGATCCAACCGGGCCAGAAATCTTGAATCGCCCACGGTGAGGTTTGATCGAGTCGCAGCAACGAAAAGCCGACCATCGTCAGGATCGCAAGCGTGATAACGAACAGATTAATACGTCTTAATGTATACCAAAACATCAGTGCACCTCTCTTCTGACTTGATCAAAAGGTTGGGCATTGAACGGGCTCTGTTTGAAGCCAGTTAAAGAACGATCATGTACGCGGAACTGCACTCCGTGAGCCAGAGGGATCACAGGTACCTCCTCGTTGAGAATGTTTTGGGCTTGGCGATACAAGTTGACACGGTGCCTTTGTTGGTTGATCTCTAAGGCTAAATCCAGAAGAAAATCAAAGTCTGAATTACACCACATCGATACATTTAGTCCTGCGCGCTCAGAGCTACATGAGAGCAGAGGGCGCAAGAAGTTATCAGGGTCGCCGGTATTACCTATCCAGCCTGTTAGTAGCAGATCTGTTGAGGCGATTGAAGACAGTTGTGTACGGTCGAATCGATCGTCAGTGTAAAGTTTCAATTCGATGCCGATGTCCGCTAAATTAGCTTGGATAAGTTCAGCAGTCTTACGCGGGCTTGGGTTGTAAGCTCTTGGCTCTAGCGGCACCCACATTGAAAGCTCCAATCCCGGCTCTACGCCAGCTTCTTTGAGAAGGGCTATCGCATAGTTTCGGTCATAACGCACTTGAACGTTGTCTTTCTGATGAGCCCAAGATGTCGGAGGCAGCAGTGTATAAGCCTTGGTACCTGTACCGTAGTACACCGAATCAAGAATATTCTGGCGGTTGATAGCCAAGTTCAGCGCTTTACGTACGCGAGAGTCGCGTAGGGCTGGGTGCTCAGTATTAAGGGCGATGAAAGAGACATTCACCGCTGGTGTCGCGGATATCTGCAGCTCTTCATGTGCTTGAATGATTGGGATCTGGCTAGAAATCGGCGAGTTCAACACATCACATTCATTGCGCAGTAACTTAGCGAGTGTGCCAGTTCCGCGTTGTGAGGTATCGAAAACCACTTGGTCCATTTGCACATCACCTTTCCAGTAATGCTTGTTCTTTTTAAGGCGCACCAAGTCATTGATTTGATATTCATCCAGATAGAATGGACCAGTACCAACCGGCTTCGAGTCGATTTCATTCTTCTCATCAGCAGCCACGAGTTGGTTCGCGTATTCCTTAGAGTGGATCACCGCGTAACTGGTCGCGATGTTATTTAGAAAAGAATTATCTGGGCGACTCAATTGGAATTTAACCGTTAAGTCGTCCACTGCCGTGATATCGACAATCAAATTCTTGAAGTCGATGCCCGCAAACCATGGGTATAGACCACCACCCACATAGTGGAATGGGTTTGAGCTATCAATGATACGTTCGAAACTAAAAACCACATCTTGCGCGTTCATAGAACGGGTTGGCGTAAACCAATCTGTGGTCTGGAACGCGACGTTAGGGCGCAGTTTGAAAGTGTATTCTGTACCTGATTTATCGACAGACCAGCTTGTTGCCAGGTTCTGTTGTGGTCGATAGGTCATAGGATCGAGTGTGAGCAGCGTGTCGAAGATTTGCGGGCTCAGCGATTCAGCTGTAATTCCGCTATCAACCAGTTGAGGGTTGAAGGTACTAGGATTGCCTTGGCCACAATAAATGAAGCCTTTTTCACGAATTTGCTCGTGATTCACACTCTCACCACATCCGGCTAAAAAGCTCAGCGTGCAGATGCTCAGTGATAGTCTTATTAGTGCTTTCATAAAAAGAAATACTTTTCGAAACGAGGCGTTAGAGGTGCCTCAAGATCCGGACAATTTAACATTTTATTTATTCGGCTCCAAATAATAATCCTATGAGTGTGGCTATTTCTCACTGCCTTGTCCGACAATCGCGTACTTCCTCACCATTCCCCTTAATTGGTTGTAGGTGAGCCCGAGTAATTCGGCGGCTTGTTTTTGGTTGTACTTGCTCTGTTTCAACGCTTGATTGAGCAGCTTGATGTCTTGCTGCTCTTGCCATGCTTTGTAATCAAGGGGCAAAGAAAATGAACCTTCAGAAGAAGTATGGCTGTTGGATGGATCATTGCCAGTTTCTTGAGAGGATTCTTGATTCGTGTTCCATGCTGGCTTGAACGGGTTAAATACCAAAGATTCAATAGGATATGGATTCTTGCCATGTTGGTAGATGGCACGCTCGATGACGTTCTTGAGCTCTCTGACATTACCTGGCCAAGAGTATGCCAATAAGGATTCAATGGCCGATGGTGCAAAGCCAACAAACAAATCAAGCTCTAACTCTCGACACATCTTAATGGCGTAGTATTCAGCCAGTAATGTGATGTCTTCTTTACGTTCACGAAGCGGCGGGATAGTAATTACATCAAACGCTAATCTATCGAGTAAATCGGCTCTGAATTCGCCCTTAGATGCCATCTCTGGTAGGTCTGCATTGGTCGCACATACCAGCCTTACATTTGCACTTAGCGCTTTTTGCCCACCAACACGTTCGTATTGTCCGTATTCAATAACACGCAATAGTTTCTCTTGAACTGCAAGGGGCGTTGTCGCGAGTTCGTCAAGAAACAGTGTGCCGCCTTCTGCCCTTTCAAATCGGCCATGGTGACGACCTTTTGAACCGGTAAAGGAGCCTGACTCATGACCAAACAGCTCTGAATCAATCAAGCCTTCGCTCAGTGTCGAACAGTTTAGCGAGATCAAGGGCTGGTCCCAACGCTTTGAGAGGTAATGCAGCCTTTGTGCAATCAGCTCTTTACCTGTGCCACGCTCGCCAATGATCAGAATAGGTCTCTCTATTGGAGCCAGTTGAGAAACTTTGTCTAAAACAGAGAGAAAGCTAGGTGATTCACCAATAAGATTCTGCTGCATAGCGGGTCCTTTTAGTAGCTGGGCGCTGGTGGAGGTCATATAAAGGCTGTAGTGGTGAAAAATACCAATACTTGGTTAAATTCATCATAGCATGGTTCGGGTTAATCGCCATTACATTGTAAGTGACTGATAATTAATGTTATAAAAGTTGGCACGCTACTTGGATTACTTATGGTAGGTTTAACAAAAAATGTAAATTAGCGAGCAAGTGGTGATGAGTCGCACAACGATTTAAAACGCATTTGCCTTCAATTGTAATTAAGGAGTTCCTCATGGGTATTTTTTCTCGCTTTGCAGACATCGTAAATTCAAACATCAGCGCACTATTAGATAAGGCTGAAGATCCTGAAAAAATGATTCGCCTGATTATCCAAGAGATGGAGGACACGCTAGTTGAAGTGCGCACTAACTCAGCAAAAGCGATAGCAGACAAGAAAGAGCTAGCACGAAAAGTTGAAGCAATCGAAACTCAAATTCTTGATTGGCAGAATAAAGCGACACTGGCACTGACTAAGCAACGCGAAGATTTAGCGAGAGCAGCGCTGATCGAAAAGCAAAAGCTGGAAGACATCATCAAGAGTCTACACACAGAGCAAACGTTAGTGCATGAAACGATTGAAAAACTGACCAGTGAGATTGGCAAGCTTGAAACTAAGATTGCTGAGACTCGTGCCAAGCAACAAGCACTGATGATCCGCAACAATGCAGCGAGCAACCGTCGTGATGTTCAAAAACACCTGCACTCAAGCAAAACTAATGAAGCGATGGCGAAGTTTGAGCAATTCTCGCGTAAAGTGGATGAATTAGAAGCTGAAGCGGATGTTTACGCGAAGACAGGCAATGCAAAATCGTTAGACCAAGAATTTGCAGAACTGCAGGCTCAAGATGAAATTGAAAAAGAGCTAGCGAAGCTGAAGCAACAAGTTGAAAACCGCGATAAATAATTCAGGAGTTGTCTATGTCCACATTTCTAATTGCAGGTCCACTGATTGTCTTTTTGATCTTCGTGGCACCGCTATGGTTATTCCTACATTACCGCAGCAAGAAGAAATCCAGTAATGGGCTATCGGAAACGGATCTTCAACGTCTGCATAAGCTTTCAGCACAGGCAGAATCGATGCAAGACCGCGTAACAACGCTAGAAAAAATACTGGATGCGGAGTCACCTAACTGGAGACGAAACTATGAGTAGAGATCTGTATCGCGATCCAATTAACGGTAAGTTGTCTGGCGTGTGTGCAGGGTTGGCGAACTATTTCGGCCTTGAAGTCTGGTTGGTTCGCATCATGGTTATCTCTGCTGCACTGCTTGGCGGTAGTTTTTTGGTGTTATTAGCGTATTTAGCTTTGACATTTATGCTTGAAAAACAACCACCTCAGTATGTTGACCAAATGAAGGCCAAACAAGAGCATACGCTCAAGCAGAAGCCTTGGGAAAAAGGGCAAACTGCAGAGTCTCTGTTGAACACTTTAGAGGGTGATTTCCAGAAGTTAGAGACCAGTGTCCGCAACATGGAAGCTTATGTCACCTCAGACACGTTTAAAGTGAATCGTGAATTTAAGAACATGTAGCGGTTAAACTTAAAAAAGATTAGATAACGGTTTAGGAAAATTTATTCCAAGCCGTTATTTTTTTTAATAATTTTCTCTAAATAAATCTTACGCTGACTGGTAAGTTACATGCGATTAATCTATGTTATAAAAATATTTATAGATATGGATGATCACCAATGTATAGAGCCTCCCTTGTCCTATTGACGGCCTTAGCTGGGTTGTCTGGGTGTGGTAAGGAGCTTCCTCCCGTGCCTGAACCTGAGTCCAGACCCGCCAAACTCTTCACTGTCTCCGTTGGTAATAACGCCTTTGAGCGTAATTTCCCTGCGACAACTGAAGCTGGTGACAGAGCGGTACTCGCCTTCCGTGTTCCTGGGTTATTGCAAAGCATCGATGTGACCGCTGGGCAGCATGTGTCTAAAGGCGATGAGCTTGCTAAGTTAAACCCCGATGAATACCAACTACTCGAGAAGCAAGCAAAAGCGAATTTTCAGCTAGCCGATGTTCAATATCAACGTGCGATCAAACTTCGTAAAGATCGAGTGGTATCAGAGCAAGATTTCGACCAAGCGAAAGCGAATCACAATTCAGCTCGAGCGGTGCTTAATCAAGCCAATGCGAATCTTCGTTACACCACATTGGTTGCTCCGTATGATGGCACCATTTCCATCATTCCTGCTGAAAATCATGAGTATATTGCCGCTAAAGAAGGCGTCATGAATATTCAGACCAATCAAATTCTTAAAGTCGTTTTCTTATTACCCGACCAACTTATTACGCGCTTTTCTTCTGGGTTTGAAACCGATGCGACCATGGTATTTGATGCGTTTCCTGAAAACTCCTATGTACTGACGTTCCAAGAGGTAGATACAGAAGCTGACCCTAAAACGGGTTCATATAAAGTCACCATGGTGATGGAAAGACCAACCGATATCGGCATCTTGCCAGGCATGTCTGGTACGGTGAATCTTGTGTCAGCTCAAGCAGCTGCAACCAAAATCCCGACTTCTGCCATGATGACCGATGGCGATGACGTTTCGGTATGGCGTGTGAACAGTGACGGAATCGTTGAAAAAGTCGCGATCGTGATTGATGAAAAACGTCACATTGTCTCTGGCCTGAACGATGGCGACCGCATCGTAACTTCTGGTGTGAATGGCCTTGAATCCGGCATTAAGGTTCGAGAGTGGATCAAGGAAAGGGGGCTATAACATGAGTGCATTTAGATTAGCGACAGGACTGTCATGTTTAGCTTTGCTGACCGCTTGTGGAGAGAAACCACAAGTTGAAGTCGATAATACGCCATTAGTGAAAGCGATTGAGATTTCAGTATTAGATTTCAATGACAAACTCTATTTCCCTGCCGTTGCCAATGCAGCGGAAAAAGCACACCTAAGTTTCCGTGTCGCGGGCGAGATATATAGGCTTGATGTCAAAGAAGGCGAACGAGTTGAAGCTGGAGATGTGATTGCTGAGCTTGATCCTACGGATTATCAATTAGACGTCGATAATGCCCAAGCTCGATATACCGTAGTGAATAGCCAATACAAGCGATCTAGACCATTGGTTAAAAAGGGCTTACTGGCTAAGTCCCAGTTTGATGAAATTGCCGCTCAACGTCAGATAGCCTACGCCGAATTAGAACTGGCGAAACTACGTCTATCCTTCACGATGTTAAAAGCACCTGTTGATGGCATTATTTCCCGTGTCAGTGTCGACCAATTTGAGAACATTCAAGTGGGTCAGCAAATTGTGAACATTCACAGCGTTGAGGATGTTGAGGTGGTGATTCAGCTACCTGATCAAATCTACGTTAATCAACCTAGCGAAACCATCCTTGAAAATGTGACGGCCTTGGTGCGAGTTCCAAGCGGTAATGAGTATCCAGCAGGCATCAAAGAGTTCACAACAGAGCCCGATCCAAGCACCGGAACCTTTACCGTGACCTTGGCACTACCGATGCCCGAAGACGATCTGATTCTGGACGGTATGGCGGTCGACGTTACCTCACATGGTCGAGATATTGGTTTAGAACTTAAAGCCGGTGTTTTAGTACCTATAGAGGCGGTATTCAATGCTGACGGCGATGAACTTACTCGCAAGAACTCATTTGTTTGGGTCATTAATGACGACAATACAGTTTCAAAGCAGAAAGTGGTATTAGGTAAAGCCAACCAGAAAACGTTGCAAATAATCAAAGGATTAGAGATGGGGCAACATATAGTTGTAGCGGGCGTATCGCGATTGCGAGATGGGATGACAGTGGAAGTATTATCTCAGGAGGCGAACAATGAGTGAAGCAAATAACAAGCCCCAGAATGACGCTCAGCAGGGTGATGACCAGATCACGGGTGTAGCGGCTTACTTTATTCGCAATAAAGTCATCAGTTGGATGCTCTCCTTGATCTTCCTGATTGGTGGTGTGTCTGCCTTCTTTGGTTTGGGGCGTCTAGAAGACCCGGCCTTTACCATCAAAGATGCGATGGTTGTCACCTCTTACCCAGGTGCGACACCGCAGCAAGTGGAAGAGGAAGTAACCTATCCACTAGAGAAAGCAATCCAACAACTCACCTATGTTGATGAGGTTAACTCTATCTCCAGTCGTGGCCTGTCTCAGGTTACGGTAACGATGAAGAACAACTATGGCCCAGACGATCTGCCACAAATTTGGGATGAACTTCGTCGAAAAGTGAATGACTTGAAAGTGTCACTGCCGCCTGGTGTGAACGACCCACAAGTCATTGATGATTTTGGTGATGTTTACGGTATTTTGCTCGCGGTAACCGGTGATGGCTACAGCTACAAAGAGTTGCTGGACTATATCGATTATTTAAGGCGTGAGCTGGAACTGGTTGATGGGGTCAGTAAAGTTTCTGTTTCTGGTCAGCAGCAAGAGCAAGTATTCATCGAAATCTCGATGAAACGGATCAGCTCTTTGGGTATCTCGCCAAACACAGTATTTAATCTTTTATCGACTCAAAACATTGTTTCCAGTGCGGGTGCGGTGAGAATTGGTGACGAATACATTCGTATCCATCCTACGGGCGAGTTCCAGAACGTAGAGCAATTGGGTGATTTGATCCTAACCGAAGGTGGCGCTCAAGGCCTCATCTACCTAAAAGATGTGGCAGAGGTAACCCGTGGTTATGTTGAAGTACCAACTAACATTATCGGCTACAACGGCAAACTAGCACTTAACCTTGGTGTGTCCTTTGCGCAAGGCGTAAACGTGGTCGCGGTGGGTGAAGCGTTTGACCGCAGACTTGCTGAATTGAAATACCAACAGCCAGTTGGCATCGACATTTCAGAGGTCTATAACCAACCGAAGGAAGTAGATAAATCAGTAAGCGGCTTTGTGGTGAGCTTAGGGCAGGCGGTTGCGATCGTAATCGTGGTGCTGTTGTTCTTCATGGGTCTGCGCTCCGGTCTGTTGATTGGTTTGATACTGCTACTGACCGTGTTTGGTACCTTCATCTTCATGCAGTACTTCAAAATCGACCTCCAACGTATCTCACTAGGTGCATTGGTTATCGCACTGGGGATGCTGGTGGATAACGCCATAGTGGTGGTCGAAGGGATATTGATCGGCACGCAGAAGGGGCGAACCCGGATGCAGGCCGCCACTGATATCGTCACTCAGACTAAATGGCCATTGCTGGGTGCAACGGTTATCGCGGTAACGGCATTTGCGCCTATCGGTTTGTCTGAAGACTCGACGGGTGAGTACTGTGGCACCTTGTTCACGGTTCTACTTATCTCGCTAATGTTGAGCTGGTTTACGGCTATCTCAATTACGCCATTCTTTGCCGATATCTTCTTTAAAGGTCAGAAGGTCGATGCAGATAATGAGGGCAAAGATCCGTACAACGGGATGGTTTTTGTTATCTATAAAAACTTCCTAGAATTCTGTATGAAGCGTGCGTGGCTAACCATGATTGTTCTGGTTATAGGTCTAGGTGCGAGTGTTTACGGTTTTGGTTTCGTAAAACAAGCTTTCTTCCCATCATCGACAACACCTATGTTCCAAGTTGATGTTTGGATGCCGGAAGGAACCGATATTCGAGCAACTAACACCAAGCTTAAAGTGCTTGAAAGCTGGTTAGCAGAACAGGACGAAGTTGAACACATCACGACGACCGCAGGTAAAGGCTTGCAACGTTTTATGCTGACATACGCACCGGAGAAAAGTTATAGCGCTTACGGCGAGATAACAGTTCGCGTTAAGAGTTACGAAGTGCTTGAAGGGTTAATGAAGCGCTTCCGTGAGCATGTTAACGGTCAGTTCCCTGAGATCGACTACAAGCTAAAACAAATTGAGTTAGGTCCTGGTGGCGGTGCGAAGATAGAAGCTCGTATTGTAGGTTCTGATCCAACGGTATTACGTTCAATCGCAGCACAAGTGATGGATGTAATGCGTGCTGATAGCGGCGCATTTAACGTTCGCCACGACTGGCGTGAAAGAACTAAGGTACTAGAGCCTCAGTTCAATGAAAGCCAAGCTCGTCGTTACGGTATCACTAAGTCTGATGTTGATGATTTCCTCGCGATGTCTTTCTCTGGTAAGTCGATCGGTGTGTACCGTGATGGTACAACGCTGATGCCGATTGTGGCTCGTTTACCAGAAGATGAGCGTGTCGATATTCGTAACATCGAAGGTATGAAGATCTGGAGCCCTGCGTTAAGTGAATACATTCCACTGCAACAAGTGACTTTGGGTTATGAGTTGGAATGGGAAGATCCACTGATCATTCGTAAGAATCGTAAGCGTATGCTGACAGTCATGGCGGATCCTGACCTACTGGGCGAAGAAACCGCTTCTACGCTACAGAAGCGCCTACAGCCACAAATAGAAGCGATTGAGATGCCACCGGGTTATTCTCTTGAGTGGGGTGGTGAGTATGAGTCATCTGCGGATGCGCAGGCGTCACTATTCACAACCATGCCTCTTGGCTACTTGTTCATGTTCTTGATCACCGTGTTCCTGTTTAACTCAGTAAAAGAGCCGCTGATCGTATGGTTAACGGTACCACTGGCTTTAATCGGTGTAACGACTGGCTTGTTGGCCTTAAACACCCCGTTTGGCTTTATGGCTCTGTTAGGCTTCTTGAGTCTATCCGGGATGCTTTTGAAGAACGGTATCGTACTGCTTGACCAAATCGAGATTGAGATGAAGTCAGGTAAGGATCCTTATGTTGCTGTTGTTGATGCTGCACTAAGTCGTGTTCGCCCGGTATGTATGGCAGCGATTACGACGATTCTAGGTATGATTCCTTTGTTGCCTGATATTTTCTTCAAGCCAATGGCTGTTACCATTATGTTTGGTTTGGGTTTTGCGACGGTACTGACGCTTATCGTTGTACCGGTACTGTACCGCCTGTTCCATAAAATTGACGTAGCATAACTCTAATTTACTTTTGAAATAATGCCCCAACTTGGGGCATTATTTTTATGTACGATTACCAAAGTGAGATTATCGAAATGGAAGCGAATACCGTGGAAAGAACCTGTGCATGGGCACTCAAACATGAACTTGAAAGGGAATACCACGATACGGAGTGGGGCGTACCTGTCTATGATGATCAAGTGCTGTTTGAATTTATTACTTTGGAGGGCGCTCAAGCGGGGCTTAGCTGGATTACTATACTGAAAAAACGAGAGGGCTATCGTGCTGCGTTTGAGAACTATGATCTCAACAAGCTCGCTGCTTTCAATGAGGACAATGTACCGAGCATTATTGAAAACTTCGATGTGGTTAAGCATAAGGGCAAGATTGCCTCGGTATATAGCAATGCTCGCGCAACGCTGGAACTTCAGAAAGAGTTTGGCTCATTATCGAATGCTTTATGGCTGTTCGTTGATAACAAAGTGGTCGACAATCAGTGGACCGAGATGTCTCAAGTACCCGCTTCAACAGAGCAATCCAAAGCGATGAGCAAGTTTTTAAAGAAGAGAGGCTTTAAGTTTGTAGGAGAAACAATCTGTTACGCATTTATGCAAGCCACCGGCATGGTGAACGACCACATCGTTGGTTGTCCTTACAAATAAAAGTGTTAATTATTGTCGCGAAATAATTGTGTGAAAATTGGAAAATTCACTAGCCATTTATAAACTATTCAATATCATATGCGACCGAATTAAAACCTAGAAGACGATAGTGAAACAACAAAGCTACCAAATTTGTGATGCTAGTTATGATCCCTTGCTTAGGCAGTTTGTGCGTGAAGATGGCCACGTAGAAACTATCGCGCCGTTAGAAGGTAAGGTGTTCCTGTTCTTACTGGAGAATGCTGGTGAATGCATTGAGCGAGGCCTGATATTTGAAAGGTGTTGGGGTAACGTCATTGTCTCAGAGCAAGCTCTAACCAATGTGATATCTAAGATCAGAAAAACGCTGTCTAGAGTCACTTGTGGTTGTGCAACAATTCGTACCGTAAGTAAAACGGGCTATTCCCTTGAAATCAATGAGTCGAAAAGAACAAGCTCAAACACCCAAGCTGCGCCTCAAGTAGACCTTGATGAAGTCCAGTCGGCGTCTGTAGCGACTAAAGCAGCAAAGCCAACGATTCAAGAGGAGTCGATCGTAACAGCAGATAAAGCCTCAACGACAAGCCAAGAGCCTGTAGAGAGTTCTTCGGCTATAACTTCGGACTTTACATCTTCAAATCAAGCGCACGGTTCAGTTGCACTTGGTTTATCAAGCATAACTAACAATAAACATGCTATAAAAGCAGGCTACATAATCGCACTTATTTGTGTTCTCGTTACTGCGTTCAATCTATTCCAAACTTACTACAAGCCAACGCCTTACTTTATCGATAAGTCGGAATATAGTGATAGTTACACAGACAATACTAACCACTATTTTTTCCATATTGTTCATGGAGATTCCTATTCGCTACCAGCGATAACTGAAAAGCTGACCAGTGTGATACCTAGTCACTGTAATGTGGATGTGTTTGTGCGTATTTATCCATCTGTCGATCAGCCAGAGAGCGATGCTTTGTACATGTTAGTTCAAAGGAAGGATGGCGAGGCACTCAACTACGGAGCGACGATTTTCAATGTAGAGACGTCTTTTGACTCGTTTGCAGCTCATATGAAAAAGAGGAGCTACTTTTGCGATTAATTGGCTTATTCATTTTATTGGCAATTGCTTCGGCGAGCTTTTTTCTCGACCAAAATGCATTGGCGGGCACTCGATGGCATTGTAAAACGCTAAAAACGGATTTCTTATCTCAGGCATATCAACCTTATCAATCGCTTTATGAGCGTATGAGCATTACTTTTCAGTCTGACCAAACTTTTAGCATGAGAGAGTTTGTGACGATCACTGAGAAAGACGGCACCGAAGGCACAATGGAAAACCTTTATTCTGGCTACTATGGTTTGGAAGGGGATCATTTGTCGATGAGCATTATTGACGTGAGAACCGCCACTCCGTTTCATGATCCGATCATCAATCAGGAATACAGTGAGTACAAAGGAGTGACCATTGATTACTCGATTTTAGAGCAGGAGCAGTCCCTATATCTGTTTAATGAACACCGCTCTGAAATCTTTAATTGGACATGCTACAAGGTTCACTAATCAGCTATTAGGGCTTGCGGGTTTGTACGCTGCTGATACGCAGAACTGAAAAAGGCAGGGTAGTCCTGCCTTTTTGGTTTCGGTAAGCTTGATGCTAAAGATTAAACGAGCGCGTTGTAACGCTCCAATCCAGCCTCTAGATCTGCAATCAAATCATCAACATCTTCTAAGCCGATATGAACACGAATCAAGGTACCTTCGAAGTTAGGGTTCGCAACGGTTCTTAGGCTATCAAAGCTGCTCGGTTCGTTCGCTAGGATCAAACTCTCAAAGCCGCCCCAGGAGTAACCCATACTAAAGTGCGTCATGCCATCAAGTAGCGCTGTGGTCGCTTTTGTATTTGAGTTTTTCAGCACGAAAGAGAACAAGCCATTACCACCGGTAAAGTCTCGCTTAAAGAATTCATGGCCTGGGCAAGACTCCAGAGCTGGGTGACGAACGTGATCGACTTCTGGACGTGTTTCTAACCATTTAGCGATTTTCAAGCTACTTTCTGCGTGTTGGCGCAGTCGAACATCAAGGGTACGTATGCCGCGTAGGCCAAGGTAAGCGTCGTCTGGTGAAACACACTGACCCATCAAGTAGCTTTGCTCTCTTAGCTGATCCCAGCATTTCTCGTTCGCGACCGCTGTGCCTAGCATCACATCTGAGTGGCCAACGATGTATTTGGTTGCGGCTTGAATCGAGATATCAACGCCAAACTCAAACGGAGAGAAGTTAACGCCGGCTGCCCAAGTGTTGTCTAGCATCACGATGATGTCATGTTCGTGAGCAATACGCGCAAGCGTTGGAATGTCTTGGACTTCCATGGTGACAGAGCCCGGAGACTCGGTAAACAGTACCTTGGTGTTCGGCTTGATAAGGTCTTGGATACCTTCACCAATGGTTGGCTCGTAGTAGGTGGTTTCTACACCCATTTTCTTCATGATGGTGTCACAGAAGTCACGAGTTGGCTCGTAGCACGTGTCGACCATCAAAATATGGTCGCCTGTTTCTACAAAAGAAAGGATCGCATTCGAGATAGCTGCCGTTCCACAAGGGTAGAGTGCACAGCCTGCGCCGCCTTCCACTTCAACCATTGCATCTTGGAAAGCAAAATGAGTGTTGGTTCCACGACGTCCGTAAAAAAGGGTTTTGTTAGCGCGGTTAATCGTAGCCTTACGCTTTTCTTCTACTGAGTTAAATACGACAGTTGAAGCGCGTTGTACTGGTGGGTTAACAACACCATTGGTCCACTTCTTATCACGACCGGCAGTGATCAGTTTAGTGGTTTTGTTCTCGCACATGCTGTGAATTCCTTATCAATCGGTTATGTCCTATTTAAAACATGCCAAGAGTGTTCAAAGCAAGAGTGGATCGGGGATTTTTGCGCTTTTCTTACGATTTTTAACCTTTCACTCAGTTAACAGTGAAAGGTTAAAAATGATCGATGGGGAAACAACGAGCCATAACCGACTCATTGCTGGAACTATAGGAGTGGGTTGAACAAGTAGAACAGCCTCTCAAAGAAGCGATTACTTAGGTTTCTTTGCTCCCACTGTTCTAACTCTACAGAGTGAGATGAAGCGATATAAGATTTCTGCAGTTCAGAGAGTGTTTGAGTGAAATGCACATCGTCCACAGCGAGCGTTACTTCAAAGTTGAGCCATAAACTGCGCATGTCGATATTGACCGTTCCAATTAAGCAGAACTCTTCATCGATGACTACCGATTTGGTATGAAGAAGACCACCGTAAAACTCGTAGATCTTCACACCCGCCTCGAGTAGCTCGGTATAGAATGCACGAGAGGCCCACTTAACCATCAGCGAATCATTATTGTGTGGGATGATCAGTTCGACGTTGACACCACGTTGAGCCGTCATCTTAAGGGTTTCTAACAAGTCCGCACTCGGCACAAAGTAAGGGGTCGTAATACGCACGGTATGGTTAGCCTGATTGATCGCAATAGTTAGAACTTGCAGGATCAAATACTCCGGCATACCTGGACCCGACGGCACAACTTGTACGGGGTGATGCGTCACTGCTTCTTCTACAGAGCACTCAGGTAACTCAGGTAAAATACGCTCGCCGGTTTCTACTTCCCAGTCCCAGCCGTGGATTGCAGAGAGCACGTTAACGGTTGGGCCGGTGACGCGAACCATCACATCAATCCACTGGCCAACCCCTGAGCTCTGTTTGAAATGAGCAGGGTCGACCATATTCATCGAGCCTGTGTAGGCAATAGTCTCATCAATAACAATAATCTTACGGTGCTGCCTTAGATCAAGGCGTCGCAAGAAAATACGCCACGGGCTCACTTCCAATGCTTGTACAACATGAACACCCGCGTCTTTCATCATTGCGAGCCAATGGCTTTTGAAAAAGCGCGGGCTACCCGCTGAATCGAGCAAAACTTTAACATCTACGCCACGTTTTGCTGCGCGAATCAGCGCAGAGGCAACCGAATCGGTCAGGCCACCTGGATGCCAAATATAGAAAACCATCTTGATACTGGTTTGGGCATTTTCTATATCTTCGATAATTGCGTGTAGGATCTCGTTTGGTGAAGATTGCAGGGATAGAGTGTTTCCACTGAGCGCAGGAATGCCCATTCGATTGTTACAAAGCTCGTCAATCTTATGGATAGGGGAGCCGACTTTCCCTGGTTGGTGAAGTTGGCAATCGTTCAATTGACGGAACCAATCACCAAAGGGAGTAAACATGCGATGTGCGCGTTCAGCCCTTTTCCTGCCAAGATTTAGCTCGCCAAATAGGAAGTAACAAGCCACCCCCACAATTGGGATAATGTAGATAACCATAAGCCAGGCGAGAGAAACGCTGACAGAGCGTCGTTTTAGTACAACACGCAATGTTACACCGGCGACAAGTACCCAGTACAAAGCAACAGCGGCTAATGTTAAAAAATGGTAGAGCTTTTCCACATTGAATACTCGAAAAAAGAGATACTTAGATAGTAATGCTATTTTGTGGATATGGGAATTTAAGGAATCAACTATTTACAAAATAGAGCAAAAGCTGTAAACAGGTTATAGTTGTTAAGTTTTGGTTAACTTAAGACGAAAACGATTGTTTTGTATGAAAAGGCGGCATTTAACCGTAAAAATTTACATTGGTAACGAAATTTGTACGGTTCGGACTTCCAATTTTATTCTTAAACTGGTTTACTTGCTATATAACGAGCGTCAATCAAATCTTTTAGGTGTGTAAATTTTTTTATACACCTTATCTTTTAAAGACGCCACCCAAAGCAAAACACAACATCACATAACACAAAAGTTTGGAGTAAACGTGGCTACTAGTAATACAACCACAACACCCCGTGATACCTGGGGTTCGAAGTTAGGATTCGTAATGGCTGCAGCAGGTTCTGCTGTTGGCTTAGGTAACATTTGGAAATTCCCATACACAGCAGGCGAAAGTGGCGGCGGTGCATTCGTTGCAATTTACCTGTTTTTTGTAATCTTCATTGGTTTCAGTGTCATGCTGACTGAATTTGCGATTGGTCGTCATACGCAAAAATCAGCAGTAGGTGCATTTAAAACAACTGACCGTCGTTGGACGTTTGCTGGTGTTATCGGCGTAGTGAGTGGTCTGCTAATCATGGGTTTCTACCCAGTAGTAGGTGGCTGGTCTATCGCATACATCGGTAAAATTGCTGGTGGTCTACTAGACGCACCTGAAGCAATTGGCGATAGCTTCGGTGGCTTTATCTCAAACCCAGTTCAACCACTTATGTGGATGGGCCTATACCTACTACTTAACGTTGTAATCGTTATGAAGGGTATTTCTGGCGGTATTGAGAAAGCGGGTAAGATTTTGATGCCACTTCTTTTCATTATCCTTATCGTGGTATCTATCAAAGGCATCATGCTTCCGGGCGCGATGGCTGGTCTTGAGTTCTTATTCAGCCCTGACTTCTCTAAAGTAGACAGCGGTGTAATCCTAGCTGCACTTGGCCAAGCATTCTTCTCACTATCTCTTGGTATGGGTTGTATGTTGACATACGGTTCTTACCTGAAGAAGAAAGAGAACCTAGTTCAAACGACTGCGATGGTAACGGCGATGGATACAGGTGTTGCTATCCTAGCTGGTGTTGCAATGTTCCCAGCAATGTTCGCATTCGGTATGGAGCCTGCAGCAGGTCCTGGTCTAGTATTCGTTGTTGTACCTCAGCTATTCGCTGAAATGGGCGGCGTAGTTGGTCTTCTATTTGCTCTTATGTTCTTCGTTGGTCTAAGTGTTGCGGCTCTGACTTCTTCAGTATCTCTGCTTGAAGTTGTGGTTTCTTACCTAATTGACGAGAAGGGCATGAAGCGTGTGACTGCAGTTCTGTCTGCAAGTGTAGTGATGGCGATTCTATGTATCTTCGCTTCTCTATCTCTTGGTGGCTTCGGTCCAACACTATTCGGTACTGGTGCGTTCGATATCTTCGACCTACTAACTGATAAGATCTTCCTAGCAGTTGGCGGTATGTTGGTATGTATCTTCGCTGGTTGGAGACTAAACCGTGCTGACCTAGAGAAAGAAATCACTAACGACGGTGAAGTATCTTTCCCACTATTTGGTCTATGGTACACGCTAGTTAAGTACATCATCCCAGTAGCTATCGCAATCGTTGCATTCATGGGTATCTCTTCTGGCTTCGACAGCGGTAAAGGTGCAATCATGCTACTAGGTATTGGTATTATTGCTGGCTCTGCGCTTATCTCTAAGAAGCTATAGTTTTAAGAAGCTACAATCGCGAGCTAAAGTAAGTTAAGAAACGGGAGCCAATGGCTCCCGTTTTTTTAGTTTAAATACTTAATTCTCATCGAAAAATAAAACGCTACATTCACTAAAGTTATCCGTCACCTAGCCGATATATTGAATATCAAGGGTTTTTGATCAGTATTTAATTTAGGTAGGTGTTGTGTGAAATTGTCAGTGAGAAAGAAACTGTATGCCGGTTTTGGCTCTATATTGGCGGTGCTTGTTACGTTAGTCAGTATTGTATGGATAGAAGTTATCGGCGCGCACCAGAGTGCTGATGAAATAAGAATGGATGATGTACCAGGTACAGTTACTTACCTAGTACTGATCGATGAAGCGGGCGATGTTTACCGAGATGCGCTTGGCGCGATCATTCAGGTTGATAACGCACTCAATGATTACCGAACGAATAAAAACGAGTTTGCTCAGGCTATTGAACAGGCAAAACGTTTGGAAAGCAGAGGCTCTGAAGATTACCGTCGTGTTCAACGTATTGAAGAGTTAATGGGACGCTTTACACAAGAGTTTGAATCTAAGCTTGTACCCAAGATCAATGACCAATCAGCACTGCTATCAAACATGCAGCAGCTTCGATCTTTGTATGAAGCAAATCTTATCCCAATTGAAAACTTGTTGGATCAAGCATCGGCAAGTGAAAGGGCGGATACAGAACAGTCGCTACTCACGCTAACTGATACATTTACCACTATTGAACGCACTATTATGATTTTGTCTGCGATTGCAATCGTGTTTGGCTGTGTGATTGCGTATGTGTTGTCTAGCTCGATTACTAACCGCCTGACTCGCGTTGAACAAGTAGCACGACGTGTGGCAAATGGTGATTTAACTGCTGGTGATATTGGGGATGACTCTGGTGATGAGTTGGCAGATTTAGCGGCGTCGATCAACCAGATGCAAAAATCATTGGTCGACCTACTGGGATCTATCTCTTCTGTGACCCATGAAGTTCAATCTGTTACTGGTGAGCTATCTTCTATTAGCCAAGACATCGTAACAGGCGCTTCTGCTCAAGCTGACAAAGCGAACTTGATTGCAACGGCTGCTGAAGAGTTAAGCTTGACCATTTCAGAAGTGGCGCAGCAGGGCACGTCTACGTATGAAGAAGCACGCCGCTCTGAAACGTCTGCTGAAGATGGCCGTAACGTGATTGTCGAAATGGTGGCGAGTATTCAACAAGTGTCGACTCAAATGAGTGATATGTCACTGCAAATGAATACTTTGGGCTCTCATGGTGAGCAGATTGGTAGCGTTATCAAAGTTATCGAAGACATTGCTGAGCAAACTAACCTGTTAGCGTTGAATGCGGCGATTGAGGCGGCACGTGCGGGCGAATTCGGTCGTGGTTTTGCTGTGGTTGCCGATGAAGTACGCGCGTTGGCGGAGAGAACGACCAAAGCGACACAAGAAGTGTCTGGTATTATTCAGTCGATTCAGTCTGGCACTCAAGAGGCGGTGACTTATACCCAAGATAACTGCCGCTTGGTTGAGATTGGTGTTGAGCAAAGCTCTGGTGCGGTTTCTGCTCTAGAAGCGATTGTAAGCGGTGCAGGCAATGTACAAAGCATGGTGAACTCTATTGCGACCGCAGCAGAAGAGCAGACAGCTGTGACGAAAGAAATTGCTGCAGATATCACGGCGATCAGTGATATCTCTGAGCAATCCTTGCAACTGGCAACGCGTAGCTCAGAAAATACCTCAGGCCTGAACGGGAAGGTTGCGGAGCTAGAAGCCTTGGTCGGTAAGTTCAAGCTCGCTTAATTTTTATTTATAGGGGTTAAAACCTACCCTTAAATGCAGACAACGAGAAACAAGCCCAACGATTCAATCTTTATTGAGTGAGTTGGGCTTTTTCGTTGCTGGAATCTGGATTCAGACACGGTATACTCCACCCTCTATAACGGAGCTAGCCTTTACATGTTCGATATTCTTCTCAATCACTCTGATTTTTTACTCATCAATAAGCACCCTGGAATCAGCGTCCACAAAGACGATGGTGATACCATGCTGCTTCAAGAAGTCGCTAAGGCAATCAATGAGCCTAAGCTGTATCTCGTTCATCGTCTCGATAAAATGACTTCAGGTATTCTGTTATTAGCCAAGAGTGCAGCGGCGGCTAGTGAGCTTTCGCAACTATTTGCTAAGCGCGAAGTGGAGAAGTACTACTTGGCGATTGGCTCTAAGAAGCCGAAGAAAAAGCAGGGTTTGATTTCTGGGGATATGGAGCGTTCACGACGCTCTAGCTGGAAACTCTTAACAACCAAAGAAAACCCAGCGATAACTCAATTTCTATCAGCAGCGGCTGAACCTGGTGAGCGACTTCTTTTATGTAAACCCTTTACTGGGCGCACGCACCAGATCCGCGTGGCGATGAAGTCGATATGCTCAGCTATCGTTGGTGACCCAATTTATAATCCATCGAGTGAGGCTGACAGAGGTTATCTGCATGCCTTCGCGATTCGATTTACCTATCAATCACAAGCCTACCAATTTGTCTGTGACCCAAGGAGCCTAGACTCTTTAGGCGAGAAGTGGCACCAAGAAACCGTATCTAACGGTTTGGACGGTTGGCTTGAACCTTGGTCATTAAGTTGGCCAAAGCTAAATACTAAGTGAGTGAAATAATGGAAGCATCTGCTTTACCGGTATTTTTTGAACATATCGAACAACAGCTAAACGAAGTACCTAACGAGCTACGTCGTATTTTTCATGGTCGTGGTAAGTTTTGGCCAGGCCTAGAACAGATCACATGTGATTGGGTCGATGGTCAATTATTGGTGAATGTGTTTAAAGAGGTTGATGACGCGTTTTTGTCATCGCTTAAAGATGGCTTGTTAGCGTTGACCAGCAAAGATATCTGGCAAACCAAGCAAGGTACAAGCATCGTGCTTCAACACCGTTATGCTGACGGCGCACCTTCGGAAGTGCTATGGGGTGAGCTTAACGACTCTCCAGTAGTTGTTGAGCATGGTCTTAAGTATCAGTTAGACATTGGTCGCAACCAGAACTTTGGTCTGTTCCTAGACATGCGTAATGGTCGTCAATGGGTGCAAGACAATGCCAAGGGTAAGAACGTACTTAACTTGTTCGCATACACTTGTGGCTTCTCTGTGGCAGCCATTGCGGGTGGCGCTCGTCAATGTTTGAACGTTGATATGTCACGAGGCTCGTTGAACAAAGGCCGTGATAACCACCGTTTGAATGAGCATGACATGCGCTCGGTGAATTTCCTTGGTTACGATATCTTTAAGTCGTGGGGCAAAATCAAGAAGGGCGGTCCTTATGAGTTGGTGATTATCGATCCACCTTCGTTCCAAAAAGGCAGCTTCGCCCTAACTAAAGACTATAAAAAGATCTTACGCCGTTTGCCGGAGCTTCTAACGGAAGGCGGTGAAGTGATCGCATGTGTTAACTCACCTGCAGTGTCACCTAACTTCCTTATCGAGACGATGGCAGAAGAAGCGCCAAACGTTGAGTTCATTGAACGCCTAGACAACCCACCTGAGTTTGTGGATGTCGACCTTGATTCAAGTCTTAAGGTACTGAGATTTAAGATTAGCGCTTCTACTGACGCTTAATTGATTCTAAACATCAGTTAGAAAAACGCCGCTCATATTGAGCGGCGTTTTTGCATCTTGTTTTTGTCGTTAGATTGCTAACTCTCTTGCTGCGTCTTGAGGGTCTGGAAACCAAAATAAATTCGCATGAACGTAGTCAGCCAACACGCCGCCCCAAAGGTATAGGCAATAACCGCAAAGTGTTGCGGCCAAATACAAAAGGCAATGAAACAGGCGATAGTCTCTGTCCCTTCGGTTAGGCCAGACATGTAGTAGAGAGACTTGTGCTTGTACACTGGATTCTCAATACCTCGTTTGCCCGCCATCACCGCAAACGCCAGAAAGCTACTGCCTGTACCGATAAAAGAGAAGATTAAAAATGCACCGGCAATGGCGTTGTGTTCTGGATTGGCAATCACAAAGCCAAAAGGGATCTGCGAATAGAAAAGGAAATCTAGGCTGATATCTAGGAAGCCACCCGCATCACTGATACCTTGGATTCGGGCCAAGGCGCCATCAAGCCCATCACAAACTCTATTGAAAATGATGAAACCTAACGCCCACTCATATTGCTCAAACGCCAACGCCGGAAACGCTAAACAGCCGACCAAAAAACCAAATAGGGTGGTTTGATTAGCGGTAATACCGACTCGATTCAGTACTTTTGCAGACTGGTTTAATGGCCACTTGATGATCTTTATAGAGTACTTATCCAGCATGGTTGCTTCTCCATGGCCAAGAGAGTACTTGAGCCCCTTGAGGCACATCTGCTTCGTCGTGTGTCACCATCAGGGTAGGGATATTGGCTTTGGTTAATTGCTCAAATACCCAGTCCCGAAATTGTGCTCTGAGCTCTTGGTCTAACTTACTGAACGGTTCATCAAGTAGAGCCAACTTAGGCTTCGCCAATAACATACGAGTTAAACTGATTCTCGCTCGTTGACCACCAGAAATCTGGTCGGGAAAAGACTCTGCTAAGTGGGTCAGTTCAATGTCCTTTAACGCTGCCATAGCTTGCTGCTGGCGAGCAGAGCCTTTAATCGAGTTAGGTAGTGAGAATGCCAAGTTTTCCCATACTTTTAGGTGAGGGAACAATAGATCATCTTGAAAAAGAATACCGACCTCACGTTGATGTGATGGGAGATCATCCAGTTGAATGTCATTCAAAAAAACACTTCCAGAATACGAAAACTCTTCATTCAAGTGGCCTGCGATGGCGTCCAATAAGGTGGATTTGCCGCAACCGCTCGGGCCCATCAACGCCAGTATCTGGCCCGATTCTAATGTTACATTTAGCGCTGAGAACAGCGAATCACCACCGGTTTTATGGATGGCGAGGTCGTTGAGGTACAGACTCATTACTTAAGAAACCTTTGAAAGTAAGACGGCGATATCTGAGTTGAAGTCGGCTGACTAATATCGCTAAAGAGAAAAAGAACAGAGGCAATAAGGCCTGCCAAATGGCATAAATTGCGGTCACTCTACGATCGAAACCACTGGTTAGGGCGACAGCTTCTGTAGTGATGGTGCTAATACGACCTGCGCCTAGCATCAATGTTGGTAAGTATTGAGCCAAACTCACGCTGATACCAACGGCCCACGCAAAGGCAATGGCAGGTAATAAGATAGGCAATTTGATAGAGTACCAGCTTTGAAATGGTGATTTACCCAAGCTGAGTGATGCTTTGATGAGCCCATCGTTGAAGCTTTTCCATGGTCCATCTAAAGATAAATAGACAAATGGAAAGGCGAAAAATACGTGTGCCCAAATCACCCAGAATTCATAGGCATTGCTTCCTACATAGAGCGTGGTGACTTGCATACCAAATAATACCGATAGTTGTGGTATCAACATTGGAATAGCGATGACGAAACCAGGCACTTGCCACTTGTATTTGATTCGGTACTCATGGGCAATCAGTGCGAGGACTAGCGCAACTGAAGCTGCGATCAGACCAATCCATAAGCTTTGACCAACGGTACTCATGATGCCATCCCATTCAAATTCCCAAAAGCGCATGCTGTAGCGACTCGGAAGTAAGTCAGGGAAGCGCCAACGTTGAGCCACGCTCCAAATCATCATCAAAGGAATGATTGCGAGTGATAGTGTTGCCAAAGCTGTGAATACGGTTTTTCCTGGTAGTTTAATGCCTGTCCGCCCCGAATATTGCCAAGCTCTAAAGAACTTCAATACAGCCCATTCAATGCAGCGGGCTAAGGCGATGATCAAGGACGCTAAGCCAAACAGAACAATAGCGCCAGCCGCTGCTCTTGGCAGTAGGTTAAGATCGGGATCGTTAAACCATTGCCATACTAAAACGGCAAAAGTAGGCGGGTTAGTTGGGCCAATGATTAGTGCAATATCGACAACCGATACACTGTAGGCGAGTACCGCCAACATTGGGAAGCGAAGCTTGGTGAACCATTGTGGGAAAATGCACTTCCACCATATCTGTGAGCGACTATAACCCAATGAAGCACTCACCTTAGTAATACGCTCAACGTCAATTTGCTGAAGTATCGATATACTCATGAGCAATAAGAAAGGTACTTCTTTAAGTGCCAACATAATGATCAAGCCAAATGCATACGGATCTTTTACGAGTAACGCTAACTCGGAATTGGTCGCGGATTCACCAAGCAAATGATGCACAGCTCTCGCTCCGAGACCTGTCGGGCTAAATAGAAAAGCAAAGCCAATGGCGAAAGCCACATGTGGAATAGCCAGCATAGGTGAAAGGGTCAGTTCGATCTTTCTCCAAAACCGGTTTCCCCACGAAGCTTGGAGAATACAAAAGGTAAGAAAGCATGCGATGTAGCTGCTCGCAATCGCAGAACCAATACTCAAACCAATAGAGTGCCAAGCGCCTTCCCATTGGAATACTTGGCTAAAACCGTTGAGAGAGGGCTCCATCAACCCTAGGGGCGGGATATAACTGAGTGATGAAGCCACTACTCCCGCTACCCCAGGAATTGTTGGGATAATGCATACCACTATAACGACAAAATATAGAGCACGTAGCATCGAGCTTAGTTACCGTATCGTTTTAGCCACTCTTTCTCGAGTGCGTTTTGCCAGCTTGGGTGTGGTTCATCAATCGATTTAAATTGCTGAGTATTCTTAGCGCTACCTGTTAGGTACTTGCTGCTCAATACTGAAGGGTCACCCCAAACATTGAGGTCACCTTTGCGCGATTGTGCTTCTGGGCTTAACAAGAAGTTGATGGTCACTTGTGCGCCTGCGGTAGCATTGGCATTCCAAGGGATCGCAAGGAAGTGGATATTAGATAAAGCACCGTTTTCCAACGCATAAGCTTTGGTTGTTTCTGCTAAACGGCCGCTTGATTGCGCTGAATACACAGAGTTTGGATTGAATGTAATTGCGAGGTCGAGTTGTCCGTCATCCAAAAGCTGAATGCTTTCTGATGTGCCTGCAGGGAATTGTTTACCACCGCGCCATGCAACTTTGTGGAATTTATCTAAGTAAGCCCATAATGGTGCAGTGATTGCTTGGAAGTTCTCTTCTGAAACAGGCTTCGCGAGTTCAGGGCTGTTGTTGGTTAGCTCAATCAGTAAAGACTTAATAAAGCTAGTGCCATGAAATTCTGGTGGGCGAGGGTAGCTTAAACGGTTAGGGAATGCCTGAGCGTAGCTCAACATCTCTGAAAACGATTGTGGCGGATTGTGCAGTGTTTCTTGGTCGTGAATGAACACCAATTGCCCAACGCCCCAAGGTGCTTCTAGCCCTTCCGTTGGTTCAGAAAAGTCGACATCAATGGGTAAAGACTTATCGACGAACTTCCAGTTAGGAAGGGATTCTGTAAATGGCCCAAACAACAGTTTGTTGTCTTTCATTGAACGGAAGTTCTCACCGTTGATCCAAACGATATCGACACTGCCTTCGCTATTCTTACCTGCGGCTTTCTCCGCAAGTAGGCGAGTTGCTGTTTCAGCGATATCTGTGACTTTTACATGTTTTAACGTTACGCCATAGTCACTTTGTAACTTCTTGCCTGCCCATTGTAGGTAACGGTTGATCTCTTGGCTTCCGCCCCAAGCGTGAAAGTAGACAGTTTGTCCTTCTGCCTGCTGTTCTATTTGATTCCAGCTATCGGTGGATGTTGCTTCATCAGCATAAATGGTTGCGCTGTAGGCAACGGTTGCCATGATTCCTAACGTACTTACTATCTTGTTCATAAACTTTTCCATTTGGTAGTGAACGGGCAAGAGCATTGTGTTTTCGAACTCCCTTGGTCATGTTGACCTTTCGTGGCTAACGAAAGATCAACACGGCATAATAGTTATTCTATCTGTTTCTCAAATAAATTCTAATTCAACAGTAAATTCAATCAATTACTTGAGAAGGCGCAGGGAGTCCTCAGTTGATTTTTGTTCAATGTGTCGTTATCTATGAAACTCAACAGACTCTGGGCTTTTACCATCCTAGCAACAGACCGTTGAAGCGGTGAATTAATTACACCTAAATGAGGTTTTTTGTTATTTATTGGAGCTTGGCACGAAAAGCGGGTGTGAAGAGTGGTTTTGAGTAGATTGAACTTTGAAGCAGACAATAAAAAGGAGCCATGAAGGCTCCTTTTCGGTATTTGATGTCGATGACAGATTAGTTTACCCAGTCACGAATTGTGTACGTTAGCGTGTGTACATCGTTTTTAAGTACTAGCGTATCTTTTGTTAGGGTTACGTCGCTCCACTCACTTAGAGTAGCAGAAACTGATTGCTCGATGTCCATCGCTGAGCCGTGACACATTTTCATTGTCATGCCCATTTGCTTAATGCGGAATTGACCGTCTTTCAGCTCGCCTTGGCCAAAGAAGTTGTTACAACCAGCTACGCCGTTTGCAGTCATCTTTTCACCGATTTCTAGGCGAGGTGTCGCTTGGTGTTCGCTTTTCTCAATGTCCTTGCCATCAATTTGCGCAAGTTCCCAATTATGGTGCTGTAGATCGGTTGGTGTTACTTGCATCGCGTTATCACCTGTTGTTGTGCATGCTGCTAGCATCATAGGTAAAGCGGCTACTGCTAGTAATTTTTTTGAACTAAACTTCATATTATAAGGCTCCAAAGGAAAAAACGAAGTTACCGAAAATCTGTAACTTGATGGGTTAAAAGTATAGTTTACAAAACACTATATGTGTCAGTATAAGGTCATAGTTTAGTATGGATTTCGTAGGCGTGGCGACAACTTAATCGCTTATTTTTGAGATAGTAAGCGTAATTTTGAATGTGTAAGGAGGCATGGTGGAGCAGTTAGAGTTTTTCCAAGTTCCAAGCCCTTGCGTTGGGGTTTGCTCAAGTGATGACAAAGGCTATTGCAATGGTTGTATGCGCAAAAGAGAAGAGCGCTTTAATTGGATGTCGATGACTCCCGCAGAGCAATTGCACGTGATAAAGCTGTGTCGTCAGCGCTATAGACGAAAAATAATGAAGCAAAAAAACTTGGTTGGTAAACAGGTCGACGAAGAGGGAAATACAAGTCCCCAAAGAGATCTTTTTGGCTAAAGAGGATGTATTAAGATTTTATTTAACTCCGAAGTAACTATTACTTTACATAATGGTTGGGGTGTAATACTAAGATAGGTACCTTTGTACCAGAGGAGTGGTGTCGGTATGAATAAAAAGAACGTAAAACTCAAAACAGAGCCCGTCAAAGCACTGGACCGAAAACCGATTGGGGCGAAAGATGACCCTGAAGAGAGCCCACGAGATTGGCACTCGATGTCAGAAGAAGAGCGAATGGAAATCCTTTCTCACCTTTCAGACATGCCTTTTCAATAACACCACGGGCTCTTCAGAGCCTTGCTTTAATGGCATTTCCTCAGACAAACATATGGTTCGCTTTCGTCACACCACGATGATACGTGCAAAATGTATCATCGGCAGCGGTGGTTTTACTGTGAATCTTTATGTTTGTGATGACCTCGACGGCCCCAGCATCGTAACAAGCTTGTTCTGCTTTTTTAACGATATCGAGTAATTGGTTGAGTTCACCTTTCATCGTGGTTTCCATCGCACCGACTTGGAAAGGCACGTCGGCAGCTTTCACAACTTCAATTGCTTTATCAACCACTTCGAAGTTGTTGCCTTCTTTAACGCGAGGGATCACTTGGAAGGCAACCATCACTTCTTTTTCTCTTTTTAACTCAGACACTTTCTGCTTACTCTAGGGTAGGGAATTGTTGCAGATGATAGGTTAATGCGGAGACGAATTCTACAGCGGTTATGCTGGTTGGATTACTCTCGTTGTCCTACTTGTTTCCCCAGTGGTCACTTACCCAACCGCCTATGTGTTCGTCAAAATGATTACCACTGAATCTTTGGTTGCGTTCAACCGACGTATCACAATCTTCTTTGTTATCGATTAGGGTTTGAATGTAGTTTGCCATCGGGTCATTGGAACGTTGACGATCTCGGCGAGTTGCCACTTCCTTTATCAGTTGTAATCGATATGTAGAGCTAGCACGTTTCATTTCAATGACCTCCTGTTTTAGACACTAATAGAAAAATCTAGTTGCCAGATATAGGGGCGTCAACGTGTTCAGAAAGTATTTTTTTTGAGCGACCAAGAATCAATACCTTGCCTTCTTAATTCATAAAAATGTCATCTAACGAAGAGCATTATTGTCATATTTAGGTCTAGGAAGCGGCTATTTGAAGCGCAAAAAAGCTCAGAAAACTCTGGGCTGAATTTAATTGAAATGACAGCCTCTAAGTTTGAGCACTGAGGTTGACTCGTTGCTATCGCTCTACTTTGATCACGTTGGCTTAGTGCTGTTTGATCTTGAGCTGTGGGGGCTAGAGCTATTCGGTTTGCTCTTAAACTGTTTGACGCTTTTCTTTTTCGCCGTTCTGCGGTTTGCCATTTTGTCTTTCGGTGGGCGCTTACGAGCCGTTGATTCTGATGCTGGTTTGTCTGTGACTGGGAAACCTTCCAATGACTGTAGCGGCAATGTTTTATTGGTCAGGGTGCGAATCGCAGTGAGGTAGTCAGCTTCACTGTAGCTGACCAGCGAGATTGCACAACCAGTACTTCCTGCTCTCGCCGTTCTTCCAACGCGGTGTACATAAGTCGCTGCATGAGGAGGTAACTCAAAGTTAATGACAATAGGTAGCTGATCAATATGGATGCCACGAGCCATAACATCGGTCGCGATGAGTACACGGGTATCACCATTTTTGAAGCTGTCTAACGCCTGTGCGCGCTCTTCTTGGCTCTTGTTACCATGTAATGCACTCACGCTGATTTTGGCTTTGTTTAACCGTTTGGTTAATGCGTCTGCATTGTCTTTCGCGCCCATAAACACCAATACTTGTGGCCATGAGTTCTGATTGAGCAGTGCGATTAATGCCTGAGCTTTACTGCCTTTGTTTACTAGATACAGTGTTTCTTCAATCGTTTCGACAACGCTGTTTTCTTGATGCGTTGTGATCTTCTCTGGATTTGATAAAAGCGTTTCAGCCTGGTTGACTAACTCAGGTGGAAGCGTTGCAGAGAATAACAGTGATTGGCGTTTAGTCGGCAGAGCTGCGATGATCGCTTGAATATCTGGCCAAAAGCCCATGTCGATCAATCGGTCAGCTTCATCTAAAACCATTGATGTGCATTGAGTTAACTCCAACTCACCACTTTTAATGAGTGCAAGCAGGCGCCCTGGTGTAACGATAGCGAGCTGAGGTGTGGTTGATAATTGCTGCTGTTGTTCATCTGTATTCACACCGCCCGTGAGCGTTACTGTTTTGATACACAGGGCGGTTGCGATCGGTTGTAAAGATTCAGTCACTTGAGACGCTAGCTCGCGCGTTGGAACGATGATCAGTGCTTGCAGTTTATTCGAATCTTGGTCGATGTTGTTTAGCAAAGGTAAGCCAAAAGCCAATGTTTTTCCGCTGCCTGTTTGCGCTAATGCAAGTACATCTTTTCCGGAAACAATCTTAGGAATAGCCGCTTGTTGTATCTCAGTCGGCTTATCGAATTGAGATGGGATAGCAGCAACGGTTTTTACTTTAAGGCTTAGGTTATCAAATGACATAAATGAACCAAGTATCGAAAGGGAGATGAAGTCTAACAGGGCTAGAAATGTTAGAGAATCAGTTTTGTTTGCTTCACGATAAACGTAATTATTATATGCGCTAACTTAGCACGCTAGCCATACTAGTTAATTAAGCGTTGAGCATATTGTAATGGTATCAATTGGACGTACAATGTCTGCCCTAAAAAACTTCACTGTATGAGAACAAAATGAGTTGGGATAGTATCTGGCTGTTCATTGTTATTGTCTTTTTTATTGCCATTATTCCAGGACCCAATGCCTTGCTTGTACTAAGCACTGCGTTGACTCAAAGGAAGTTGTTCGCATTTGTGAATGTGTTGGGCGTGTCATGTGGTTTCTTTTTCCATGCTTTTATCTCTGCAAATGGTATCAGCCTGTTATTGTCGAAAACGCCAATGGCATTTGAGGGCCTGAAGTGGGCGGGTGTGTTGTATCTTATCTGGTTAGGTTACAACCATTTTCGTGCGGCACTGCGTGCTCAAGAGGGCGTGCTTTCTGTCGTGAGTGCATCCGGGAGCAAACTCTATAGCCAGTTTTTTAAAGGGCTACTTACGAATCTGCTTAACCCGAAAATCGTCCTGTTTTATCTATCGATCTTCCCTCAATTTGTGACTACAGATGCAATTGTCTCCGACAGCCTGATTCTTGGCGGGATTCAGGCAATGGTTGTTTCAATGTGGTTCTTGGTTGTGATTTTAATGGCAGATACCTTCAAACGCTTGTTGGTTCAAAAGCGCACCTCGCAGATGATGAATATTGTATGTGGCGTGCTATTTGTTGGGTTCAGTATTCAGCTGGCTTTATTTCAGCTTTAGGTTTTATGATCTTTTATGAGGTATTGAGGCTGAGATGATACGACTCATATCTCACTTTTTAGTGAATCATAAGGAATCCTTGTCTCTCTAGACAAATGCCTAAAGCAATAACACATAATGCCGATATAATAGTCAGTTATTAGTTTGGTGAATATCTAAGTTGAATTGCAAACTGGGGCGGAAGGCTGTTCGATAGTCACAAATAGTTACGAATAGTTGAAATGAACGGCCAGTTTACTACTGCGAATAAACAGAGACAGGGAGTCACAAATGAGTGAAAAGTCATTCATTCAGAAGCGCAAATATTACCGTTTGAAGTACCCACACAAGGCACGTCCGGTGATGCGAATTAAGGATGAGCTTTTTCACGTCAGTGAGGTTTCTGAAAAGGGTGTTCGCCTTATGATGCGTAATATCATCCCGGTATATCGTGGCTTCTCTATGGCAGGTACTTTGAGGCTGCACGGAAACAACAGTGTCGCTATTAGTGGTGCCGTGTTACGCCAAGAAGGCGATGAAGTGATTGTTCAGTTATCACAAGGCCCAAGTTTTAAGGATATGGTGTCTGAGCAAAGGCACATTCGAAAGAAGTACCCAGTCTTTTTTGCAAGCCTGAGAGTCGCATAACGGCGTCTAGAGCTAGGTGGCTCAATCAATCGTTAATCATAAATAAGCACTAAAAAGCCCTAGCACTTTCGCAAGTGCTAGGGCTTTGTTCTATCTATAGGCCTGCTTTTGATAGCCAAGCCCCTTGTTGCCTAGATTTTTATAGACCTAGGCTTATGAATAAAGCTAGGGCGCGCAGTTAGCTTTATAGCTTGTCTACTGTTGCCCAAACTGCCGCTAGCATGTCGTGACCAAACGCAACACTGCGCTCTGGCGACCAACCGTACAGTTCGTCAGCGTGGCTGATGTGATCTTTAAATGGCATCTCGACTGTGTAAGCCAAACACTTGAACTGCTCACCAATCCAGTTTGTGCCAACTGTCATGTTCGCTTTTCCTGGCTCGTCTTTATCGTAACCAAACTCATCTTGGAACTCTGGTGTAATCGTGAGTAGTGCTTGCTTGAAGTGATTCTCTAGTTTAGCAATGCGCTCGTTATATGAAGGCGTGCCTTCGCTACCTGCTACAAAGTTATATGGAATCGCTTCGTCGCCATGAATGTCTAGGCACAGGTCTACGCCCGTTTCTAGCATGCGCTCGCGAACAAGGAATACTTCTGGGCTACGTTCCATAGAAGGCGATTGCCATTCACGGTTCAGGTTAACGCCAATCGCATTAGTACGAAGGTGACCGCGGATACTGCCATCTGGGTTCATGTTAGGAACAACGCGGAATACTACGCTGTCTAGAAGAGAGCGACCTACCGTGTCTGTTTCGTCAAGTAGGCGCTGAAGCAGGCCTTCAATCAACCATTCAGCCATTGTCTCGCCAGGGTGTTGACGACCAATAACCCAAATGTTTTTCTTTTCTTCACTTGGCTCACCAATGGTTAGCAAAGTGATGTCATTGTTGTCTAGCGTGTGGCCCAAAGTTTCAAGCTTACAAGCTGGGTGCGTTTGCGCGCTGTGCAGAAGATCTTGGTGACGATCGTATGAGTACGGTGCAAAGTACGCGAAGTACATTGAATCGTGCTCTGGAATGATGTCGAAGCTTAATGTATCGCCATCGAACTGAGATGGGATACGAAACCACTCTTCGCGGTCATACGATGCAACCACATCGTAGTCCTTCCAGCCCTCAGGGTAAGCCGATGTTGCCAGTTGACCGATTTCAAAGTGGTGAGCTTGTTGAGCTTCACTTTCTAAACGGAAATGGAACCACTGAGAGATTTCAGTCTGGTTGTCTGCTGGGATAGTCAGTTGAATGTTTTGTGGTGAATCTGCAGAAACGACGTGAATGTTGCCGCTTTCGAAATTGCTGAAAATTTTCATTGTAGTTTTTATCTCGTAGTTGAGTTGCCGTAAGACTAGCACACTTTTTTTCGAGCAAACCACTAACTGAATCGTAATGAGATGTTATTTCAACTATCTATTTTCTAGTTCTCTATTTTGGGCTGCACTTTCTATCTATCGACGTTGGCAAGTGGTACACCCGCGGCAGGCAGAACGTGTGTGGCGATCCAACTTGCTACGTTGAACCTTACAATACGCATTTTTCAACGCTCTTCTTCCAGAAAACCAATCATCAGGTTTCGCAAGAATCAGATAACCATTAAAGCGCTTCACAAGCTCGACTCTATTTTGGTCGATGAACTTGCTATCAAACCCAATTTCGAAGTAATCAAGCGCTTGTTCAATCGAGGTGAAGCTCGCTATTTTTTGCTGGAATTCTGTCTGGTTCATGGAGTGAAGAGTTTATGAAAAGAGTTAGCCGATATTGTATTAGATTTACAATTTACTTCTTTGATTTGGGAGCGAGTTTAACGTCTTTATTGTTGGATTAATCAGTTATTGGAATTTAACGAGCGCCTTGTATTTGCTGGGTGATTGGGTTGTTCGGGCGCTAATTTTTCAAAGTGAAATTAAGCTCTCAGAAAGGTTCATTTTTTGTTCCTCAGATTGCGATTGATGATCCAAATCAAACAGATCTACCCCTAAAGTACTATTCTGATCGCAATTGTAACCAATTGTTGAAGATGATTAAAAATTATGACAATAAAAAAACGTTATATCGCACTAATAGCAGCGGTTGGTATAGGCATTGGCTGGTTAACCTTAGGGGGAACTGCAGCCGTTATGCACTATACATCGAGCACTGAGTTTTGTGTTTCTTGCCACACGATGGAAACACCCCACAAAGAATACCAAGGTTCAGTTCACTTCAGTAACGCAAAAGGCATTAGAGCTGAGTGTGCTGATTGCCATATCCCAACAGATCCGATTGACTACGTGATCACCAAAGTAAGAGCGTCTAAAGACATCTACCACGAATTCATCTCAGGCAAGATCGACACGCCTGAAAAATACGAAGCACACCGTGAAGAAATGGCTGAAACAGTATGGGCTCAATTCCGTGAAAATGATTCAGCGACGTGTCGATCTTGTCACGATTTCGATGCTATGGAAGAGTTCGAGCAATCTCGTGATGCGGCGAAAATGCACGCTTACGGGAAAGAGAATAACCAAACGTGTATCGACTGTCATAAAGGCGTCGCGCACTTTGCCCCAGAAGCTCAACTAGACAGCAAAGCCTTCGAGACCTTGATTGCCTTTACTCAAAATACGCCAGTTGATGCGAAAGTGGTTTACCCAGTAACCGACATCGCAATGGGCGAATTTGGTAACCTAAATCCAACAGCAAAACTAGAAGTGGTTAAAGCTGAAGGCGACAACCGTACTGTGACTCTGAATGCTTTCCAAATGAAAGGCGCAGAGCAAGTGCTTTACTTCGGTGAAGGTCAACGTGCAATCGTTGCGACACTAACTGATAAAGGTCAAGAAGCACTGACTACTGGTGAATACGAAGCCGATGCTTATGGTAACGAGTGGCGTTCTGTTGCGTTAACGGGTGACATTACTTCGCCAGTTGTTGATAGCCTAGACCCAATCTGGTCTTACGCAGAAGAGTTAGACAACGTCTACTGTTCGACTTGTCACGCAAAAATTCCTGGTGAGCACTTCACTGTTAACGCTTGGGGACCAGTAGCTAAAGGTATGGGAGCTCGTACAGATATCTCAGAACAAAACCTTGAACTTCTGACTAAGTACTTCCAAAACCACGCGAAAGACGTTGTTGGCCACTAATAGTAAGGAATAAAAAATGACAGATATTACACGTCGCGGATTTTTAAAAGGCACAGGTATGACTGCTGGTGCGATGGCGTTTACATCGTTCTCTCCAATGTCGGTCGCTTCGTCAAACACGCGTGGTAAAGGTGTTCTAACGGCAGGTCGTATGGGACCAATGCTGTGTGAAGTGAAAGATGGCAAGTTAGTGTCGACCACGAATGCGGTACCTCAAACCGTTTTTAACAGCCTTCAAACCACAGGCCCAGATCAAGTACACACCAAAGCACGTATTAAATACCCTATGGTGCGTAAGAGCTACTTAGATAACCCGTTAGCGCCTAAAGCAGAGCGCGGTAGCGATGAGTTTGTTCGCGTATCTTGGGACGAAGCTTACAAACTTATACACGAACAACATATGCGTATTCGTGCAAATAACACCCCAGATGCAATTTTCGCAGGTTCATACGGCTGGCGCTCAAGTGGTGTGCTTCATAAGGCACAGACTTTACTTCAGCGTTACATGGGCATGGCTGGTGGTTACTCTGGTCACATGGGCGATTACTCAACAGGTGCTGCGCAAGTTATCATGCCGCACGTTGTGGGCTCGATTGAAGTATATGAGCAACAAACAACGCACCCAATGGTGCTAGAACACAGTGATGTAGTTGTACTTTGGGGCCTAAACCCAATGAACACTTTGAAGATCGCTTGGAGTTCTACAGACTGCTCAGGCTTAGAGTTCTTCCATCAGTTGAAGAAGTCGGGCAAAACGGTTATTGCTATCGACCCAATGCGTTCTGAAACTATCGAGTTCTTTGGCGACAACGCAGAGTGGATTGCTCCACACCCAATGACTGATGTCGCGATGTTGATGGGTATTGCTCATACGTTAGTTATCAAAGGTAAACACGACCGAACGTTCATCGAAAAATACACGACTGGCTATGATGTTTTCGAAGATTACCTAATGGGTAAAGAAGACGGCGTAGTGAAAGACGCGCAGTGGGCGTCGAGCGTGTGTGGTGTGCCAGCTAAACAGCTTGAATTGCTGGCTGATATTTTTAGCAGCAACCGCACAATGTTGATGGCAGGTTGGGGTATTCAACGTCAACAGTTTGGTGAGCAACGCCACTGGATGTTAGTAACTCTTGCTGCAATGCTTGGTCAGATTGGTTTGCCAGGTGGTGGTTTCGGCTTCTCTTACCATTACTCTAATGGCGGTAACCCATCTCGCGATGCTGGCGTATTGCCTGCAATGTCTGCATCTTTAGGTGCTGTAGCGGGTAGTGATGAGCGAGGTTGGTCTGCGACAGGCAAGGTGATCAACTCGTTCCCTGTTGCTCGTATTGTAGAAGCCCTAGAAAATCCGGGCAAAGCGTACAAGCATAATGGTCATGATCGTGTATTCCCAGATATCAAAATGATCTGGTGGGCGGGCGGTGGTAACTTCACTCATCACCAAGACACCAACCGTTTGATCAAAGCGTGGCAGAAACCGGAATTGGTTGTTATTTCTGAAATCTACTGGACCGCAGCTGCGAAGCATGCAGATATTGTTTTGCCTATTACAACATCGTTTGAACGTAATGACCTGACGATGACTGGTGACTACAGTAACCAGCACCTAGTACCAATGAAGAAAGCGGTTGAGCCACAAGGTGAAGCGCGTAATGACTTTGATGTATTTGCAGACATGGCAGAGCTGTTAGCTCCAGGTGGTCATGAAGTATACACTGAAGGCAAAACAGAAATGGAATGGTTGTACCAATTCTACAAGGCTGCTCAACAAGGTGGTCGCGCTGCACGCGTGGCTATGCCGAACTTCAGCAAGTTTTGGGAAGACAATCAACTGATCGAAATGAAGTGGAACGAGAAGAACGCACAGTTCGTTCGTTACGCTGACTTCCGAGAGAATCCAATCATGAATCCACTAGGTACACCAAGTGGTAAGATTGAAATATTCTCGAAAACGATTGAAGGTTACAAGCTTGATGATTGTCCTCCACATCCAACTTGGATGGAGCCAACAGAGTACACCGGTAATGCTAAAGATGGCGAACTGCAATTGATGACAGCGCACGCGGCGCACCGTCTACATAGTCAGTTCAACTACGCGAAGATTCGCGAAGAGTACGCTATCGCAGACCGCGAGCCGATTTCAATCCACCCTGAAGACGCAAAAGCGCGTGGCATTAAAACGGGTGACTTGGTTCGCGCACACAATGGTCGTGGACAAGTATTGGTGGGTGCATTAGTGACTGATGGCATCAAACAAGGCTCTGTATGTATCCATGAAGGCGGTTGGCCAGATTTAGATAAAGACACTGGTTTATGTAAAAACGGTGGCTGTAACGTACTTACGTTGGATATTCCGACCTCTCGTTTGGCGAATGGCTGTGCTGCAAACTCTGCGCTTGTGAAGATTGAAAAATACACAGGTCCAGTTTTAGAACTCACGGCATTTGATCCACCTAAAAACGGCTAATCTTTAACGAGAAATAGCTAACCGAACGAAGCCAGCCTAATCGCTGGCTTCTTTTGATCCTTTTCTCGCGATGAAGACTATTACTCAATGTCGGCTGGACAATCCATAATAATCAATGACATCTAAGCGAGAAATAAACTCATGAATCGAATCAATCCAAAGAAACTACTTCGCAGTAAATGGACGGCTGTTAGCCCTGTAAAGAAAGAAAAACACTTTATGGTCACAGAGGTCGAGTTTGAAGAAGGGGAGGTTATTCGTTGTTTGATAGAAGCGGTGATGACCAAACGAGAGGAAGACATCAACTGGCGGGATCTCACCGACAAGGATCATTGGCTTCCCGGTTGGAAATAAGGATAGGAAGCAGGGATCAGTCGGCACCTCTACTTAATTCTAATTACCCGCTGCTGCACGCCTTTGCCAGTATTTAAGGCCTTCTAACACACCCTCAGCATGTGTTGCTCTACTCGTGTATACGTTGTCTCTATCCGATAGGTGAGCAACCTCTGGGTAATGGTTAGCAACCAGTATGGAGTTTACGCCCTCAATGGTGAGCATTGAGGTGTCGTTAGCTGAGTCACCTGCGACGCACACTTCCGCAACGCTCAAATCGTGTTGTTCGAGTAGGTGATGAATCGCCGTCGCCTTGTTAACGCCTTTTGGTGTGATATCTAAGTACCAATCATGAGAGTAAGTAAGGTGAACATCTAATCCGTGCATCTCCAAGCTAGATTCAATCAGTTCGTGTTGAGGCTCTGAAAGCTTTCCTTCAAAAGTGATCTTGTAATCGCCTTGATGGTTCTCTATCCGCTCACCCATAAAATCAAGGGGTGCGAGAGCCATCTCTACCTTTGATTTGTTCCAAGAAGCTTCCAGTTGGTTATGCCAAACATGGTCTGGTTTTTGGGAATGAACATGATGAATTTTCGTGCCCACATCGCTAATAATACTGTGTGGTTTCGGGTAGTTATCCGATTCTAAACCTATTCGAATCGAAGGTAATGTTCTTCCTGTCGCGATGATAAAGCGAATATCAGGTTGTTCTGTGAGGTAATCAAATAGCTGGTTAACACCGTGAGATGATCCCCCATCAAGCGTACCGTCAAAGTCACACACCAACATTTTTATCATTCGAATTCCTTGTCTTTTTCTCTTTTTCGGCACGGGAAAATGTTTATTTCTTTTATAAAGAATGGCTCAGCAATGAGCACTCTACAAGTTGAAGTTCAGCTTAGATAATCATCAATTGACAGTTTGCAGCAAGTATCACAGTTGGTGTGATGTATTAAAATTCTTGGTCTAAAAGGTTGATTTCAACTCGCTGACTTTAGCCGGTTGACCTTTGGTTTTTAGGTAGAGATTGAGAGCTGATCTTATCTTTTCTACCGAGCTAACTTTCGCCTCGGAAACATCATGAAAGCTTAATAATTAGTTCGTATTCGAATTATTTGTGCACGAACTAATTGTGGCTTTTTTTGGTTCATTTAGCCTATTAATTACTCTAATGTAAAATTAATATTCAATAATCTACGACTAAGTAATACATAATATCGGTCGTGCATTTGTCTAATTTATCCCTTTAATTATCAGTCATTTGTTGTATTTTTGCTTGTTTTTTGACCGCTCTGTAGCTGGTCTGGTTTCGGTCTGTCGCCTTGTTTTACCGAACGAAGCTCCTTGATTTACACGTGCTAATTACTTAGAGTGCTAATTGTTTTTCGGGTTTAAATAACCATTTTTAAGTTTAAATAACTGAGAAAGGATTAGATTACATGGATCCCATACTGGAAGTTAAGGGACTGTACAAGGTGTTTGGTGAAGACACCGACCGTGCTTTTACAATGATTAATGAAGGCGCAAATAAAGATAAAGTATTCGAAGAAACAGGACTAACGATCGGCGTTAACGATGTTTCTCTTAGTATTCAAGAAGGCGAGATTTTCGTCATAATGGGACTGTCAGGATCTGGCAAATCGACCCTAGTACGCCTTCTTAACCGCTTGATCGAACCTACCAAAGGCAATGTGCTTCTTCGAGGCAAAGACATTGCCCACATCTCAGAAGATGAACTCCGCAAAGTTCGCCGCAACAACATCTCCATGGTTTTCCAAAGTTTCGCTTTGATGCCGCATATGACGGTTATCGAGAATGCCGCGTTTGGTCTAGAGCTTGCGGGTGTTGAAGTTGAACAACGAAAGCAGTCAGCACTTGAAGCACTTGAACGTGTTGGCCTTGGCGCATATTCAGAATCTTACCCAGATGAACTATCTGGTGGTATGAAGCAGCGTGTTGGTTTGGCTCGTGCACTAGCATGTGACCCAGATATCTTGTTGATGGATGAAGCGTTCTCGGCGCTCGATCCTTTGATTCGTACTGAAATGCAAGATGAGCTTATTCGCCTTCAAAATGACGATAAACGAACCATTGTTTTTATCTCGCATGATTTGGATGAAGCGATGCGTATCGGTGACCGAATTGCGATTATGCAAAATGGCGAAGTGGTTCAAGTAGGTACTCCAGACGATATTCTTAATAACCCAGCGAACGATTATGTCGAAGCTTTCTTCCGCGGTGTGAACGTAGCAAGCGTACTTACTGTGAAAGACATTGCGCGTAAGAAGCCAGCTGCGGTATTTAAAAAATCAGAACACGATGGCCCAGCGTCCGCTCTACAAATTTTGATGGATAACGACCGCGAGTACGGCATCGTAGTTGAGAAGAGCAGCCGTTACTCCGGCATTGTCTCTATCGACTCGCTTCGTAAAGCTCACAAAGAGAACAAATCACTCGTCAGCGCGCAGCTCGATGATGGATTAACGCTGAACCCTGATTTACCAATCAATGATGTGCTTGGCCTAGTTGGTGGTGTTCCTTACTCAGTGCCTGTTGTGGATGAGCAAGGTAATTACTTTGGCGTGGTGACTAAGTCACGACTGTTACAAACATTGGATAAGGGGTAGATCATGTCATCTGAACAAACAAATAATGACCCATGGTCTCAATCTGCCCCTGCAGCTCAACCTGCAAGTGACCCTTGGGGTCAAGCAGCTGATACCTCACCATCAGCAGATTGGTTAAGCAGCGAAACAGTTGAAGCGACACCTTTTGATCCACTGAACCCTTTTGCAGAGGCTGTGCTGCCTGTCGACACTTGGGTTGAGTCTGGACTGAATTGGTTAGTTGAGCACGGACGCCCATTATTCCAGGCAATCCGTGTGCCTATCGACTTTATTCTAAGTTCATTTGAAACGGCGTTGGTGTCTACACCAGCCCCCTTCATGTTGATCATCTTGTTTCTTGTGGCGTGGCAGTTTTCAAACTTGAAGCTTGGCGTTGCAACGGCCGTGTCTTTGACTTTCATCGGCTTGATTGGCGCTTGGTCTGAAGCAATGACCACATTGTCACTGGTCATGACATCCGTATTCTTCTGTCTGTTAATTGGCTTACCCATGGGGATATGGCTTGCCCGAAGTAACACGGCGGCTAAATTCGTGCGCCCAATTTTGGATGCCATGCAAACCACACCAGCCTTCGTTTATTTAGTACCGATCGTAATGTTGTTTGGCATCGGTAACGTTCCGGGTGTAGTAGTGACCATCATATTCGCACTTCCTCCTGTTGTACGTTTGACCATCTTAGGTATTCAGCAAGTACCGGAAGAATTGATCGAAGCGGGTCACTCATTCGGTGCAAGCAAAAAACAGATGCTTTACCGAATTCAACTGCCACTTGCATTGCCAACCATCATGGCCGGCGTGAACCAAACACTGATGTTGTCGTTGTCGATGGTGGTTATCGCATCAATGATTGCGGTAGGTGGTTTAGGTCAAATGGTACTGAGAGGTATTGGCCGTTTAGATATGGGGTTGGCCGCTGTTGGTGGCTTAGGTATCGTTATCTTAGCCATCTTATTAGACCGCATCACCCAAGTACTGGGTGTCAACGCTGGTAATACAAAATTACGCTGGTATCGCATGGGACCTGTTTCCCTTGTACTGAATGTACTTAATCGCGGTAACAAATCAGAACTTCAATTAAGGAAAAGCACCAATGAATAATTCATGGAAGAGTAAACTCGCAGTAAGCATCGTTTGTACATTAGCGCTATCGACTAACGTGTGGGCAGCAAGCCTACCGGGTGAGGGTGTATCAGTTCAGCCTGTTCAATCGTCTGTAGCGGAAGAGACGTTCCAAACATTGATCGTTAACCGTGCTCTAGAAGAACTGGGTTATGACGTGAAATCAACTCAAGAAGTGGATTACAACGTAGGTTACACTTCAATTGCAAAGGGTGATGCAACGTTCCTAACAGTAGGTTGGTTCCCGCTTCATGCTGACAAATACACAATGGCTGGTGGTGATGAGAAATTCTACCGTGAAGGCCAATATGTAAGCGGCGCTGCTCAAGGTTACCTAATTGATAAGAAAACGGCTGAAAAGTACAACATCACTAACATTGGTCAATTAACCGATCCAAAAATCGCGAAGCTGTTTGATGCGGACGGTGATGGCAAAGCAGACCTAACAGGCTGTAACCCAGGTTGGGGTTGTGAGATGGTGATTGAACATCAACTTTCAGCGTTCAAACTCGACGATACGGTGACTCACAATCAAGGTAACTACGCTGCAATCATTGCAGATACGATTTCTCGTTACCAAAAGGGTGAATCAATTCTTTACTACACGTGGACACCTTACTGGGTAAGTGGTGTATTGGTGCCTAACGAAGATGTAGTTTGGTTAGAGGTTCCTTTCTCAGCACTTCCTGGCGAGCGTTCGAACGTGGATACGACGTTATCTAACGGCAAAAACTACGGCTTCGAAATGAACTCAATGCGCATCATTGCGAATAAAGAGTTTGCTAAGAACAACCCATCAGCAGCGAAGCTTTTCGAAATCATCAAACTTAACATCAATGATGTAAGTGCTCAGAACATGATGATGAGTAAAGGTAAGAACAGCTCTGCGGATATCGAAGCGCACGTAAATGGTTGGATTAAAGCGAACCAAAGCACGTTCGATGGTTGGATTACAGAAGCGAAGAAAGCTGCACTGTAACTTTGACTTGGATTTGCTCTGTCTTACCAGACATTTTGATTTGAAATGATGAGCGTGTTGAGTGATTGTGTAGAGTCACTCAATCACCTTCAAATCAAGTGAAATGGCGACAATAGTGAACATTAAAAAGCCAGCAGTCCATTTGGATTGCTGGCTTTTTGTTTTCTGTTTCATTTTTGAGCTTTTAGCTTCTAATTACAGCTCTAGCGTTCGCCTTGAACTTCGAAGTCGTCGCTGACCAAGCGAGCGCAGCCATCGGCTTCAAGTGCCCAGTGTTCACGATGTACAACGCCAAACGCTTTGTTCATTGTCCAGCTAGCGGTAAGAATGTAACCGCCTTCTAGGTGCTCTTCCCATTTAACATCGGTGTAATCAACGTCTTTGAAGCCTTGGTCGATGATGTTTTGCCAAAATGCTTGAATCGCTTCACGACCCTCAAAAGTACCAAATGGACGCGCTTCCATTACACAGCTTTCAGTATATTGATCTGCACAACCTTTTGCGTCTTGGCTGTTGAATGCTTTCTGCCACGCGTTAATGCCTTGCTTACATGCTTCTAAAGTTTGGTTGTCTAACATTGTCTTTCTCCATAACAGTATTGTGTCGAGCACTGTCTTTTTGATTTGGTATCTCGATAAGTTGAATTGAGTTTAGTCTTGGAAATTGATTTGAAAAACAGAGATAATAGAAAATACTGTTTGTAAAAAGAGAACAATAAGATGAGTAAGCTAAAGCAGATGTCGATTTTCGCTCATATCGTAGAGCAGGGTTCAGTCTCGGCTGCAGCTGAAAAGTTAGAGTTGTCTAAATCTGTCGTCAGTCAGCACCTCAAAATCTTAGAGCAAGAGCTAGGCGCTTCTCTTCTTAAGCGCACAACACGCAGGCAATCTCTTACCAGTATGGGTGAGCGTTTTTATTTGAGTTGTAAAGACATCAACGTGATCGCTGAATCGGCTTGGGATATGGCGAAAGCAGAGCTAGAAGAGCCACAAGGCCGGATTCGTATCACGGCACCTAATGCGTTGATGGATTTATTGGTAGCGCCTGTTATTGCCGATCTGATGAAGCAATATCCGAAGCTAAAGCCAGAACTGATAAGCGACGATCAACATCTAGACTTCATGGAACACGATATTGATCTTGCGGTACGAGTGGGCAGTTCTCGTGACAGTAACCTCAAACAGAAACGCTTGGGTGAATTTAAAGATGTGTTGTGTGGCGTTGAAAGCATGCGTGAACGCGAGCTTGATTCTATCCCTTATATCGCTAACTCATGGCAGGGGAAGCAGATCTCTCATTACTTTACCTCTCACACTGAAACAGACTTTGTTTACCAACAACAAGCAAGCTGTACCACCAACTCTTTCCACAGCTGCCTTGCCTTGATCAAATCTGGTGTCGGTATCGGTGTTATTCCAGATTTCTACCTCTTTCAGTTATCCAATGAAGTGGTCGACATAATGCCAAACTTCCAACTACCGACCAACACGGTTTATGCGCTAAACCCATTTGCTTCAAATACGCCTATCGCCATCAAGCTGTGTATCCAAGCGTTGGAAGAAAAGCTCAAGTGTAATTTGGTTTAAAGCTTTTCGTTATATTGCCGTCTTATTAGATGATGTGTTTGGTATAAGAATGGTTTATGTCACATAGTTATATATTTGTAATATAATAATTCATGATCGTGATGTTTGTTCAACTTGTCGTACAAATATTGTCCTATAGTGGTTCTCGTTACTTCGGTAACACCCTACAAAATATGGAATAAATAATATACGTGAAACATATCATGGAGACTTGTATGACTTTTAAACCTTGCAAACTCACTTCTTGCAAACCTCGAACTCACCAACTTAAACCTTACAAACAATTGTCGTGTGCGGTTCTTTTAGCGATGGCTACTTATGGCGTATCGGCTGAAACACTGAACATTCAATCCGCGTCAGACTGGGGTGGAGCGCACAGCTCTTACCCAGCATCGAATACGATTGATGGAAGCACTGATTGGTCATCACGTTGGGCTGCTCAGAATGCGCCCGTCAATTTAGTGCTCGACCTAGGCTCGGTACAAAATGTTCAAGACGTCGCGATTGCTTGGGGTAAAGGCGAAGAGCAAACTTATAAGTTCGAGATCAGAGCGCTCGCTGATGAAAGTTCAAGCAGCTGGGACAAGGTTTATTATGGATATAGTAGTGGTAGCACATCTGGTTTTGAAACCTACGATGTGACGGATGTTCAGGCTCGTTGGGTTCGTATCAAAGTATTTGAAAACAGTGCTGAAAGTGTTTGGACGAATATTACTGAAGTCGAAATCAGTGGCAATGATAGCCCTGACTATGGACTCGATCCAAACCTACCGCCGTCAGGCAACTTCGACTTACTGGACTGGTATGTGAGCATTCCCGTTGATGAGGGTGACGGCTACGCAACTTCTATCAAAGAGAACACGCTAGATGCAGGTTATGAAGACCAATTCTTCTATACCGGTAGCGATGGTGGCTTGGTGTTCTACACGCCAGTCGAAGGCGTGACTACATCTAGTGGAACAAAATATGTTCGGACTGAATTAAGAGAGATGCTTCGTCGCGGTGATACCTCTTACTCCACTTCGGGTAAAGACAATAACTGGGCGTTTTCGTCTATTCCATCGAGTGACCAGTCGGACTTTGGTGGTATCGACGGGACGTTAAATGCGACGTTAGCCATCAATCATGTGACGAAAACGACTTCGAACACTGAACAAGTGGGTCGAATCGTGATTGGCCAGATCCATGCTGAGAAAAACGAACCTATTCGCTTGTACTACCATAAACTACCAGGCAACGACAAAGGCGCAATCTACTTTGCTCATGAAACATCGAAATCGAATGGTGGTGATGAAACTTGGCATAACCTTTTAGGTAACATGGTGACGTCTGACGGTGACTTAAACAGCACTAGCAACCCAAGTGACGGTATTGCACTCGATGAAACCTTCTCGTATTCCATTGTTGTTGAAGGTGATAAGTTGATTACTACCATTAGTCAAAATGGCTCAGAGCTAGCGGCAAAAGAAGTGGATATGAGTAACAGCGGTTATGACGATGCGGATAACTACATGTACTTTAAAGCGGGTATCTACTTGCAAGACAACTCAAGTGACGACAGCGATTATGCGCAAGTGACTTTCTATCAGTTAGACAACAATCACAACTGATCACGCTATAAATAGTGCGTAGCTACTGCAGCGAGTTAACTCGTTGCGGTTTGTATTTGTTCAATGATTGAAAAGGGGATGGCCGGTGGGTCATCCCCTTTTACTTTCTACCTCTCATTTCTAGTATATCGTGCGCGTTTAATTCGGTGCATATTGGCAAAAAATCCAACCCTTACTTATATTTACCTAGAGTGTCTAGTTGCTTATAAAGACTAAAAGGGGACGTCATTGCCAGAGCGCTTTACCAAGTCATGCCACGAATGCGGGCTGGTTAGTCAGTTTGAAGAACTGTCTGCGGGCAGTGAAGCTTCTTGCCCGAGATGTTCTCACACCTTATCGAGCCTTGGGCATCATAAAGAGCAGGGTGTGATGGCTTATGCGTCGGCTAGCCTTATTGCTTTAATCATGAGCCTGACATTTCCGTATATGTCGTTCAGCGTTCAAGGAATTAGCCAGCAAATCACCCTGTATCAAGCTGTTGATATGATGAACCGAATGGATAACAGCCTGATTGCTATATTACTTTTTCTGGCCGTGATTCTTTTGCCTGCCTATTTTTTGGTGCTTTCTCTCTGGTTTTATCTACTGGTAGACAGAAAGAAGCACATTCATTATGCGGCTAACCGATTCACCTTTTTGGCATTGAAGTCATTAAGTTGGGCAAAGCCTTGGTTGATGGTCGATGTGTTTTTGATCGGCGTATTGGTCAGCTTAATCAAGATCGCAGCATTAGCCGATGTATCGATGGGGATATCATTTTGGGCATTTTGTATCTATGCCATGTTGGTGGTGAAGACGATTTCATTGGTTGATTTTGACTGGTTATGGGATCGCTTAGTTCCGACTAAAAACTCACAAGAACAAACGGTTGGTAGCACCTTTCAGAACAAGCAGCACCTTGCTTGCCATATTTGCGGTCAAGTGCACAGCTACAGTGAGGCTACTCATCATTGCTCTCGTTGCCACACACATTTGCATCGATTTGAACCAATAAAAAACCTGCAAATAGCGTGGGCGCTGTTGTTCACCTCTGTCGTTTTCTATATTCCAGCAAACCTATACCCAATGATGTATACGTCTGCGTTCGGGACGAGTGAAGGTTCCACCATCATGGAAGGGGTGATCTTGCTTTGGAATATGGGTTCATACCCCGTGGCACTTATCATTCTTATCGCGAGTGTTTTCATCCCAATGGCAAAGATGTTTGCCTTGGCTTATCTGTACTGGAATGCAAAAAGGGTACATGGGCTCACCAATCAAAGGGCGAGCCGCTATCTTAAGCTATACCGTATCACCGAATTTATTGGCCGTTGGTCGATGATAGATATTTTCGTCGTCGCTATATTGGTGGCATTGGTTCAATTGGATGGCGTTATGGCGATTTACCCGGGGCCTGCGGCGCTGTCGTTTGCAGCTGTCGTGATATTTACGATGTTGTCGGCGATGATTTTCGATTCTCGGATTATATGGAAGTAATCTCCCCAAAGAGGTGTGGGACATATGGAAAAGCAAACTACTTCAGATGCGAAAGTATCACAAAAAAGCGAACTGTCTCCGGTCTGGATTGTGCCGATCATTGCGGTGCTGGTGGGGTGTTGGATGCTGTTCCAATATTTCAACAATCGTGGACCTGAGATCACCCTGATCTTGCCAGATGCTTCTGGGATAGAAGCAGGAAAAACGGCGATCAAATCTAAGAACGTGCATGTTGGGACCATCACAGACGTGGCGTTAAGTGAAGACTATGAATACATCATCGCCAAAGCACAAATAGACAAGAAAGCCTCTCGCATGATCAATACTGAGACTCAATTTTGGGTGGTTGAGCCACACATTGGTACTGATGGAATCAGCGGATTGGAAACCATTTTGTCTGGCTCATACATCGAGTTGAAGCCAGGGAAATCCAGTGAATCGCAATTGAAGTTTGATGTGTTAGACACGCCACCCGTCGCAGGACCAGACACCAAAGGCATTCGTGTGGTGTTATCGCACCATAAAGCGAATCAACTGAACGTTGGCGAACCTGTGTTGCATCATGGCTTTGTTGTTGGGCGTGTCGAGAAAACAAGTTTCGATTACGAGAATAAAGTGGGTAAATACCAACTGTTTATCTTCGCCCCTTATGACGGGCTGATCTTCGAGAAAACTCAGTTTTGGTTGTCCTCTGGGATTGATGTGAAGTTTGGTGCGAATGGCCTCGACGTAAACTTCGCATCGATAGAAAGCATAATAACGGGCGGCGTGAGTTTTGATGTGGCAGAGAGTATCCAACCGGGACAGCAGATCAAAGAGAACTTACAAGAATATACACTTTACGATAATTACGACGCAGTTTTACAAGGTAAATACACCACTTCTATTGATTACGTATTGTTGTTTGAAGAATCGGTTCGAGGTCTAAAGAAGGGCGCTCCCGTGGAGTATCGTGGTGTTCGAATTGGTACCGTGGATACAGTGCCGTTGCAGATTCGCATGGACAAAGACGGCAAAGTCTCGAATCGCATTCCCATCTTAATCAAGCTGGAGATAGAACGAGTTTCAGAAGTCTTTAAGGCTGTGAATGCCAAAACCTTTGCAGAGCGCGTCAAACTGCAGATGGGAGAGGGGCTAAGAGCGACTTTGAAGACGGGCAACTTGCTTACAGGCGCATTGTTTGTCGATATAAACTTCTATGAAGACGAAGAACCTTACGAGCCAAGAGAGTTTGATGGTTATCCTGTCTTCCCTGTTGTGGCTGGTGGCCTGACCGAGATTCAAAAGCAGATCACAGACTTCCTAACCAAAATTAACGAGTTACCGCTAGACGCAACGGTAGCTAACTTAAATGGCTCGCTTGCTTCGTTAGATAGCACCTTAAAGAGTATGGATGAACTGCTGGATAGTGAGGGCGCTAAAGCGTTACCAAAGGATCTGAGTGAAACCATGAAGCAACTTGAGACGACATTAGAGAGCTACGACGATGATTCGGACGCCTATAAGCAATTGATCAGTGCATCTGAAGAGCTAGAACACGTGTTAAAAGAGCTTCGTCCACTGATTAAAGTGCTGAACGATAAACCGAATGCGCTGGTGTTTGGTAGCGAAGTAGAAGAAGACCCGATTCCAGTTAAGGGAGTGGAATAATGAGAAAGCTATTTATATCACTTATCGTGCTCTTCGGGCTTTTAGGGTGTTCAACGCCTACTGATGGCACTAACGCGTATCTCTTGCCAGAAAGTACGCTAGATAAGCCGATCTTTAAGGTTAAAACGAGAGTGGAGTTACCAGACTATCTAGACACCATCGGCATTGCGTATCGCAAGTCTGAAAATGAGCTGGTTTCTGCGCGTAAACATGTTTGGGCCGAGAACCTTGAAGGGTTACTTGAAGAGCGTATTGACTCTTCCGATGCATCAGGAGAATCGGATAAAGAGCTGCTCATTACTTTCGAGCAGTTCAATGGTTCTTACACTGGCAATGCTGAAGTAAAAGGAACTTGGGTATTGAGCGAGCACGATCAAGAGCTTGCACGTGCTGATTTCGATTCTAAGGTGCCGTTGAAAGAAGCAGGTTATGAGGCACTCGTTGAGGCGTTAGGTGAAGGGTTAGATGAGGTTTTAACTGATATTCAGGCGCAATTGCCATAGGTGTTTCGGTAACCAATGAACTCACAAGCTGACACTGGCTAGCACGTGATTAAGTCGATTGGTTTCCAAGATGGTACCCAAGCATTCGATATATCCCTGAAGAGTCCGTGTTCTCGAACACGGACTTTTTGTTTTTGTTGTTGGTTAATATTCTTCATAAGCCTCTCCGTTTGTTCCGTTCGATTAAGCCACTTCTTCAATTGATGTGTTGGCAATAAAGGCGATAAATTTGTCGACCAGAAGTGGGTTGAATTGCCCCCTAAGTCTCTCATCAAACAGGATACGAAGTGCTTTTTTTGCTGGCATTCCTGTGCGATAGGCCCTTGTTGAGGTCATTGCATCCCATGTATCTACAAGCGCAAGAACCTGTCCAATCAATGGAGTCTCTGATCCTTTTAGTCGTAACGGGTATCCATTTCCATCCCATCGTTCATGATGTAAAGCACCCAAAATAGACGCAAGTTCTAACTCAGGAACCTCACAAGTCATTGAGTAAGATTCCTCAACATGCTTATTCATAACTTGGCGCTCAACAGGTGTTAATTTGCCATTTTTATGAAGTACCGCATCCGGTGTTCCCAGTTTTCCTAAATCGTGAACAAGAGCAGAATCGAAAATCAATTCCAACTGTTCACGACCAAACTTTAGGTACAGCCCAAATGAGTATGACAGTAAGCAAACTCGCAATGTGTGCTCATAAGTTTCCATAGAATGATGGCGCATAGGCTGTAATAACCTGAGTGCATCCAATGAATGTTTGTGCTGCAGAGCCAATGTGTACACGCGGTCGATTTTGGTTTGGTTCATAACGTTTGCCGTATCAATGTAAATGAGTTGGGCAGTATGGAGACGATGAATGGAGGAGTTAACTTAATGTGATTGAATGTTTATTAAACAGTCTTTCTCAAATTTCATACCGGTGTTTAGAAAAATTTAGAAGTTTGAAAGGTAATGAATTTTGAATTAATAGCTTTAAATTTCAATGATTTAATTTTTAATAATGAATCATAGCAATTTAATGGAGTAGAAGTGAGGCAAGGTTCACAATACCTCCCAACTTCATTAATAAGAGTGCTTTTAATGTATCTATTCAGCAATGATTTGTTGAAACGGAATTCGACACTAAATGTGATTACTTCAGTAAGTTTAGCGGTATTGCTAGCAGGCTGTGGTGGTGAGTCAAACTCCGAAGGAGAGCAAGATATTGTTGTATCTCCAGTAGAATCAGCCTCTATTAGTGCGCAAGATATTCAAGATAACTCACTAGTAGAGCAAAGCTTCACTATTGACCTTACAGAGCATGTTCACACATCGAATAACCAAGATTTTGTTGTAACAAATGCTCGTGCTTTGACTGATGACACTTGCCAAGTTCAAGGTATTAGTGAAGGTAGCTTTAATGTCTATTCGTCTGACGTTAACGACTGTTTGTTTGAGTATGAAGTAGCGACTAAAACTGGCACTTCAATGGCAACTTCGTATGCTCGTGTGGCGATGGGGCAGAGCTATGCATCGACAACGCTTCCTCGTATTACAGCATCAACCATCGAATCACAGGTGATTATTGTTGATCTAGAAAGGGAGCTAGGTTCATCGTTACCCGGTGATGACTTTGTTTTGCAAGATAGTGTTATTAGCCTTGGTTCTGGTACAGTTCGTGTCTCTGGCGATCATCAAATTGAATTTACGCCAACAGCCAAAGGTCAAACTGAGGTCTATTACAACTACCAAAACGGTGAGTCGATTCAACAAGGCTCGTTGTCAATTGCGACTTCAGAAGATACCTATAACACAGCGCCTGATGTAACAGATTTTGCTCACGATGCTCTCGCGCAAGTGGGTGAGAGTGTAGTCGTGGATGTAAAAGAGCATATATCAGACATAGACCTAGATGAAGTACAGCTCGTTGGTGTACAGGACTTCAACTCGACAACATCACTTTACGACCCTGCCAATGTCACTAACACGAAGTTTGAGTTTTCGTCTACCCAACCAGGGGCGCACGATGTGGCATACACAGTAAGCGATCACATGGGCGGCTACACAACGGGTGTGGCGCGTATAGAAGTCGAACCGGATTTCTCTTTGATTCAGGATTGGGAAGATATTGTCACTCATGATCCTGTTATCAGCTCAGACATTCGCTTTTTCGCACCAATGACCAAAGTGTACGCCGATTACATCAATGCTTCTTACACCGGCACATATATCGAAAACGGTACACAAGGTTTGAAAGACTCAGAAATCGTCACTCAAACACTTAGCCAAGCTCGTCAGTACTGCAAAGTGAGAGGTGGTCGTTTGCCTCTACAGCGTGAGCTTGAAACGCTCGTTACCAACGAAACCAGCGCATTCACCAACCATAATTGGCCAACAAGTAAGAAGTATTGGACAGCAGAAAATGTCAGTGAAACAAACGCTGCCACTATTCATTTGAATGACGGGACTATCGGGGAGCAATCAAAGAACGTTGGTATGTACACAACGTGTGTTGATCTGAGTAATCCGAGTGTTAGTGATTTTTCTGCCGACGTTTCAGTGAAAGAGCGAGTATCGAACCGATATGAGTATGAAGTTCAAATTCGTGACCCCGATGGCAATGCAGCGCCTTTTGCAGACGTTGAATTGGAATCTATGAATGACCGTGGTGTCTTTTCAAATCGCGAGCCGATTACTGTAGCGAGTGTTAATGATGCTGGTTTGTTAGAGGAAGCATATTTTGATATTTCGTTTAGTGATGAAGTGGTTGCGACTAGAGTGAGCTCGCAAGATTATTTACTGCCTTTTGTTCCAGTGGATGATGCGATGAAGATTGATGTAACCCAACCATCGCTTTGGAGTAGTGAAGAATATTGGAATACGGATGTGTATTTACCTAACACCGATGGGCTGATGTTAATGCCGGTGGAAAAGAACAGTAAACAATTTCATATCTACAACCAGCCATTTGTCGGAGATTACTTTGTTATCCGATTTAGGGTGACAGGTGAATATGAAACTCCGGATAAAGGGGAGTTTGCCGTTCTTATTCAACAATTGGGAACTGACCAATCCACGTGGGAGAGTGATGGAACAATGAAAACAGAAAATACTCGGCCATATCCAGAAAACGAATCGTCTGCTTTTGGTTTGAATGTCAATTTCTATGGTTCTATACCTGTTTCGCTGTTTGAAGGAGGTGTGGTAACCAGTTCAATAGCGATGGATCTACGCAATTCAGACCGTTTTTATTGGTTCGATAAACGTGATACCACAGTTTATGTATTTACTTCGTTAACAGATCAAAGGCCAGCTGAGCCGTCAGGATCATTTGAAATAACAAGCAACGTAGATCTTTCTGAACCTTATTGGTTATCTATTGGTGGAAAAAATGCTTATGAGTCATATAACTTTCGAATCACTGAATTAGAAATGGCTGCGTATTAGAAATGATTATGAAAGTAATAAATTTGGGTGTGATAGCCCTAGGTATTTCTGCGCTGACAGCTTGTGGTGGAGGTTCTGGTGATTCTGATGTGAGTTCTCAGCCTGTTCAGCCATCCATGCCATCAGAGGTATCTATTGAAGCTGCTGTGATTCAGTCAAAAGCACTTGTCGATGTTCAATCTCAAGTCATTGTCCAAGCTGATTCTGATGTTGATTTACGTTTGACTTCAGTGACAGCAGTCAAAAATCAGCCAGCTTGCAAGGTAACCTCGCTAGAAGGTATGACGTTTTCGATCTTGTCGGATCAAGTCGGTGAGTGCCAATTTGAATATACAGTCGAACCCGTTGAGCAAAGTGAGTACATCGCACAAGCTTCATCCTTAGCAAGAGTGTCTGTTTCACAAACAGCTGAAGATAATACACTACCGAACTTGTCAGCAACGACCAACATTGAATCGCCAGTGACTATTGATTTGTCTGCAGAGCTGGAGAGTGCTTTAGATACCTCGATATATGCGGTGTCGGAAGAGGCTACCTTATTAGGTACTGGTTCAGTTGAAATTGACTCTTTCAGTAACACCATCACGTATACGCCAACGGATATCGGTGTTACTCGAATTATGTACTCAATGACTGACGGTACGACAACCAAGCTTGGAAATATTGACGTAGCGGTTTCTGATACTGGAAATACACCACCAGTCGCGAATGACTATATTCGAGAAGGCAAGCTTGCCAAAGATATGTCGGTTGAAATTGATTTAACCGACTATGTATCGGACGCTGAAGACTGCGTGATCTTAGATTCTGTGCGCGCTTACAACGCAGAAACGAAAATCACCTCAGCAACAGACCACACTTTTACGTTTCAATCACCAGAAGCGGGGCCACACGAAGTTGCTTATACGGTAACAGACGGACGCGGCGGGTATGCGGTTGGACAAGTCTATATCGAGGTGGAGCCTGATTTTAGTCTGGTTCAAGATTGGGAGGATATTACGATCTATGATCCAACGATAGGTACTGATATTACTTTTACGGCGCCTGCAAGTAAGGTGTTGGCTGACTATACAAATACTGCTTACACTAGCTCTCAAGAGCAAGATGGATTTACAGGTCCCAAGTACTCAGAAGTTGTAACAATGAATCTCGAACAAGCACAAAATTATTGTGCGTCGAGAAATGGGCGTTTACCTATTAGCCGCGAGTGGGAACTGTTACTAGCTAACAAAGGAAGTCTCTTCGAATCCAATAATTGGCCTGCAGGGACACCGTTTTGGAGTTCAGATATGGTCTCTGAAACCTCGGGTAAAACCATTAATATTGTAGATGGAAACGTTTCAGAATTAACAAAGACGAAAGGTGAAGGTTTTGCAGCCTGCATTTTATTAGATAATCCACTTATTAAGGACTTCTCTACAAACATTCAATCTGAGAATAATCTAAATGCTCATTTAGAACACTTTTTGTCTTTTTATGTATCAGACCCAGATGGAAGCCCAGCGCCTTATCAAGACCTAAGGACTGAAATTGGGGGAGCCAAGGGAGTCTTTAGCAATGGTTTGTCAAATATTACATTAGTAACTGACTCTGCAGGTGAAGCTTCAGAAACTTATCTAGATACTTCATTTAATCACGCTGTGTTGTCTACACAGGTAAGTTCAAATAGTGAAGATGCAATTGCAATAGAGGCGGCTATCGATGAGATGTTTATTGATACAACAGATGCCAGTTTATGGAATATAGCGGAAGTTTTGGGAGGAAATAGCTTCAGGTCAATTGATGAACAAGGAATCCCTCTTAACTATAAGGCTAATCAATCGTCTGAGGTTACTGCCGTTTATAAAAACGCGTTTATCGGGCGAAATGTAGTCGCTCGATATCGACTTAAGGCTAATGATGTTGCATCAATAACTAGTGGCAAATTGAACTGGGTGTTACAGCAATTCGGTAATTCACCAAATACGGTAGATTGGGGGTACTCCAACGCTTACCAAGAAGGGTTGCCACACTCTTCTGCTGTGATTAGTAATGAAATAAATTATTACTCACAAAATATTATTACTACCGTGGGTAGTAGCTATATAGGAGGTGAAGAATCATTTTTTGTTAGTTTGCCAACAAGATATGAGTACTGGTATGTTTGGATTACTATAGAAGGTGACAAACTATCTTTATATACAAATACCCATGAAGAAAGACCCGCTGCGCCAACTTTTTCAATTCAAAATGTTTGGAGAGATATTGATCCTTCGAAGCCTTACTGGGTTGGTTTTGGAGGAAACTCAGGTGATGGGGTTAGCGACGCCGTGTCAATTTACGCGAACGCTCTTTGGATGGGAACAGGAGGGTAACAACGCTAATTAGTATTTTTAAGATTGTTCAAATTAGGTCGTTATAGTGGGTTAGTTACTTGTGATAAAAGAAGCCACCATGAACAGGGTGGCTTTTTTATAAGCAGTATTGGTTGACTATCTAACCATACTTATTAATAAATGCAATAACATGCTTATTGCTAAGTAATTCAATCTTGTCGATAGTCAGTACGCAATAGCGGTAGTTTTTGTTTTTGAAGGTGATGTTCGACTTTTCTTCTGTTGGGTCTGAAAACTTCCATATTTCAAATCCGATGTTCTTCATAAGTTCCAATGCACTTGGGTTCTTGATGATCATGGAATACTTTTTAATCTTAGTGTTTCTTGCAAGAAGCTTCATATCGGAAATTAGATTCGCAATAGATTGTTCGCGCTTCTCAGAGTGACCGCTAACCACAATGTAATTTAAGTTATGGTTAGAATCTAAAGAGCAGGCTTGCTTAAGATTTAGATGCTTATTTTTGTATTGCTCGAATGCCTCTTCGTTGAAGAAAAAACCTAAGCTATGACTAACAATATCGCCATTAACATCGATCAATTTTCTGCCATGCGCCTTTTTTTCACTGAAATAGAGAAACAGGTCGATGGTATTAAGGGCTGAAGCATCCACCTTTGTATATTGCGAAATCAGCTTTATTCTATCTATTACGGCTTTATCATTCTGATCTGTCATCAATGGCATGATCTGACAGTTGCAACCTTCTTCTATCTCTCCTTTAGTGATAGATGATATTCGGCTTTGGAATGAAAAGAACCGTTCACTGAGGAAGTCTTCAAGTAGTTCAGTGTCTTCGTTATCTTCTGAATCAAAGGATTTCAATGTTTTATACAAGTCGAGACCAAGGCAGTCCAATAGCTTTAAGGCTTTGTAGTTACTTGGCTTTACTTTGCTATTCTCCCATCGATTTATCGTTACGACATCTACAGATCTGAATTCATCATCTAAGTGATTAATGTATGCCGCAAAACCCTTTTGCGTTAACTTCAATTTCTTGCGCGCTTCGCGAAGTAATTTCGAAAAATTCATCATGTTAGAATATTCATCTTTGATTAGTGATATTACGTTCCGATTCGTCAGATAGTCTATTTTATCAATCGTTAATATACAGTAGCTATAATGTTTATCTTTGAATGTGATATTACATTTTTTAACAGAAGGTTCTGAAAATTTAAACACTTCAAACCCTACGCCCTTCAAGAGCTTCATCATGTTGGGGTCTTTTACTAGAACAGAATATTTTTTAATATTTTTATTCTGAGAAAGTAACTGTATATCTGAAACTATATGCTCAATAACATGATCTTTTGTCTCTGAGTGTGAGCTTATATTAAAATAATTTATGCTTTTGCTTGAATTTAAAGAGCAGGCCATTCTGAGATCTAGCTCTTGAGTTTTTAATATCTCAAATTGATGGTCTTCAAAGAAAAAGCCTACGTTGTGACTCACAATGTCACCATCTGTATTGATGAGCTTGTGGCCATGGGCTTTTTTCTCACAGTAATAGAGATATAAATCAATTTGGTCCAGTGGCGAAATATCGACTTTTGTGAATTTAGAAAGTAGTTTGATTCTGTCGATAACGCTAGTGTCACACGGCTCGGACATTAAAGGCTGTGACTTAAAATTACGTTGGCCTTGTTTTTTATTAAGGCCTGCTAGAGCTGAAATTCGACTTTGAAATGAGCCATGGGATTCGTTAAAAAACGTTTCGATTAGTGTATCTTTTTGTTCGGACTTGAAGCTCTTTATTGTCTCAAACAAATCTCCACCAAGGTACTGTAAGATCTTGAGAGCTTTGTATGTACTAGGTTTTACCTTATTGTTTTCCCAACGATTTATCGTTACGACGTCAACCGCATTAAATTCATCGTCCAGCTGATTTAAGTAGGTTGCAAATTCTGTTTGTGTAAATTGAAGTTCCTTTCTGAAGTTACGTAACAACTGTGAAAACTCACTCATTAAAACATTAACCTTCTGATAATTAACTCAATGTCTCGATTCTAATTTAGACATCAGACTCTCTATTTAACATCCTCAGTAATTTGTTTTTTACGGATGTTAATTGTTTGGGTTGATTGATCTGTATGTTGCGCATGTCCCTAAAAAGGCGAAATGCCAAAATAGTGACGTCAAATCTATGGCATTTAGCCTGGAGACTTGTCAATCTACTGTGAAGTGCGCGTTAATGTTCAGATACAACCTTGCCTTTTTCTTATCTATTTTATTGATCCCATTCTCCGCCCAAGCTGACACTACAGGGCTAAAAATGGATCTGTCCGTAGATAGTGCATCTTATGACAATGGACAAGAGGTGGTTTACACGCTTGTTTTAACGAATGGGTCAGACAAAGCCATTAATGGCTTTGACGTTAAAGATGAGCTACTCAATATTCTGACGACAGATGACCAAGGCAAGAGTGTAAACGCGTTTACTCAGGCTACGATCCAAGCGCATTCTACGGTGCTTTCATCAGCGGGCACGTTTAATCGTTTTGGAAACCTAGAAGCAACTGACGTGCGTGTGGCCGCAGGTGGTTCGGTGACCTACACAATGTCTGCAACGGTTTCTGGTGAGGCTGCAGGAACGATTGATAACTTCGCGACGGCGAGTTCTGGGCTGTTGGATTCGGTGGACTCAAACACAGAGTCTATTCAACGAGGCCTATATGAACACGACATTACGGTGTCAGTTGATAAGACGCACTACCAACTGAATGATGAGCTGACCTATACCATCAAGGTATCTAATACCGGTGACACTGTTATTAAGGCGATTGACGTTCAAGATGCTATTGCTGATATCAAGACGCTGAATATTGAAGGAGCACTTGAACCGGCTTTTACTGCCAACGTGAATTCGGCTTCTGTTGAAGGGGACGAAAGTGACGCCGGGACATTTAGCTCATCGGGGAATTTAGTTGTTAGTGATGCGTCGATAGATATCGGCGGATCTATTACCTACACCATCGAAGCTACCGTTGCCGATAATTTAGTCGGCGATATTGTTAATGCTGATGTGACAGCTGAAACTCGTGATGCTTTGGTTTCTGCTGATGTGCTAACCACGCCGCCCACTGCGCCAAACGTCTCTCTTACCCATACCTTAAACCAATCAGACAGTTACTTGGTTGATGACAAGTTTTCTTACACGGTTAAGGTAACTAACCAAGAAAACTCCGGTATTGCTTATCACTATTCTGTTCAGCAGTTTTTGGAAGATCTCAAAACCGATTTAGGTAACGACATCGGGATCGACAAGAACGCTGATGACACAACTGGCAACCCGTATGAGTCTTGGACCAACCAAGTTATTACTCTTGGTCCAAACAGCCGCTCTGAGTTAGCGGATAGTGGCGTTGAATCTAATAAGTCGTTGGATGACGTCGTCTCAATTTATCCAGGTGAGCAAGTTCTTTACTCAGTGGAGGTTGATGTAAGCCCGGTTTCCATTGGTGCCATTCCTGAAGTTATCGCAAGGGTAGTCGATGCAGATGGCACAGCAGATTCTGGTGATGTGCTGACAAATCCTTTAGACACTAAAGAAGTCATCCACTCTTCATCGAGCCAAATTACTCGCAATAAAAAAACGACCGACACTACGTATGTGCCAGGGGTATCTGGTCAGAATGAAGTGGTTTACGACATTGTTGTTTCGAACAATGATTCTGAGTACTTCGCGAACGATATTGAAGTTGTTGATAAATTTGCTTGTATCGTGACAAAGCAAACGGATGGCAGCCTTGGTTCAGCATTCTCTGAATGGAAGTTAGAGGTGAGTGATCGTAGTGGTGACGGCACGAATTATGGTTCGTTTAACTATGGCGCGTGGACGACTGACGACATCAATTTAAAACTTGACCTCGCTCCGGAAGGTGTCGTTCATTACAAACTGACCGCAAGAGTAGCTGACACCAGCGTGGGGCAGATTGTTGATGATGGTACGGATGCGGGCTTGTGTTTGGGCGATAACCTAAGCGAGTCGGGCTCTGGTGTGCAAATGCCAAACTCGAAATTAAAAGTTCAAAAGGAAGTAGATTCTCGTTACTACTCAGCTGGTGGCACTCTAAATTATGACATCACGGTAGAGAACAATGGTGACGGCTACGCGATTGATGTGCCGGTTTATGATGATTTAGTCTCTATCATGACTCAGTCTATTAACGATACGCCGATTAAAGCGTATTTGAGCTGGGTGATTACTGCGAAATCTTACGCTTCTGATGGGTCGATCTCTACAAACAGTGATCCAGGTTTTACTGGTCAAATTGAAGGTAACCAAAGCAATCAACTTATCTTGGACGAGCAGGCTAAGTTAGCCCCACACGATAAGATTATCTATAGCATTGCAGCGGTCGTAAACCCAATTGCCGATGATGAGATTAGAAATGAAGTGACGGTAGACAGCGTGCTTTACTCCGATAGAGGTGCTTATCCACGTGATTATTACCTCACTCTGGACAAGCGTGTAGATGGGAATAATGAACAAAATGCATATACCGACACGACGACCGAAATCACCTATACGATTAAGGTGAGCAATCCGGAAGGGAATGGTTTTGCATCAAATATTAACGTTAAAGATGAAATCAGCACGATAGAGGCTGAGCTTCTTCATGAACAGGGTGAAACCAAACCGGTATTTTCATCTTGGACGATCAGCGCTCAAAAAGAGGCAGCCTCTCCTTGGGTGCTAGCCGTAACCGATCCTGGTGACTTTTCGGATAATAATGACCTTAACGCTACGGCACAAATCCCTCCCGGCGCTTCTATTACCTACACCATTGTTGGGCAGCTTGACCGAAGTGATGATACCGAAATTCTATGGGGATCGTTCAGCAATACAGCCAAAGTAACAGGCTTAGATGCCAACCTATCGGATACTGTTCGTACTCACCCAAGTGAGCCTAATCTTGTGGTTGATAAAACCGCTCAAAGCGCAGAGTTTGTGGGCGGTGAGCGAACGTCGTTTGATATCTACGTCTACAACCGAGGCGTTGGTTACGCTAATGATGCACAGGTAAAAGATAGTATTTCAGCGCTTAACTTTTTTGATAGCTGGACGATTGTCGGAACAACCAATACAGACAAACCGGGCTCGCGCTACGGTGATATCTCTGACAATGCTGATATTGATACTAACGTAGATATCACTCCTGGTGGCTGGGTGCACTATGAGGTAAGTGGTGTGGTTAGGTCTGATTATGAAGAAGACCAAGTATCAAACCGCGTTGATGTTTATGACCCGATAACAGACCGAGAACACAGCTCTTCGGCGCAAATAGATAACTCGAATAGTGCCTATGACATTAACGTTTCACTGGCCAAAACGACGGACGTAGTTCGTTATACACCGGGTGAAGATCTCACTTATACCATTGTTATTGGCAACAATAGTGATACCGAAGAAACCGATCTTATTTTTATGGATCGACTGAGCGATATCACCACAACACTGGCTAACGATAAAGATGGGGAAGCCGAAGATTTTCTCGTTCAAAATCCATTTGAGTATTGGTCGGTTGATACTGGTTCGGGCTTTGGCTCGCCAACGACTAAAGATGTCGAATTGCCGATTTCTATTCCTGCTAAAGACTTCGTGACCGTGCGTATCAAAGCGCGAGTCAAAGATAATGCGGTGTCCAGTGGTGTTGCTGATAGAGACGCTGGAATCATCCGCAACGAAGCAGTGTTGATCCACAGCAGTGATGTTGGATGTACCAATGACTGTGAGTATGCGAAACGTGCCGTGGCTGAAAACCACCAAGTTCACAACAACGGTGGGGTGGTTCGTTCAACCAATATTAATCGATACTCACCGGGCGACGAACTGACTTATACCATTAAGTACAACTCTCAAGATGGTCATGGCTACCGCAATAATGTTGACGTAAATGAACTGATTAATGGTATCTCGGTTGAGCTTCAAGACGGTACGTTTGGTAATCCGTTCTTCGATGATGCGGCGGGTACGAATAAGTTTACGGTCGTCGTTGCGAAGAGTGACCCTGCAAATGCGGGAACAACTGATGGCACAAACGACGGTGACGTTAAGAACGATACTGATATCGTGACTTCCATTGATATCGACGCAGGTGAAGACGTGACTTACACCGTTACGGGTATCGTTAGACCTGATGCGACCGGAGATATTCATTACCGAGATACCGTAGTGTTGTCCGATGATTACCACTTGGATTTCGATAAAACAACCGATGAAGTGGTTTATGAACCAGGTAAAACGGTGACTTATCATTTAGTGGTTGAGAACGACGGTAAAGGTAACGCACACGACATCCCAATCGTCGACAACTTAAAAGACATCACCGTTGATCTCGTTGATGGCTCGACCGGGCCTGCGTATTCAAGCTGGACAATTACATCCATCGCTTCAGGCACTGATTCTGATTACGTAGATGCTGGTACGGGCGCGGGTAATGTCTATACCTCAACGGACAGTAATCTCAACCTTCAAGCGGATATCCCGATGGGGGCGACACTTGAGTATCGAGTGGTTGCGACCATCAACGACAAAGCGAATGGCGGTATCGTGAATGTGTTGACTGTTGATGGCGATACGATTTCTCACAACATCCAACAAGAAGCGCGCAAAGTCGATTTTGAAAAGAACATCCTTGCTTACTACGATGCTGATGATAACCCAATGCCAGGGGCGACAAGTTATATGCCCGGGGGGTACGTTGAGTACGAAATCTTAATCGAAAATGTCTCTAGTGCCCACGTTGATGATATGAGTTTACGTGACGACATTGACCAAATTAACACACAGTACTTTGATGGTTCTCGTGGCCCGGCCTTTGATAGCTGGACAATAGAAACCTTCTCAGACGGTTCTGGAATCTCAAACCCTGATGTCGATAACTCGATTCGAGATAACCAGCCAATTGATACACATTTTGATATCTCGGCGGATAACTTTGGTCGCTCAGGGGCGCTAGCATTCGTCCGTTATGTTATTAAAGCCAAGATTAGCCCAAAAGCAGTAGGCTCGTTCACTAACAGAGCTTACATGGGCGAAGACAACGGAAATGAATTTATTGCCGTTTCTCCGCCTGCGTCAATGTCGGAACCCGAAATTGCATTCAGCAAACAAGTGTTCTCCGATTCTGGTCTATCGAACAAGAAGGAACATTACTCCCAAGCGCCTGGGGAAAGCGAGGTTTACTACCGCGTTCAGATTAAAAATACAGGTAACGGCACTGAATATGGCTCTCGTCTAGAGGATACCATTTCAGAGATTGAAACGCGTATCGCAGAAGATGTCTCATCAACAGGCAGTGACCCTGTCGGGCAGCCATTTTTGTCTGGCTGGGAAGTGGACCTAGAGAAAACTGCAGCTGCTGGCTCTATTACGGATGCGGTTGACTTTGTTTCCGGCAACAATGTCGATATTGATAACGACATTGTTATCGCGCCTCAAGAAAGCCTGACTTTTATCATTCATGGTGTCATCCGAGAGGATGCATTAGGTGAAATCCTCAATAGAGCGAGTTACGACGGTAGTGTTCGAAGCGCGAATCTATTACCGCTTGAAAACAAGATTAGTGTTTCTAAACGTGTGGTATCGGTGAATGGTAAACTGTTCTCTGATGGTGATACTTACCTGCCGGGAGACCAAGTCGAGTATGAATTTGTCGTGGCTAATCCAGAAAATGGTTGGGCTAACGATGTACACATCAAAGATGTGATGAGCAACGTTCAAGTCGAAGTTATTGGCGGGAACGTAGAATCGGCGTTTGTTTCGAGCGAAATATCTCATGAAGTAAGCAATGGTATTGATGTTAACGCTGATACTTATGTTCCGGACTACAACGCAAACCACAATCTAAATATCGAAACAGATATCGCCGCAGGTGAAGTGCTGACGTTTAAAGCAACCGGCGTGATACGTGATGACGCATTGGGCACGATCAGTGCCAACCGAGTAACGGCAGACGGTGAATCTGCTACATCTGAAAAGATCCCGCCACAAGCGGTTGAGCTCGATTACTTCAAAACCTTAGTTTATACCGATGGTGAATCTGTTGGTTGTACCGTGCCTTCGAGTGACGGAAAGGGGTGTAACTATGCGCCGCGTGGAGACGTCGAGTATCAAGTAACGCTTGCTAATACGGGTGACAGTATCGCCAATGATGTGAGTGTTATTGATGCCATTCATGCTATTAAAACGGAAGATGGTGATGATGCGTTCTCTGAGTGGTCTACGGCGATTGCGGAGGAACCAGCGGGTTCATATGACGTACAGGGTGATTACAACGGAAGTGTCCCGTTAGATGCGACGGTCGACCTTCGTCCTGGTGAGCGTATTGTGTTTGATGTGAAAGGCAAGGTCTCAACATCCGCAACAGGTACCATCACTAATACGGCACAGGTTAATAGCAATGACACTAACGACATCGTCTTGAACCCAGGTCGCTCCAACATTCTCGTTGATAAGTGGACCGATACACCAGAGTACGTGCCGGGCGGCACGATTAACTACTATATCGATATTACCAATGATGATGTAGACACTGGCTTGTTCTCAATCCGCGACATGATCAGTGGCTTTGAAGTCGAAACTGTCGATGGTTCGATGCAAACGGCACTCACGCAGTGGACGCTTGATTATGAGGTTCTTGCTAATTCTGCTCCTCTAGACCCAAATGCGAATGACTTCTCAGAGCTAGATAAATTAGTAGGGCAAAACAGCCCGGATATTAATCTGCCAGCCGAATCTCTCAAGATCTCAGGGCGCGATGACACAGGTACCGGTGGCGGTGATCAGCATACGCTTGTTCGTATTCATATCGAAGGCAAGGTTCGTGATGACGCAATAGGTCGTTTTACCAATACCGCTTATTTGCGACATGGTTTAGACGACTCAAAGATGATTCGCTTAAGAGAGGGGTACATCACTCCAAAATCGGGCAACTTGGTGCTAACCAAAGAGGCGACTCCGATAGCTGAACCTGATGCTAAGTACCAACCGGGTCAACCTATCTCATACAAGATCACCATCACGAATACAGGGGAAGGTTATCTTGTGGATCAGATCCTGACGGATCGTATCGATACCATCATGACAGAAGTGGCGAATAGCCCAGATCAAGAACAAGCACTGACTGGCAGCTGGATCATCAGTGATGAACAACTTGATGGAAGTGGCGACCCAGCACTGAACGCTCGTAAAGATGTGTCCAATAATGCTCAAGGCTACCGCGCGACTTATAGCATTCACCCTGGTGACAGCTACTCGTTTGTTGTGACTAACACCGTAAACGACAAAGCCAAAGGTGAGATCACCAATGTGGTTACAGTTGAAGGTGATGATGGTGAATACAGCGCAGATGCGACTTACATTCCAGAAGATGCGCAAGTTGAAATCACGAAAGAGGTTGATAAGGCGGAGTACCTTTCAGGAGAGACTCTGCAATATACAGTGACCGTGACAAACAACGGATTAGGCTGGGCAGAAGATGTTGCCATTGAGGATGCGCTGCAGTCTGTTGAAACCACAATTGCTGGTGGTGAGATGTCGCAAGCCTTTGAGCCTTCTTCAATCCAAATCTCGGCAGCCTCAACAACGGGTGAGACGCCAGTGCCAGCTCCAACGAGTGGCGAAGATCTTAACGAAACGTTAGATATTGCTCCTCAAGACAGCATTGTGTTCACTATACAAGTCACGACAAATGCACTTGCAACCGCTGATATCACTAATATGGCATCGGCGACTTTTGATGGCACAACCTTTGACGATACTGCGACGAGTACACCTGTGCTAGCAACGCTGTCTATCGAAAAAACAGTCGATACGCCTGCATATGAAGTGACAAAGTTAAGCCATTACGAGATCACTGTGACCAACAGCTCAGATGCTTTTGCTTCAGGTGTTCAATTGCAAGACATCATCAGCGATATTGAAGTCGACACGACGACTGAGACAAAAGAGCCTGCATTCCTTATGTGGAAAGTTAGCTTTGAAGCGAGTGATGACCGCACAGTGGTGAAACCAGATAGCTTTGAGTTGAGTGAAGACATCGACGCCAACATGGATATCGCGCCACAAAGCACCGTGACGTTCCATGTTGAAGCATTGATTCGTACAACAGCTGTTGGTGATATTAGTAATACAGCGACCATCACTTACAACGGTAGTCAGCAAGATTCTACGGTGGTAATTACACCGAAAGATTCTGAGTTTGTTGCAACGAAAACCAATGTGCAGACGGAATATGTTCCGGGTGGTGAATTAGAGTTCCTGATCACTATTCAGAATACCTCAAACAACAACATCAATGATCTCAGTGTTGTCGACGACATGAGTACGATTGAAGTGGAGTATTACGACGATACAACAGGCCCAGCTTTTGTTTCTGGCACAACTTCTATGGTGGTGGAATCAACCACAGTAGGGACGACCGCCGAACAAATTAGCCCAACAGAATACAGTGTTGATATCGCGCCACACGGCACGGTCGTTTTCCGCTCAAAAGGTACTGTGGTGGATACAGCGACGGGACGTATCGTCAACACCGCGCAAGTCGATAGTGGTGATGTGGTCAGCCCTCCAGTTCATACTGTCGCGGCCGTTGTTCAGGCAGAGCTCTTTACCGACGCACCTTATTACGTACCGGGCGAGCAGGTTGAGTATCACTTAGTGGTGCAAAATATTGGTCGTGGTATCGCGAAAGATGTGGCTCTCTATACCCAGTTTGCTGAATCAATGGGAGACCATATTGATGGCTCACACAGTAACTCGTTTGATGAAGGAACCCTAAGTGCGACATGGGAAGGAGCAGAGACGCAACCGGGTACCTTTGACGTTGATAGAGATTTGGCCACGGTCGTTGACATCGCACCGGGTGGAGAAATTGATTACACCTTCATCTTGACGGTTAACGAAGACATGCTGACCAACATCGATGTTTTTGGCTATTACCTTGATTTAACGGGTAGTTCAACGGCACGTACTCATTCGAAAAACACCAAGGAATCTGATGCATCTAAACAGATAACGGGTAATCAAGTATCGGCTTTGAACCTGCCTCCAGTCGGTGCTGATCTGGTTGTTGAAAAACGTTCTGATAAAACAGAATACACCGAAGATGACGACAGTGTTGTTTACCACTTAGCGGTCACCAATAACGGCTTGGGTAATGCTGCGAACGTTCGCCTAACGGATGAAATCAGTGAATTGAAGAACAGCGTTGGCAACGAAGTGTTTACCGACTGGACCATTGAAGGGGTAGAAGTTGATGAAACGGGTGCAGTGATTCAGCGTCATAGCTTCCCATCAAGTACAGACTTAGATACCACCGTTAACCTTAAGTCTCAAAAGCGTAACGCCTTCGCATTTGAAGTGGTGGGTACGCTAGGCAAAGGCTTGGATGATGACATCACCAACACCTTCACCGCGACGGAATCGGACGGTACCGAAACCAGCGACAGCGTCACTAATCACATTAAGAAAATTCCAGATAACTCTGGCGTACTTGAGCTAACGAAATCTGCGTTACAAGACACGGCGCAAGTCGGTGACGCGGTTGAATACGAGATCATCGTTGAAAACAACAATGAATCGTACTTCAAGAACGTGACTGTAGAGGACCGTTACCCAGGTGGTCTGAAATACATCGTGGATACTTCAGAAATCGTGTTGAGTGGTATTGATGGTGAGTTTGGAACACAAGATGACCAAGTGATCACTCAAGAGCCGTCAGACACCGGCAAGCTCATGTTCACCTCGTTGAATTTTGAACCGGGCGAGAAGCTGCGTATTCGTTACTTATTACGAGTATCGGTCGGTGCCACTTTTGGTGATTACATCAACACAGCGGTCGCTAAAGTGGATGGCTCGGCGGTATCCAATGAAGACACTGCTAAAGTGACGGTTGAACCTGACAAGGTATTCGATACTTCTTCGATCATCGGCAAGGTGTTTGAAGATCACAACAAAGATGGATTCCAAGCCGACGCTACAGCCTTTGATGTGGAGTTAACCGCGAACCTAGCAAAACAAGGCTATATCGCCGACTCAACACATATCATTCGGGATGGACAAGATATTGCTGTTAAAGATGGCGCAATAACCACAGCGCTTGAGCAAGGTTTGGAGCTGGGTGATCTTTGGGGTCACTCAGTAAATCGAACGCTGCCAGAAACCAGTAAAGTGGTGATTCAATTCAAGACTCGCACCCAGCAGAGCTTTGATTTCTATGTCACGACCGATGCGGGATCCCGTATCGAGTTTGATGCACAAGGTCAGATTCAGTTTAAGCATGAGTCCGATAAGAAGAAGGGACTGAGCGCGGAAAACCTCAACGTAACCAGAAACCTGTATCGCGATGGCGAGGATTACCTGTGGGAAATCGTTATCGAGAACAAAGGAATTTACGAAGATGGTATTCCGGGCGTTAAGTTGATGACGGTTGAGGGAATCGTTATTTACACAGACCAGTACGGTCGTTACCACGTGCCCGACCAATGGGTACTCAATAAGAAAGGTAAGAACTTCCTCGTGAAGTTGGACACTGATTCGCTCTCCACCTCCATGGAAGTGGTGAGCGAAAACCCGAAAGTGTTGCGAATTACCCCGAACAAGCTCACCAAGTTCAATTTTAGCGTGCATCGCAAAGCTCAAGAAAGTGAACAGCAGTAGGCCATTGGAACCGTATCTGGAAATTGTATGAAAGTATTTAGTAAGTCCCGTGTAGCCACCTGTGTGTTGGCGGCGATCCCTGTAATGGCAATGGCCAAAGACACGGGTAAGCTTGAAAAGCTTGGTTCTGAGACAACAGGCATTGAAGTTACTAAGCCGAACCAAGACCAAGACAGCTCGCGTATTTATCTGGAACAAGGCGCGATTTGGGCAAGCCGCGACATCACTCGCTTTGATCCGGTATTAGATGTCAGTGTCAGTGACGAGTTGGAAGTCGAACAAGGTACACTGCGCGATAGTGTAGGTTTCACCATCACTACCAACTATGGTTACTACATCAAAAAGTACCAGTTAGAGGTGTACCGTGTCGGCGATTTTGGTTTATCTGAGCCTATCGCTGTACTTGGTGGTGATAAATTGGCAAACGACTCTGACATCAATTGGGATGGTCAAACCGATGTCGACTACCAGTTTGAGGTCGGTGAGCAGCTGATGTTCCGTCTAAAAGCGTGGGACAAAGATGGCAACATGGACGTGACCACCGTTGGTGTAACGGATTTAGTGAAGCCTGACTCTGAAGTGGACATCGACCGTAACGATAACGACGATGAAGAGAGTAAAGATAAAAGCTACGGTCAAGCTAAGTTGATGCGTCATAACATCCCGACCAATGCGGGTTTAGCTAAGTTCATTGGTACCGGTTTGAAAGGCGTGGATAAGGTCATCATCGGTGAAGATGAATTTGACGTCGAAGATGGCAACTTATACGCAGAACAGTATCTACCGACAGACTCCTACATTTTTCCAACCAAGGTTGTGTTTGATAACGGTGATGAACGCCGCTACAAGCTTTACGTTCGTATCCCAGATACGTACTACGCACAAACGGGTTTGGCTGATCTTTATGTTGGTAAGAACAATGTGTCTGGCAATAACGATGCATTGAGTGTCGATGACCAGTATCAAGACGACATCTATAACCAAGGGCGTTTGGCGTACTTTGGTCAGGGTAAATTTGGCGACAAGCTTCGCGTGACCACTCACTTCGATACCCGAGAAAGTGAGATAAAAGACATGTTCAAACATCCGTTCGCATCAGACGATTCGGATGTGTTCGATATTCTCGAAGACGACGATGAGCTGTATTACGGCAACTATGGCGACAGTTCAAACATCGAAAAAGTGGTTAACACCAAGGGTAAGGTCTACCTCAATGTTGAATACGATAAATCGCAATACTTGTGGGGTAACTACAATACAGGGTTAACCGGCACTGAGAATAACGATTACAACCGTAGCCTTTATGGTTTCAAAGCCGATTACCGTACTCGCGATACCACGCAATATGGTGAAGACCGCTTGAACGTGGTCGGCTTTACGGCAGAAGCTGACTCCTTGTATGCACACGATGAGTTCTTAGGTACAGGCGGCTCTCTGTATTTCCTTCGCCATGGTGAAGCGGTACCGGGAAGTGACAAGGTTTACGTAAAAGTAAAAGATGAATCTGGTTTAGTACAAAACGAAATTCCACTTGAGCCGGGTGTCGACTATGACTTCGACCCGTACCAAGGCCGCATCATTCTTACCAAGCCACTTGATAACATCTTATCCGGTAGCTTTGGTAGTGTGATCGAAAATGGTGACGACTATGAAAACTATCTAGTTGTCGATTATGAGTATGTTCCTCAAGGTTCAGACTCGCTAGATGCGATGTCTTATGGTGGACGAGCAAAAGGTTGGGTTAACGATCATATCGGTGTAGGTGTCACTTACGCAACGCAAGAAAAAGATAACCAAGATTACGAGTCTTACGGCACCGATTTAACATTGCGTGCGACAGAGGGGACTTACATTAAGGCTGAGTTCGCGCGCAGTGAAGGTACGCAAACTGAATCGAACTTCGTCTCTACAGACGGTGGTTTAACCTTTACACCTATCGGCGATACCCTAGAAGATCGTGAGGGCGACAGCGTTCAAATTACCGCAGTGACGAGCCTCTATGACCTTGCACCAACTATCTTTGGTGCGGTAGGCAATGACTTCAAGCTTTGGTATCGAGACAAAGACGCAGGGTACAGCTACGCGAGCAGCAGCGATGACCTAGAGCAGGAAGCCTATGGCGCTGAACTTCGTTTACAAGCGACAGACCGCTTAGCTGTACTTTCTCGTTTTTCGACCAACGAAGAGCGTGATCTTGACGGTAATCTTGAAACTGATACAGAAACGATTGAGATCGAAACTCAAGTCAAAATCACTCAGCACATCAAGGTTTCAGCGGCCGGGCAACAAACCGAAGAGCTTAACCAAAACGATGAGCAAAGTGACGCGACCTTAGCGGGCGTGAGATTGGAGTACATGTGGGACAGCGATAACAGCGTCTACATCAAAGGCCAAACCACAGTCGCGCAGTCGGATGATTATGACGAAAACGATAGCGCATCGATTGGTGCGGAATTCCAAGTACTGGAAGACTTGTCTTTAGGTGGTGAATATACCGATGGTGATCGTGGGCAAGTTGCTGAAGCGACGGTGACTTACGATGTATCGGATGATCATTCCACTTACGTAACTTATGTGGATGACAACTATGAAGGCCAAAACAACGTGATTGTTGGTCAGCGAGCAGACCTCACCAGCAGTGTCGATTTCTACCAAGAGAACCAGTTCGTTGATGAAAATGATGGTCACGGTCGCATCGATTCGTATGGCTTTGGCTACGACGTGACGGAAGATGTTGAGATGGGGATTGGTTATCAGCTTGGTGAAATTGAAGATGACCAGAGCATTACCACAGAGCGTGAGTCCATCAGCTTCAATGCTTCAATTGACCTAGATGACATCACTTTAAGCCACAAATTTGAATATCGAGTGGATAAGAGTGAAGACGACCCAGAGCTCGCTCTGAGGGAGCTGCAACAAATCGTGACGACCAACCGCTACACGCACCACTTAACGGAAGAGTACACGCTGTTTGGTAAGTACAACTACTCAATCACAGAGAGTGAAACCACTGGCGAAACCATGGCGCAATTCACCGAAGCTACAGGTGGACTCGCGTATCGTCCGATCTATAACGACCGATTAAACCTACTTAGCCGTTACACCTACATTGCGGACTTCGATCAACTGGATCGTGATGTGGATTATCAAGATGAAACCAGCCAAATCATTGAAGTTGAAGCGATCTATTCGATTGACCAACACTGGGACGTCGGCACTAAATACGCGCATAAAGACAAAGAGCAAGCTTTTGAGCGTGCTTCTGGCGCGAATGAGATCGTTAAAAGCGACATCGATTTATACGGACTGAGCGCTTCTTACCGTGTGATGAAAGAGTGGGATGTAACGGGTGAATATCACTGGAAAACCGACACACTCAATGATGAATTAGAGCATGGCGCCTTAGTGTCTGTGAATAAGCACATTGGCGAGAACCTAAAAATGGGCATTGGTTATAACTTCTCTGCGTTTGATAGCGACTTAACCAACGATGATGATTATGACGCTTCAGGCGTGTTCATTAACTTAGTCGGTAAGATTTAAGCCATCCTAAATAGGGTGAAAGTAGAGAGTTAAAAGTTGAAAACGAAAAGTAAGTTTAGAACGACAAGTAAGATGAAAATAACAATTGGCCTAATCAGCGGCGTAATGAGCACTTTGCTTCTTGCTGGCTGTGCAACCGACACCTATGTGAGTCAGGAAAACAGAGACAAGTTTGCCGGCTTAGATGTGTCTAAGTTTTTGATTAGCAAATGTTTAGCGCCTGAACGTGAGGTGCATATTGCGATTGCTGAACATTTTGCATTTGATAAGTACAAACTGCGTGACCTCGATAAGATCAACCTAGATAGCTTTGTTGAAGAGGTTACAGGCTTAAAAGGGCGCATCACGATCGTTGGACACACCGATTACAAAGGTTCTCTGGAATATAATGAGCGCCTTTCCCAGCGACGCGCTAAGTCAGTGGCTGACTACCTTCAGACGCATTTGGAACCTAAGAATTACGATTGGGAAGTGAAACATCTTGGTGAGACCCAACCTCTGTTGTTGGGTAAAACTGATAAAGACCGAGCGGAGAACCGCCGTGCATTTATCGTGTTTGAAGAAGCGCAGAAATACGAAGAGATGCCTTTCTGTGAACCACCAAGGCCTGAGCGTAAGGTGTACATGGCAATGACGCCACACTTTGATTTCGATAAGTCAGTGCTAAAACTAGAAGACCTAACTCAGTTAGATGACTTTGCGGCTCAATTGAGTGATTTACAAGGTAGTATCATGGTGGCAGGACACACCGACCAAGCGGGTTCGGTTTCTTACAATGAAAAACTGGCAGAGCGCCGCGCAGAAACGGTTGTTGAATACCTCAAAACCAAACTCGACCCTAAGCTGTTCATCTGGGAAGTGAAGTCATTTGGTAAGTTGCAGCCTGCGATTAATGAACGCTCTGAAAAAGCCGATGCATTAAACCGCCGCGCATTCATTGTGTTCAAAGAATCTGATATTACCGCCGAACAGCAAGCTCTTGCTGGCAGTGAACAAGAGACGGTGAGCAGCGAGAGCGATTAGACATCAACAAAGAATAACGAATAGTTACCTCTATAATAAAACGTCAAAAAGCCCCATACGTTGGGGCTTTTTGTTGCTTGAGTTTCAAGATGAAACAATCAATGTATCTCTGGGTAACTGCCTTTTATATTAGCCAGTTGCGTTTGTACTCTTTCAAACTTGAGTTCTTCATCGAATGACATAAGAACTTCCCCTTCACTTTTTGTTTCTAATCGAATATCGAATAAGCGGTTGTTAGCATTGATAAGATCACGCCTGAGTTGTGGTGTTAAATGCTCCGATACGTGCAGATATGTCGAATCCCAAATTAGGAAGTAAAGCGTGTTGTGAGTAAAGCCAACAATCCCCGAGCTCTTTCTTGTTGTGCCATCAGATAAGGTGTTCACAAACGTGAATACGCCGTTGTTAATGTAGACATGTAAAGAACGTTCAGGGTTTGCGAGGTGACTTTCAAGCGTAAATTGATAGCCCATAAGCTTGAGCCAAGGACTGAGCAGGAGTAGGGCGGAAAGTATGAATGACACTTTCCACAGAGAAAGCCTACCAGAAGCCCAAGCTGCCCTTAAATTGAATGTCTTCGATCTTTTCATGTTCTAACCGTTTTTTCATATAAATAGTTTTTTTATCAGAGCTTAACTGCGCGACATTAATCTTTGAGAGGTGCTGTATTGAGTCAAGTTTAAGCACCTCACTGTCGTCTATGCGGTGGTTAAGAAATTCGTAATCTCTGTCTAAAGAGATCATGAATACTGTATCGTTGAGGACGGCATATATACCGTACCCTTTTCTGACCACTTCGTGTGGCAGGAACTGCACGGACGAGTACAGTCCATGATTAAACTGCAAATGGGTTTCAGCGTGCTGCTCAGTATGGCTGCCGTATATAGAGAACTCTCCCCCCGTCGCGTTGATATAAGGTAAGGCCAAAATGGCGAGAATGATGATGAGTGGTCTTTTGAAATTCATGGCAACCTCAGTTGTAAATCGAGTAATAAAGCGCAAAAGCATATATCCAGATACATGCCGTTAATATCAGGTCCTCCCAGCGAAGTCGTTGGTATTCATCATCAAAGTTGACAACGCTTGGCTGGATACGCGGTCTCTTCACCCTCGCGCTCAAAGTGCGTGACATTACAGGTTCTGGATCTAACATTTTCGGTCGTCTAGGAACCGTACTCGGTTTGATGTTGGGTAGTTCACCTTCTTCGACTAATTGAATCGCAGTCGGTATCAGCAACTTATATCCATGCGATGGCACCACGCGAATCTCTGAATCAGGAATCAGAGATTTAACCTTCTTCCTGAGATGCATGATGCACACATTAAGTGAATTTGGGCCAACTACACGATCTGGCCAACCGGCCTGTTTCAATTGCTGGCGAGTACATGGCTTATAACTGTTTTCATAAAGAACACTGAGAATATTAAACTCAATAGTACTGAGAGACACTGAATTCAAAAGAATCAGTGGCTTGCTCTCATAGAGCTCGAGTGCGTCTTGTTTTGAGTTCATGTGCAACAACATAGCTTATTCACAACGTGTGTTTGGAAGTAACACAACATCACCGGCATAGATCAGGTCGATGTCTTTGAGGTCAGCAAATTTGCGATTCAGTTGTTCAAGTTTCTCGAAACTGATCTGGTGATTGTGAGCAATTTTAATCAGCCAATCGTCTTGTTTCACAACGTAGCGAATCGGGTGACAGGTTTGAGGTTCCACTTTAGGTTCATACGTTGTCACTTTTGACGTTGAAGTCACACTGAGATCGTTGTACACAATCGGTTCAGGCTCTGAGTTATTTTGTGTCAAGAAGTGATAGCGCATGCCCAAGGTTAGAACTTGCAGATCTTTCTCAGGATCATCGCTAAAAATGAATTTATAGCCAAATTTCATGGTGAGTTGATCGTTGAACTCATACTCCACGCCAAGTTGACTGATGGGAGACCATGTATCGCTTTCCCATAGTGAACCTACACCAGCATAAAGATTGTAGTGGCGAGATAGTGGGATAGTGCCGAGTAACGAAATATCCGTGCTGTTGAATCTTTGTTCCTCAACTTCTGAATAAGGGAGGTCCGGTTCTTTCATGGTTTTGATGTGCCCGTAATAGCCAGTACTGGCCTCGACTGACCATGTTTTTGTTAGGTCGTAACCTAAAAGAATTTGACCACCAAATGCAGTATCAGGCACTTCAGAGTTAGTTTTCCCTGCGTTGGTCACATCAGCGCCAATATAAAATGGTGATGCATCAGCTAAACATAAGCTCGGCAGTACCAATGCGCCCGCAATAAAGCTTTTGGCTATTAGCGTATGATTAAACAATATTTTCATTAGTACAGTTCCTCAAACATGACGGTGAAATTTCCTGAATAAGTAGCGGTTTCCACGTCTGTCGAAGGAATATTTTGGTAGTTAACATTGAGATCGAAATTGATCACTGAGCTTGGTGATTGAATCACATAGCTGGTCTGGTTATTGTCGAGCTGATTGACGCCATTCTTAACCCAGTCTTTATCTTTACAATTCGCTTCATTGCACTGAATAGAGTAGGGGATGGATGTATTGCCTGACGCCGAGGTAAGTTCAAACTCATTGGTCAATAATGTCATCGACAAGCCAGTACTGAACTGGCCAATTGCCGTGATATTGAATGTGGTTTGAGCTGAGACGGTATGGTTAGTTGTGTCATAAACAGGGCTCAGTACACCATCACCGCTAACGTCAATACTCTCTAAGCTATTCGGTGTGTAATCGATATTCACAGTAAAAACGTCGGGCAGAATACGGTAGGTCAACGCTCCGCCTGAAGAGCGATAGTAGTATTTTATGTCAGCTGGAATTGTTGCCGTATACACACCTTTTGCCTGACCTTGAAGTGAGTTCAATAGAGACGTCGTATCTATGTTGAACGTCGGGCGATAAAAATAAAACGGTGTGACTGATTGCGAATACTCGAGTGAAAAATTGGCACTGCAGTTTTGGGTATCGCTGTCACCGAGCGTCACAATATTCCCCGATAATTGAGACTGGCTACATGTAGGCGTTACAAATTTATTATCACCGCGTGTGTATGGGTTGGATGCTGTGTTGTATTGCAATCCATTAACCGCAATCGCTGCTTGGACACTTTGGCCTGAATTGCTGGTTAATGTCATGATGTCTGGCTTGTCTGTAACAAATGCACTAGGCAAAAACTGACTCGTTGTAGTGAGGCCATTTGCGATAGACCAATCACTCAGGGTGTATTGGTTCCCACCGAGAGTGATGGCGTTTTCAAAACGTACTTGTTGCCCCTCAATATTGATATTGAGAGTGGCAGCGTAATTAGGCATAGTCGCGAACAGTAGCGACAATAAAACGAGTCGTTTCATTACTTACTCTCACTCAGGGTGACATCTTGACGGTAACTTTCATCGTGATTGACGACCGTTACTTTTAAGTTCGAGGGATCAATGTTTTTCGGTAAAGGGTAGCTACGCTCACGGCCAGCGAGAGACATGATCGTGACTTCACAGTCATCTGTGACTTCATCTGTGCATTGATCGAAGTGAGCCCGTACAAAGCTGTTGCCCGTGTTGTTGATGTGTAGCTCACCGTTGTCCAAAGACATCGAGTAATCAATATCTTGAGTTTGTGCCGGGATAACAAACAAAGGACGGTAGCCAAAGTTAATGGTTACTGCTGAGTTAAGCTTGCCTTCAGGATCGTATGGAGAGGGCTCGAAGCTCACTAGGTAGTACTGGTCTTCGGTGAAATCGCATTTGTTGCCGCACAGAGAGCGCACGCCAATTTGCTTTTGGCGATGCGGCTCTAGAATGGTTTTGTTGTGAGTCAGCGTTACACGCCAATCTTCAAAGTTATCTTCAGCGTAAGGCACACGAGTGATCTCTCCGTCTTCAACCACCAATTGCGTAATGTTGGATTGAATGAATTCGGTGATCTTATTGCTGTTCGTTAGAGTGAAGACGCCGTTTCCGTACTCGTCTCCAATTAGTAACATGGTATCGACGTTCATCGCATTAACAGAGGTTGTAAGTGCAGCAGTAAGTAAAATAGGAAGCTTTTTCATAATCAGTTACCTTCAGGTCGGTTAAGTACAAAGTTGTGCTCTCGTAGCGATTCCGAATTGGCGTAGCGAGCAACATTTTCTATGTGTTGACGTTGTTGATGACTGAGTTGAAGATCCTTATTTACAGTCAGGTAAACAAAAGAAGTACGACCTAGACGAGTGGTAATAAACTCCATCCCGCTGTCAGTCAGTGCATGCAATTGTTCGTTCAGTGTGTTGATGTCATCGAATTCACCGATGTACATCACGTTAATTTCTTTGTTGTTACTCACCAACATCATTGATTCCATTGGATTCAAGTTTGGTTGGCAGAAGTTGGTGCCAAAGTTCAGCTGTTTCGCATCATCGACAGACGGCAAGTAACATTGTTGGCCGTTACTGGTTAGTGCGAACTGTTGACCTTCTTGTACATCGACTTTGTGAATGCCAGACGTAATGCTTGATACGTTCAAACATGCCGGGCCTTCACATTCAATGTTGTGTACATTGTTGCCGAAAATGTCCTTGAATTTACTAACAAAGCTGATCACACGGCTCACGTTTGAGTTCAATTCAATGACCGACCCGGGGTGTGTGTAGCCTGTTACTGACTGTTGGCCAGTGTTGTGTAAAGCGACGCTTTCTACATCAAGCTCTATCGTTGCAGCTTGGTAGTCGTCTAGGGTAATGACTGCTCGGTCGTTGTAGATGTACTGTTTGTTCATCACCTGGTCATCGGCACGTACAACCACTAAGCCTTTTGTCTTTTTCTCGTCGGTATCAAAACGGATATTGTTTTGGGTATCGACTACCACATAAGCATCGCTTTGCGCGGTAGTGAAATTCACGCTCTCACCACCAATAATTTGGGTGCTACGCAATGTAGCGTTTAACGCTTTTTCGCCGTTGTTCGAAGCGTAGACAAAGCCGTCAGCTTGGTAATGCTCATCTCGTTTGGCGGCATACGCCGTTACATTAGTTACCGCTGCGTTAGGCGAGTTAACGTAGTAACTGTTGCTAGCAGTAAGCCGTAAATCCGTGTCTTGGTCTTTGACCAAATCTTGTGTCTCTAAGCTGTTGGTGTATTGGCTAAAGCCATTCTCTGTGATCGTGACTCCCGTATTGCCAGTCAGCTTCGATGAAAGAGGCACCGACCAATTTAGAGAGATGGAGAGCTCACCATCGTCCCAATTTGATGTCAGTTGCTCATTATTAATAGTCACATTTAGATCGAGCGTTGAATCGACGATAAACGGCGTACTCAAGCCCGAAGAGATCGACCAATTGCTGAATTGACTGTTCGATAGCGTGTTTTGTTCGATGTAATTGACCGAGCTATACCCACGAATCATGTCACCAATGGAGTAGCTGGTACTCATGCCGAGCTGTTCTTTATCGCTAACACCGTACAGATGTTGTGCGAACTGGTTTTGCTTTGGGTTATTCAGGCGCTCATAGGTAAACCCCAAAGTGCCTAGGTTCCAGTAGCCAGATAGATACCAAGCCTCACTGTCGATATTCGAAAGGAATACTTCGTAGCGGCTGTCGAAAGGTAGATAGCCTTTAAGCCCCAATTGTCCCATCGCATGATCATTAGTTAAGGTACTGCTTACGGCAACAGTTTGTGCGTCAGACCATTTGTAAGCTAAAGCGCCTTGAAGGAATGCCACGCCTTCAAATTCATTGGTTGTCGATAAACCTGACAGCTGGCTTTCATCACTCTGATACGTATCGTTATCTTGGAACTGGCCGACAGTCACAGAGTAATCAAACTCGCCTGTATTCAGAGTATCTGTGTTGGCGTTGTAAATTCGTACTGATTCCGAAGATACTACTTGGTTACCAACAGATATCTCTACGATAACGTCATAGACACCATCGGGAAGTTGCGAGTAACTGATGCTTCCCTGACCTTCTTGAACAGACTGTTGCAAGATAATTTGATCATCACGGAAGATCTTGAGTACGCCTTGTGTTTGCGCGTAGAAGTACAGTGATTGGTCTTCGTTTTTAGCGGTACGGCTTAGGTTCTTGCTCGAAGACAAATTCACGTTTACGTCATGATATTGCGTGCTGTTGAGCAAGAAAGAGGTGCTGTTTAGCGCCAAGCGATCTTGGTGGTAGCCTGCTGTTAAACGCAGGTTTTGGTACTCTAAGTTGTAGTAACCGTAATTTAGTTCAGACGCATCTTCTTGGTTGCTCAGATAGGTATCGACATGAACTGAGCCATAAGGCAGCCCCAAGATGAATTGATCACTTAAATTCACATTCAAGTTATTAGTAAAATCGCTTGATGTGTACAAACTTGCGTTGTTAATCAAGCCTGGGTTTGCGTTGTAAGTCGACGCGTAATGCTTCTTGAGTGCTTTCGGTTTGCTCTTTTCAAGCAGCTCTTTGTTAACGTATAGGTAGAGCTTGTTTGAGTGGTAATCATAAAAAGTGTCGTACGTTTTAGGAGTAAGGCTACATAAGTTCAGGTCACCCTGGCAGTCAACAGTATTCGACTGACCGCGAGAAAACCCAGCAACTATTTGCTTTGCTGAGCGCTCATTTAGGCCTGATGACATCAGTTCCTTTGCTACTGCGGTTGCATCATCAGGATTACTGAATTGCACTGAATCGTAAGTTACAGACATAGGAATCGTCATGTAACGACCATCAATGTTTTTTAACTCGACATCTCGTTCTTGTTGCGAATAAAAATCTTCAAATCCAGCTGGGATTGAAGTGTTTCCATTAGCAAAAACCAGATGTGACAAGGTCAACGAACCTAAGATCGTTGTTGTAATAAACGTGCTATTTTTCATAACGAAAGCTCCGCTAAAACAGATAACTGGCCTTGGCACAGGTTTGAGCCTGTCGGTAAAGCCCCAAAGGATAAGATGACGTCGTATTCGCCACTCTTTAGGTCGTCTGATGTGGTGTTAAAATCCATCAGAACAGGGGTTGATGACGTTAAGGGTTGTTCAGCGACAGTGACATCAACAAGATCTGCAGGCGTTGTTAGTGCCTGTTTATGAATATCGAAACACTGAGCTGTATTGCCTGTCATGAACAACTGAAATCGAGTCGACTGATCAGAACTTGGAATATCGGTCTCGACCAATAACTGTGTTGTAGCATCGCGAAAAGTGTCGGTTTTTGGATCGACCTTTAGCGATAAAGAAGAAGGGGAAAACGCGACCTCTGTGATCTGATAAGAGAAAAAGTGTTTCTTATCGATATCACTCGTTAACTGGAACGTATGAGTTTCGGCATTGGCATAAAGGCTCATAGCGCCCGAAGTCAACAGAGCGAGAAGTGGGCGAGTTAAGTAATTCACAGTTTTCCCCAAACGACTTAAAGTGAACCGTCGTAGCTAGCCGCCATTTGAACGATAACTTGTGCAGTACCTTCTACTGGGATGTCTTGGATGTCAGTTGTGTTTGCTACTGTTAACTCAACGTATGAACCTTGGTAGCTATTTGGTGCTGCAGCCGTTAGCTCTGTTCCACCATTAAAAACACTTACTTGAGCGTCTTGAGTAAGTTGACCACCAACCAATACTTGTGATGTTACGTAAGTCCAGTTGGCAAGTGGTTGTCTATCGCCTGTTGTTGAATTTGCTGAGTCAAAATCGCGTGCTTCTAGAACAACTTCTGAAGAAGTGAACGTACCTTCAGAGGTCACGTACAACTCACCTGTTTGAATATCGCCACCACCTAAACCCGTGATGATAAGGTTTGAACTTGGAACTGAGTTACCAATTGCACCAGTCCAAATTGCATCTGCTGTTGCAACGTCATCTGCCGCGTATACCGAAACAGAAGTCATTGCGAATGCTGTTGCGCCCATCACGAAAAAGTTATTAAGTTTCATGTTTCTCACCTATTGTTTAGAAATGTATGTATAAAAATAAAAGGTGCATTGGAATCGATATTTCCTGCACACTTTCGAGGTGATTGATTTGACTTCAACGGCGTATGAATTGGAAATAAAAGCAACTTAATAGTGCTTTATACGCAGTTAATAACGTTTAATTTTTAGATTTACTACAGTTAAGTGGCTGATAATTCGTGTTTTATGTTTTTTTAGTCTACTTTTAGTAGGTAGTGCGAATACAGGGAAAAGAATGTTTAAAAAACTTTCTATAGACACAGTAAGAAGAACCATCACTTTGATAAACAGCGACTCGGGACAAGAAAATCAGCCCTTAGAACTGAATCGAAGTGAATATAATTTGCTGTTGGCTTTTTGTGAGTCACACGGAGAAGTGATTGATAAACAGGTTCTGATTGAGAAAGGTTGGCCAGGAAGAGTCGTCGGGGAGAATTCTTTGGCCGTTGCCATTATGAAGTTACGAAAAAAGCTAGACAGTTTGGAGCTAGGGTTTGAAGTGAACAACTTGCCCGGAGAAGGGTATGTATTCATCAATCCGTTGAACATCGAGATTGTTCATGATGAGCCTGCCGCCAATAGTGACAATGTCGTGGAGGTTAACGAGTTAGATCTTGAAAAAGAATTAACTCAAGCGCCGACTTTACAAACTGATGAAGACCATACAGATACGTCTATTAACTCTATCCAAGAAGAACAGCCTGCAACATCTAACGTATTTCGTCGTTGGAGTAAGAAGCCTGTGGTATGGGAGATCACCATCGCATTGTTTATTGGATTGATCACTTTCTATTTTGTCTATCGTGAAGCTTTCGAATGCTTTGAATGTTTTGGGGGAGGTGTTGGTGGTTAGCCTTAAATCCCTCACTCTACGAGTTGGACTCTTTATTGCGGTGTTGTTTTTGGTGCCGTGGTTTTTGTCTTTAGGTACATACTTTTCTGGTTACGCCCATTTTGAAGACGACGAGCACGATATTATCCTGAATGCTAAGTCAGGCTTTTACAAAACCATTCACAGTTATGAAGGGCAAGTGTATCGAGTCCATCGTGGCATCTATGCTTCCTTGGGAGACTCTCTCTATTTTTTTTCATTAGATGGAGATTATGAAGAGGGCCTAACCCCTGAATTTGCAGCCAAGGTCGTGGCAAGTGACCTAGAGAATTATTTCCGAGGTTTGACTCATGTGTACGTCTCTGAGAAGAACGGAAATATGGTAGGCCTTTTACAAAAAGACGACATAAAGAAAACGTTTGACCAAGTGGTGATCCAAGGGCGGATAAAAGTATGGGATTAACGAGAAAAACAAAGATTCTGTCCATTATTTGCTTACTTGTATTGCCGCTGTTGGTGCCATGGGTGAATGCTATGTTTAGTGACTTCGAAATCAACAGTCACTTTGATGATCGTGAGGTCACTTTGATAGGCTCGCATGGGCGCTTCAAAGCCCAGGCTGCTTATCATGATGGCACGCATGCTGTGGGTACGGGGTACTATGGCACCTTCTTTGATACGATTTATCTTTTGACTGTTCGTACTGATAAAGTCGTTGAAGGTGACCCTAATAACTTAAATGCATTCCTACGTTCACACCAAACTTTGATGGTTTACAAAATTAAGAAAAACGACGATGGGCACTACATATTAAGAAGACTTGAAGAAGACCCTCGACTGGGCATGCATGAAAGTCAGGTAGAAGCCGTAGGCTTTTTTGGCCCACTGTCCTCAATACCGACACCTGAAGCGAATCAAGCACTATAAAATGTACTTGAAGGGTGCATAACCAGACGTAAGTTAAAAAGAAAGGCTAGAAGTTGATCTAGCCTTTCGTAACCTCGCTTTAATCCCAAAATTCCAGTTCAACGTTTCACACCAGAAATTGAGACATGAACCTGTGATTAAACAATACTTATTCTGATGGCAAATTCTGTTTCAATTCCAGAAGCATTTGATAAGCACTTTCTCCAGACATCTCATATGGATTGAATTGGTTGGATGTCGAAAACTGTAAGTTCACCAATTCGGTTAGGCTCGATTGAGGAATATCGCCCATTGACCAATCCCCAAACTCCCTACAATCAATCTCTTTGAAGTACAAAATCATGACGTTTTTGTGCCGCTTATCATTCAGAATATGATTATAGGTATGGTTAACCGCGTTACGTGAACCTTCAATACACTGCAGAAAATACTTGTCATTATGACTAAGAAGCCCCGTTAAATGGCTTTGTTTATTTCTATCATGTGAGATTTGAAGAATGTCATCTAAAGCCTCAGCATCGCAGCTTTCACAAAGCGTACTAACGTAGATTAATCGAGTAAGTAACATAGGCAACACGTCGATTTTTATGAAATGGTATTAACAAATATAAGCCAAGCTCATAGGATTGCTAGTTATTGATTTGGTTATCACTACTGAGTGGTTTGGAAAAGAAATAGTAAGCAACAAGCTCTATCTAGGAGTTCTATTTTCTTATCCGTGCCGCGATGAAAATAGGTAAGGCTTTAGTAGCCTTTGCTAAAAGCAATGTTGCCTGCTTGTTATCGTAATTTATTATATTTAGTCATTCAAAACCGAAATGGATTCGACATTAGAAGATGCGTCGAATCTAACATTGACCAAAACGGTTTCGCGTTCAAAGGTCACATCATCAAAATCTGTCGCGGCGATTTTAAACCCATTTTTTGCAAATAAGCTTGTTACGACCGTGCGTTGTTTCTGTTCCATAGCGTGCGTTAGTAGTTCGTCCATCGTCATCTCCATTAGGCAACAGTGTGTGTAAAGTAACCATACAGCTCCGCCCTTATGAGATCAATTGCTTAATTAATAGCTTGCACTGATATGAATAGATTGAATGATTGAGCCATTCAAATTGTTGATACCTGGCTGCTTCTATTCGGATGAATTCTATGTCAGTGAGCACTTTATGTGATGTGGCTTCAGCAAACTCTAAGCAGACTACTCTCTTGTTCAAAATGAATTGAAATAACTGGTTACAAAGTACAGATGAAGCGTGTTGATTAATGGGAGTATTCATTATGAGTAGCGGAAAGAATCAATTGATGAGTACTTTCCGCACGGTGCAAACAGCAACTAGAGTTCAATTTTATTAATTCATATTTTGAATGTTTTGTTGGTGTTGTTATAAGTGTTATTAATTTCATATCCTTGCTTTTTACATTCTCTTGATTTATAAAATAAGAATTCACCGATAACTTCATGATTATATTAGTTTTTACTAACCTTTAAATAACATGGAGAAAGGCGATGAATAAGAACCAAACACGCAATAGGTTAGCGAATTTATTGAGGCTGCGTAGAGCATACAAGGCATCTGACTTTCTAGTGAGTTCTGATGAACTTCGAGTCAAGAAGGATGTTTACAGCTTACGTAAAATCAAACAGCTAGAAATTCGCCAATTGGGCATCAAAGAAAACGCAATCAACGTCATTTCATTGGCCTTGATGCTATCTGCAGCAACTTGGGCGTTTGTGCCTCAGTTTGGGTTACCTATGCTCGCTATGACCTTTATTTTGGCTTTTGTTTCGTGGCGAAAGTACGAGCTTCGTGCAGAGTTTAAAGGATCAGACGAAACTGGTGATCACTGGGTATCTGTAGCTCGAGGTTGTTCTCGTGAAGAGTTTAAGATCTTAAAAAGCGTCGAAGTGAATTTGCGAAAACAAGTTGTAAGCTAAGTGCGACCTCGCAGTTAGCATGGTTCACCCCTAAACAAGGCTCGTCATTATTGGCGAGCTTTTTACTTTCTGAAGGGCTTAAACTCAACTACGATGAACAACCAAAGCTGAAAACTCAGGATTATTTGGACTGGGGAAAATAGGACAAGGAAAGTGAATGGACATAACGATAAGACCAGCAATGCCGAGCGAATTGGCTACCATTTATGCTTTGGTTATCTCAAATGATGAGTGGACTAAGTTTAATGGCCCTTATTTTTCGTATTCTCATCCGTCATTAGAAAGTTTTGAAGCGCATTCGTTTAAACGACTGCTCGAGGGCGATGACCTACAGCTGGTGGTTGTCGACGGTGTACCTGTTGGAACCGTGAGTTGCTACTGGGAGTGTGAAGAGACACGTTGGCTCGAAGCTGGCGTAGTCATTTATAACTCTGAATATTGGGGGAAGGGGATCGCAGCATTGGCACTACCGCTCTGGATTACTTACTTATTCGAAAACAAACAGATTGAGCGTGTTGGGCTAACGACTTGGTCAGGTAACCCGCGCATGATGTCTCTCGCTTTGAAGCTAGGTTTCCAGCAAGAGGCGAGGCTGAGAAAGGTGCGATATTACCAAGGCGAGTATTATGACTCGTTGAAGTATGGGTTGCTGCGTAGCGAGTGGCTGGAGAGAGGATAGCGACAAATATCTGTTTTTTTTGATGATTCCTTATCGACTCAGTGGTAAAACCCTGATCTAAAAAGTGAGAGTGAGCGTACTTCTACTCAGATTTTAAAGGATGAGTAGACAATGAAATTATCTAAAGAGAATGAATCAAGAATTATTGAAATGGCGTGGGAAGACCGAACGCCATTTGAGGCAATAGAACTTCAATTTGGTTTAAATGAATCACAGGTGATTCGTTTTATACGCAGCCATATGAAGCCGGGTAGCTTCAAATTGTGGCGCGCTCGGGTCGCAGGTCGTGCGACAAAACATTTAAAACTTCGTAGCTCTGAAGTGTCGAGAGGTTATTGTCCAACACAATATAAGCGGCAGTAGGTTTTCCGCCAACCATTTACCTCTTTCTATCAGTGGCTATCGTTCTAAATAGGGAGATTGAGATTGAATAGTTTGATTGGATTAGCGATAGGCTTTTTGTGTGTGATGCCTATCGCCACCTTATTGCATGAATTGGGTCATGCAATCCCTCAGCTTATTGCGGGTCACAAAGTCGAGGTGACCCTCGGGAATAGCGAAAGGACCAAGGTTGTTCAAATTGGCAATCTCACACTGTCAATTTCAAGCTTTTCAATGAATGTTGGCTTTGCCTCAATAACTCAACAGGGCAGTAAATCCTTACAAGCATGGTCTCTAGTTATGGGGCCACTTACCTCATTACTCCTGTGTCTATCGTTGTATTTTGTTAATAGCAATCAACTCCCTTACATAGCTTCTTACGTCATTAATTTTGGTGTCTATTTTTCATTGGCTCAGTTTGTGATGACAGCATTGCCTATCTATTACCCTAGTGCGTTTGGTGCCTATGAAGGGAAGCCTAGTGATGGCAGGCAACTACTGGAACTTTATGGCTTAGTAAAGTGTCGAGAGTAGGATCTTAAATTGATTGGTTGAATCTTATGGCTTGGCATTTTTTAGTTCTAAATGTGGACTCTAATGCTGAGTTGAAAGACACTCATCACACCACGTTCGAGCGCATTAACTTTGTGAATCAAGCGACGTAAAACCGTGAATGCGTGCGATATCATTACTAAAGCTTGATTGAATTGAGTAGAGACGAATGGAATATTTATTGGTTCTTCTTCACGTTGCGTTGATTTGGATGCTAGCAGTCGCAACGCCCGGCGCGAATGTACTATTGACGATCAACACAGCGCTGCACTACAACCGAAAGCTAGCAAAATATTCTGCTTTTGGTGTCAGTACGTCCATATTGCTATGGTCACTGTTTGGATGCACTGGCTTGGTTATTTTGTTCTCCCATTTCCCGGCACTGTTTAGCGTTATGAAGATCGTTGGTGGCAGTTATTTGTTGTATTTGGGTATGCGCCAGATCCTTTCAACACGAAAAGCCAAACAGCTAGATGAAGGTTTGAATACTAGCGAAGCGATGCTGCCTTCAAGTAGAAAAGTCTTTATGTCTGCGTTCATCACTAGCATCTTAAACCCTAAAACGGGGTTCTTTGTCGTGAGTTTGTTTAGTGTCTCTATGCCTGAAAATATTACTATCCCGATGGCTATCGCCATTATGCTGACTATGTCTGGTATTACCTTATGCTGGCATATGTTTCTGGCGACAGCGTTTTCACATCGAGCTGCGAAAAGTGTTTATGCACGTATCTCAAGTGTCATGGATTATGTAACCGGTGGCTTGTTTACGCTGTTTGGTATTAAAGTCATGGCGTCTTAATGTGTGTTATCTGCTCATATCAATACTGTATCAAAGTGTTTTTCATAGGTTTTAGAGTTCATGATTGAATGTAAGAAGTTTATTTTTGATGTCGATGCAACACTGGTTGATACCCAAGTGGTTATCGACAATATTTGGAAAAAATGGTGCAAGACTGTTGGTGTTCGTTTTGAAACCATGAGTGAGTATATCCACGGGCGAAAAATCGAAGAGACACTGAGCTGTATTGGCATGGAATTCTCTAATGTCACTGAGGTCAATAAAGTTAAAGCTATTGCGACCCAAGAGATGAAGCGCGCCAAGGCTATACCAAATTCTCATGATTTTTTATCAAAATTAGGCCCGGATTGCTGGTCAATCGCAACGAGTGGGCCAAGAGCCGTCGCAACAACAAGCTTAGAAGCGTCCGGTTTTACGTTACCAAAGGTCATGATTTGTGCTGAAGATGTGGTACGAGGTAAGCCAGCACCGGATCCTTTCCTCAAAGCAGCAGAAGCTTTAGGCGCAAAAACTGAAGATTGTGTTGCAGTTGAAGATTCACCATCTGGCGTACTATCTGCTAAGAAGGCAGGATGTTTCACGATCGCTCTATTAACCAGCCATACCAGAGAAGAATTGAACCAAGCGGATTTGATCGTAAATGGGTTTGATGAACTCATACTTACTCGCAGTCAAATTGGAACCTATCAGATTCACCTTGCTAATTAGAAAGCTCCTTTAATTGTGTCGTAAGAGGAATAGATAACAATGAAACTAGTATCGCCCTCAAAAGAATTTGAGTCCGCTTTTAAGGTGTATTATCAAGACTTCTTGGAGCACGACATCGATAACTCTGATTATTACAAAGACGGTGTTCTTGATTTTTCTCGTTATATTGAATGGTTAAATGATGAGGCTAGAGGCGTTAACTTACCCGATGGTTACGTGCCATGTAATCACTATTGGTTAGTGAGTGATGAAGGAGAGATACTCGGCGCCATTCGTGTTCGTCATCGCATCGATAATGAGTTTCTGTCACTTGAAGCGGGGCACATTGGCTACGATATTGCTCCCTCAAAGAGAGGTTCTGGTTACGGCAAGGCAATGCTCAAATTCGCTATTCCAAAAGCGAGCTCTCTGGGTATTAAACAAGCTTTGATTACCGCAGACGAAGACAATATAGCTTCACGAAAAGTCATTGAGGCAAATGGCGGTAAGTTTGAAAAAATAGTTTTTGGTAAAGTTTCTCCTGGTCCAGTAGCTCGTTATTGGCTTGACTGTCAGTAACGCCATACAGTTTAGGCGACAGATAAAAAGGAATTTTGATGTTCAAACTAGAAACTGACCGATTAGTTCTTCGAGATATGACGCTTGAAGATAAAAGCGCGTTTGTGGCCATGTCACAGGACGCCAAATATCAGCGTTTCTATGATGAAACTGATTGTGAGCCTAGTAAGTACCATCAACTCACCCAATTGTTTGTTGAACAGGCTGAGGAAGATCCTCGTCAGTCCTATCAATTAGCTGTGGAAAGTAAAGAGTCAGGGAAGTTTATCGGAACCGTGTGTTTACGCCTTGAAGATAACCAGCAAGCTTCAATGGGCTGCGCTTTTTGCGAGAGAAATTCAGGGGAAAGGGCTACCCATAGAAGCGGCCAAAGCTCTGGCTGGTTTTGGGTTTTCAGAGTTAGGGGTTCATCGAATTTATGCGGAAACCATTGGTGAAAATCTAGCGGCGATAAGATTGTGTAAGTCACTCGGGATGAGACAAGAAGCTTGCTTTAAAGAGCACCGATTCTTCAAAAATAAGTGGTGGGATACCGTTGTATTAGCGATGCTTCGCTCAGAGTGGGAAGGTGAGAGTAATGGAAAGTGAACGACTTAAATTAACGCCTCCTTCATTAATCCATACTGATGAAATGTTTAACGTTGTTCAAGAATGTATGGCTGAGTTGTCCGAATTCCTGCCTTGGGTTTCTGAATCGTTAACTCGGCAACAACTTGAACTCAATACTCAAGAGGCTGCCAGTAATTTCTCTAATTTTGTGGGGGAGTTTTGGTTCAGTATTATTGAAAAGAATACTGAGGCGTTCATCGGCGCCATTGGTTTTATTGTCCGAGACGACTCTATACCTTGTTTTGAAATCGGTTATTGGTTACGAACTTCGAAAACGGGATTTGGTTATGTGAGCGAGGCGATTCAACTCGTTGAAGAGTTTGCCTTTCTTGATTAAGGGGCAAAGCGTGTTGAGATAAAAATGGCAGCAACGAATGTGAAAAGTCAGGCAGTGGCGCAGCGATGTGGCTACCAGCAAGAAGCTCGTTTAGCTAATGCTAGGCGTTTACCTTCTGGAGAGTTAGACAGCACGCTGGTTTTCGCCAAAACGTGCTTGTCTTAATTTCTAGGATGGCTGAATCTTGATGCTTGGCATTCTCTAAGTTTATTTGTGTGTACCAACACGTTGAGTATTAAACTTGAGCTTAGCTGTCTGGTTCGTCATCCACGGTGACATCGCCATTCATCGAGTTGTAGTAAATAGATATCCCCGGTACGACTCGATAATGATAACGGCATTGGTCGGTGTGGATGTACTCAGCGATATAGTCAGTATCAGTCGGTGAGTTGAAACTAGAAACGCTCGGTGGATCAATCAGGAGAGCTCCCCATACCGAAATACAGTCTTCCGGATTATCCAACCTTGGAAAATCTTCTGCGTAAGGCCATTGCTGTACTGGGTATCCCCATTCATTGAAGTCAAGCTGGCCAGTGGCAGAGTCATCATAGATAGGGATGTTCGTAGATGGACCGCCACCGTTTAAGGTCAAATTTTTTGAATAGGCAAGATCGACACCTGCTTTGAAAGCAGCGCCAGTACCTTTCACGGCTGCAATATGCGAATCTGTACTCACACTCAGGAACCTGGGCGCTGCCGTAACGGCGATTATTCCAAGAATCACAATAACGACAATGAGCTCAATAATTGTAAAACCGTTCTTTTTCATTATGCACCTCTTTTGACGGCGGCAAGTATGCACCATAAGTGACTATTGCCAAAGGAAATTTCTATATTGCAGAGGTGATTTTATTAACCAATAATGAATGTTGTGATTTACATGGCTTTATTTTATAAAACCCAATCGAGAAATAACTTAAGGGCCGGATATCTCACTTCAATATTGAATTTAGATAGACAAGGAGTTTGTTTTAGTGAGTATGGTCGAAACGGTAAAGCAGCATCTTTCAGAAGTGGGTTATCCGAAAGTGGATATCAAAACAGCTCAGGTTCGTTCCATTTCGGCTCAGATTTTTAAGACTCTTGAAGACAAAGATATTTCTAGTGTGTTGTCTCTGTGTACTCAATTATTGGAGCAAAGAGACTGGGCGCTAGGAGTTATCGCGTACGATTGGGCTTTTAGAGTAAGAAAACAATATTCAAGAGACACGTTTCCTGTTTTTGAGCGTTGGTTAAAAGAGTTCGTCACAGACTGGAACGATTGTGACGACTTTTGTACTCATGCTTTTGGGGAGTTACTGTCTCAATACAATGACTTGTTCAATCTCACCACAAAATGGGTCGAGCATTCGAATTTCGCTGTACGCAGGGCCGCTGCGGTCGTTTTAATTTATCTTATCAATAAGAATCGTTGCGCTGCGTTGGATCCGTTTCGCGTGGCGGATCTATTGCTCGAAGATAAGCATGACTTAGTACAGAAAGGCTATGGTTGGATGCTTAAAGTACTCAGTCAAAAAGAGCCTCAACAGGTTATTGGTTATCTGAATGCCAAACATGCCTCAATACCAAGAGTGGCTTTTCGTTACGCGATTGAAAAGTTGGATAATGACATTAAGCGAGAGTTGATGTCGCTTTGATTAGCGTTGTTTGAAGCCAAATTATAACCACAGTCCCCCTAACGTAAACCGCATTTAGCTATGTAGATATTTGTGTAGCAATTTTTGTTTTTTGGAGAAGTTTGAAATGAGTGTCACTATCAGTTTGGCCCAAATTCCTGTCGTGAGAGGCAACTGGAGAGAAAACCTTAAGCAACATCTAAAAATGATAGAGCAATCGTCAAAGTACAATGCGGATGTGGTTGTTTTCCCCGAGCTATCATTAACCGGCTATGAGCTTGATTTGGCGGAAGAACTTGCGTTGTCTCTTGATCCATCAAATTTTGAAGAACTCTCCCGAGCTTCGGTTCAAAATGAGATGATTATTGTGGCTGGTTGTCCCCTGCGAGTTCCAGGCTTATCCCACCCCGCCATAGGCGCCGTTGTTTGCTTTCCCGATGGTAGAGTTGAGTTCTACTCTAAACAGCACCTGCATGATGGTGAGAGTGAATTCTGCTCTGCTGGCAACGTTGATTATGTATTTGATGTCAACGGGCATAAAATCGCGCTAGCAATATGTGCTGACTTCATAGAGGCGGATCACTCTCGACGAGCCAAGAATCTAGGTGCTGATGTCTATTTAGCGAGCGCTTTAATCTCCGAGAATGGCTTTGTCCCGGATTCTAAAATCTTATCTGGAATTGCGTCGGAACACGGTATACCAGTATTACTGAGTAACCATATCTCTGTGACGGGAGGTTGGGAAACGTGTGGCAAGAGCTCGGTTTGGAGTTCGCAAGGAGAGCTCGTGATCAGTGCAAACTCAAAAGAGAGTGGCATTGTTCTATGTACTATCTCGGGCTGTGAAACGGATCTTAATATAGCTGGAAAGTGGCATGCTGAATCAAACTAGAGGTCTCGACAAAGACGGATTCATCGAAAACCTATACTCTCCTAAGAACATCGTTCCCGAATTCCAAGAGGTTGTGAGTGCCGTTATTGATTTGTTGTTAACTGGCCTTCCGAATCAAATTGATGGTATCTACCTATACGGAAGTGTGCCGAGAGGAACGGCGGTTGTTGGTCACTCGGATTTGGATGTTTCTATCGTACTCAATACACCTATTGGTCAAAAAGAGAAGCGACTATTTCAGCACCTTTCTGACACCATTCCTAAAGCATATCCCCAAGTCAGTAAGCTTGATATCGACCCGGGCTCACTTTCAGAAGTTCTGCAAACACAAGAAAAATTCCATTGGCAGTTTTGGCTCAAGCACTGTTGCTGTTGTATTTGGGGTAATGATTTATCTATTGATTTTCAACGTTACAAACCTAGTCGTGAAATAGCCCAAGCGCTTAATGGTGACTCGTCTACTTTTCTTGAGCAAATGGGTCTGGCCTTTAAAACAATGACCGATGCGGATGTCGCTAAGGTTATTGGCAAGAAGTTAGTGCGGGCGGCGTACTACTTTGTCGCTGAGAAAGATGGCAGCTGGTACACCAACCTGAGCCAGTGTACTGCTGTAGCCAAGCGTTATTATCCAGACCAAAGTGGCGATATTGAATTAGCACATCAATACGCTCTCGGGCAATTAACCTCTAAAGTTGAAGCCTTGGAGTTGTATGAAAGACTAAGCAAGAACTTGTCGTGAGCGTTAGTGAGCCTGAAAATCGGTGGGGTAAATTATCGACGTATGCATACTGCTTCGCATTTGTTTTATAAATCATAGCTAGTTGAATGTATTAAAAGCTGATGTGTTGTAGGGTCTGTGCTTTATTGCCAATAGAGACCAAGGAACAAAAATGTATGCCAATAAGTATTCTAATTTCTGGAGACGCTTCTTTGCTATCTGGATAGATTCAATCGTATTTTTACCTTTGGAGTGGATAGACAACTACGTACTTTCTGGCGTGATCAGCTCGGGTGGTGTTTTTGCTTGGGGAGTGGTGAATTCACTAATTGGTGTCACTTACTACGTTGGCATGCATGCTAAATTTGGGCAAACAATCGGTAAGATGGTTACTCGAGTGAAAGTAGTGGATGTATCTGAAAGTCGAAACTTAACCCTCAAACAGTCTTGTATGAGAGATATTGTCCCAATCATGCTTATCCCCTTTAGTCTCTATGCTTACGCGCAACTGTCTTTCTACGGCCAGACTTGGGAAAGTTTAGAGCAAGGCCGAGCCTTTATTTTTGTTGGGTACGCAATGATCGGTTGGGTTCTTTTAGAGTTCATCTCCATGCTATTTAATCATAAACGCAGAGCGATTCATGATTTCATTGCAGGCTCTGTTGTCGTAAAGAAAGTCTAATTATCTAAACTTCGGCCTAAGGAAAAATCGATGGATGTCCGTGAGTGTGTCTCTTTTATCTTGATCAATGAATCACAAGTATTGTTAGAAAAGCGCAGCGATTCTAAGGACACTGATCCCGGCTTAATAACAATACCTGGTGGTCATATAGAGCAGGGTGAAAATCAAATTCAAGCATTGTTTCGAGAGCTTAACGAAGAGCTAAACGTGACTCCAACTGAATACACATTCTTATGTTCGCTCTACCACCCAACAAAAGAGTTACAGCTGATCCATTATTTTGTGGTAACCCAATGGGAAGGTGAAATCACAGCACAAGAAGCAGACAGCATCGCGTGGTACCCACTGAATTCGGCGCCTGTAGGTATCAGTGCTGATGGTGTTGCTTTGAAAGAAGTCGGGCGGGTGGGGATGTTTCTCTAAAACAGCGGTGTTAAGAGGCTGTATGACGTTTTTAAGAGCTCAAAAACGGTGAAACCCCGATGTTGGTAGCATCGGGGTTTCGAATTTTTAGATTTCTCGATTGGTAAGGTCGATTATCTTTTCTATGCAGAAGGCTGGATTAATCCAATCTTATTCCTTGGTAGGGAATTAGATGCGGATGAAGTCCATGTGCTCAACTTTTGGCTTGTAAGCGTGACGTTGAACGTCTTGTGGCTTAACCTTAACTTCTGCGCCGTCAATCAGTAGAGTGATTGCTTCGTAGAACTCAGGCTTGTCCATTTGGTTGATCACTTCGTCGTGATTAAGTTCGATAGATACAGCTGCTGCTTCACCACCGTAGATTACAGCTGGGAATTTACCAGCGTGACGTAGGCGGCGGCTCGCACCTTTACCTAGTTCAGTACGTACTACTGCTTCAAATTTCATAGTTTTACTCTCAAATTAGTAAAAATTAACTTCACACCTCAATGCGACCTTGAGTATGTGGTAATGCTTAGGCAGAAACGAGTTCATGCTTAAGCGAGCGCGGATACTAACATCACATTTGAATATGAGCAAGTAAGAAGTCTATCACAAAGTGAATTTCCTTCGATATTTGGCTCGTTTGTAGATAAAACGCTCGCTAACCCTATTTTATCGCTTTCTTTGCTCTTCTGTCTTGTTCTTTTGCCCTGTTTATATCGTCGCGAAATCATCAAGTTAATGAACGGAAAATGAATGTTCGCCTAAGGCTTGGTTAATGCTTGGTTAGGTAACCTTAGTGTTAATTAATCAGCAGAATGAATAGGTGAAAACATGGAACCAGTAAGTATTGTCGTTATTACGTTAAACGAAGAGAAACGCATTAGCCGCTTAATGGAAGAGTTGAGCGTGCAAACCCATCAAGAGTTCGAAGTGATCGTTGTCGACTCAAACAGTGAAGATAACACCCGAGAAGTCGCACAAGCCTATGAAAGTGCATTGCCAAAACTGACAGTCCACCATATGCAAGAACGCGGTGTTAGCCTTGGTCGAAACACCGGTGCTGCTTTGGCGCAATACAACAGAATCCTTTTCTTGGATGCCGACGTAAGCCTGCCTCGTAACTTCCTTGCAAAGGCGCTTTATGAGTTAGAAGAAAACAAGCTTGAAGTTGCTGGCGTATACATGAGTTCAAAAGGATTGCCACTGGTTCATAAATTCGGTTATGGGCTGTTTAATACGGGCTTATTTGCGACTCAGTTCTTTTTCCCGACCGCGATTGGCGCGTGTATTTTCTCAACCAAACGAGCGCATGAAGAGATCGGTGGTTTCGATGAAGAGATTGTCCTGTGTGAGGACTGTGATTACGTAAAACGAGCGAGCAAAACATGGCGATTTAGATTCCTAAATATGACTTTCGGTTTTGACCCACGTCGATTAGACCAAGATGGTGTTTTGAAGACGGGTTCAACTTACCTTAAAGCCAATGTAAGACGCTTCTTTAAAGGCGAAATGCGTAACAACGAAATGAACTACAAGTTTGGTCACTACAAAGAACAGTAAGCATTGAGGTTGTTATGTTTGATGGACTAGGGCTGTTTCTGGGAGCATTAGGTGATGCTCTCATTGGCCCAAACCTATTTGTACCGGGAGAGCCGTTTTTTATCGCTGCGGGCTTTCAACTGTATTCAGGTGCATGGATGGCGTTGGTGTTTGTAATGTTAGGTGGTTTCGTTGGGGATCAACTGAGTTACTTCATTGGCTTAAAGTGGGGCAGAACAGCCCAAAAGAAGCTTATTCAATTCCGACCAAAAACCAGAAGAGTGATCGCACGGTGTCGTTATCTCATTGCGAAAAAGGGCACATTCATCATAGTCGCGGCACGCCTTTTGGGTCCTATTGCTTGGGTTGTTCCTGTTATTGCAGGTTCTCATCGCGTTAAGTGGCACAGTTTTACGCTGTTGTCTTCGATAGGCTTATTGCTTGGCGGTGGGCAATTTATTGCTTGGGGTATGTTGTTGGCACATGGTGTCGAACAGTTTCCTTTATTGGGTGCGGTTAAGGTTTTCCTAAGCGAGCACCAAAGCTTACTGATTGGCTTAGTTGCAGTGACCATTTTTGTTGTTGTGGGCAACAAACTTAAATGGCGTAAGTTGACCTTAAAAACCAGCGCGTTTTTAGTGGCTTGGCTGTGTTACGCAAATTATGCCCATTTCTTCTGGAAAGCTGATGACTTTCAAAATCAACAAACATCGGCACCGATGAACTCTGTCGACTTACAACACGTGACTTACAAAGCGTTTCCTGGGCTTTCTCCAATCTATGATGCGCAAGCGATTAATGTTGTTTATGTCGGAGAATCGCCTCGTGAACTCATGAACCAGTTGGGCTGGATAGAAAATCAAACGTTCTCTCGAAATGATATTGAGTGGTCGAACTACCTTACTCTCCTAAAAGATAAAACACCGCCTGTATCTGACTTATATTGGCGAAATCAACCACAAGATATGGCCTTTCAATTGCCTGGCAACCTGATGAAGAGAAGCCATATTCGCTGGTGGAATGCGGGGTTAGACAGAAACAGCAATCAAACAAAGTGGTTAGGAGCGATCAGTTACGACGACGGTCTAAAAGTGACACCGTATTCTGGCATTGTCACCATACTCCATAAAATAGATCCGAATGTTGATGAAGAGCGCGATCGGTTGGCGCAGCAAATTAAATCCAATTACCCAAGTATCGAACTGGTCAACTTGCCTCTCGCGAATGCTGAAGTAATGAATGATCAACATGACTACTACACAGACGGAAAGATCTTGGTTATTGGTTCAACGACATACGGTGATGATTCACAAACCTTAGATGTTGCGGTGAATGATATATAAAGTGCGCCTTTAAGACGCTCTCCACCTCACCTCCCGATAAATACGAACCTTGTTTGAATATCAATCAAACAAGGTTTTGTTATTTCTGCTTGTTAAAACCGACCCTATCTTGAGCGATTCTATCGTTCTAATAGTGTCAACCTTGTCTATTCTAATTAAGGGTGAACAAGGGCGAAAGCTAAGGACAAAGTATGCAAATGAATCCGGTCGGTTGGTTTGAAATCTATGTCGACGATATGGTGAGAGCCAAATCGTTTTACGAAGCCGTGTTTAAAGTGGCGCTAGAGAAGTTAGATAATGAAACGGGCATCGATATTGAAATGTGGGTGTTTCCTAGTGATATGGACAAATACGGGGCCACAGGGGCTTTGTGTTCGATGCCTGATGTTAAGGCTGGGGGCAACAGCACTATGGTGTATTTCTCTTGTGAGGACTGTGCCACAGAAGCAAGCTTAGCGGCTGCGAATGGTGGTGTTCTACAAGTACCTAAAATGGCGATTGGGCAGCATGGCTTCATCAGCGTGGTTATTGATACCGAAGGCAATGTCATTGGTTTACATTCGATGGCTTAAATTTGCAGAGTAAAAAAGGCACAGGATCAAAAAGGAGTTTATGCGTGATGCGTAAACTCCTTATTTTTATTAAAGGTATAGCGGCTGTTCGAAAGTGGTCGTCTTAAGAGGCCTGAGATACCTTTAGAACAAGAGAGGCTTTCAAGCCGCCCATTGAGCTTTTGCTTAGCGTTAAGTTCCCGCGGTAACTGTGTGCCATTTCATTCACAATATTCAGGCCTAGACCGGTACCAGGAGTCGTTTCATCCAACCTTACGCCTCGTTTGGTCACCTGTTCGAGCTTTTCTTCAGGGATACCTTGTCCGTCGTCTTCAATAATCAATTCGACATTGCCATCGGCCAGTTCATTAGCGTGAACGCGAATAATACTGCCCGCCCACTTATAACTATTTTCGAGTAGGTTACCGACCATCTCATCTAGGTCAGTTTTTTCTACAGCGACCTCAAGTTCAGAGTCCAGCTCATTGATCATAGTGACTTCATTGGCGGCATAAACTTTATCAAACGCCATCGAGATCGCTTCAACACGTTCACAAGGCGACGACTTCACCGAAAGGATGTTCATTGCACCTGCCATACGAGCACGACCAAGGTGGTAATCTATCTGGCTTTGAATCTGCTGAATGGGTTGCTGTAACAGTTTCTTCTCGTTGTCAGGCAGCATTTCTATTTCATTTTTCATCACCGACAGAGGTGTTTTTAATGCATGAGATAGGTTACCGGCGTGGTTACGAGCACGCTCCAGTAATTCTTGGTAATGAAAGAGTAGGGCATTGAGGTCAGATACCAATGGAGAAACTTCTTTCGGGTAGTTATCGCTTAGCCCTTGCTGCTCACCCTTTCTCAGCATTACCAACTCACGCTGCATCTTACTAAGAGGTAATAGAGACCAGCTCACTTGAATACCAATTAACATCAGAACGCCGACAAACAACAACATCAGGATCAACCATACTTGGCCTGTTAGTTCTGCCAGCGTCGACTCTAAAGGATCTTCATCAATACCGATTGTGATGGTGATAGGATCGCTGAGTGAAGGAAGGTAGATATCTTGCTCGATATAAATCAGTTTCTCTTTTTCAGGCCCTTTCACGGAAGTGTGAATAGGAGAACGCTTGATGGTGAGGTCTTTGTCCCATAGAGAGCGAGAACGAATGATTTGATCTTGGGTCGAGGCACGCCAATAAATACCGCTGTAAGGTTGGTTAAACCTAGGGTCAGACAGGCGCTCCGCCATGATTAGGTTACCATTGTCATTGGTTTCAATGTTCGCGGTCAGCTCATCCATGGTTAGGGAAAGCTGCTGCTTCATATCATCGACCAAGTAGTCGTTTACCAGTTTCGGTATGCCGACACCTGCCGCTAATATCATCGCACCAAGCCAAAAAGCCGCAGCGAGGAGCAAGCGGCTTTTTAGACTGATGTTTTTAAGAGTTCGTTTTTTTAGGTTCATGCATTTCCAGCCTGCCTTTGCTCACCGTTATTTGATTGTATTTCGATGATCAGAACAGGCTGTCCATTTAATTGGCTATTACACTGAGTCTCGTTGACGATTGCTTCTAGTGTAATTAGATAGGGCGCTATTCAGCATTCAATTGGTAGCCAAGACCACGTACGGTTTTGATGATCTTCGGTGCGATTTTCTTACGGATACGACCAATGAACACCTCAACCGTGTTTGAGTCGCGGTCGAAGTCTTGTTTGTAGATGTGTTCAACCAACTCTGTACGCGAGATAACCTTGTTTTGGTTATGCATGAAATACGCGACAACCTTATATTCCAGTGCGGTTAGGCTTACGGCTTGGCCTTGCCACAGTACTTTAGAGCTGCGAGTGTCTAGGCTTAAATCGCCAATCTGAAGTACTGGTGCTGCGCTGCCTGATGCTCGGCGCAGTTGAGCACGGATACGGGCAATCAGCTCAACCATTTCGAATGGTTTAGTCAGGTAATCATCTGCGCCTGCGTTTAAGCCTTCAACACGCTGGGTTAGCGTGTCACGAGCACTTAAGATAATCACTGGCGTGTTAATGTTTTCGTCTCGAATGCCTTTTAAAACGGTCAGGCCATCAAGCTTAGGAAGTCCTAAATCGAGAACAATCGCGTCCCACTCTTCTGAGGTAGCACGGTAGAGTGCATCAATACCATCTTGAGAAAGTTCTGGAACCCAGTCGGCTCCCTCAAGTGTTTCAATAATTTGTTGGCCCAAACGAGGTTCGTCTTCAACGACTAAAATTTTCATAATTGTTCTTCTTAATTCTTGTAATGATTCTGCGTTGTGCTGGATTATTCGTCGTGCTTAATTAGTCGCCGTGTTTAATTGCGTTTTTAAAGTTGCGGCCTTCAATTTTTAGCATGTCCAACGTTTCGGCGTTGTATTCAACTTTGATGATGTTGTTTTGGAAGTTAATTTTTAGCTCATACACCCAAATATCATCATCTTCTTCTAGCTCGACTTTAATGATTCGGCCATGAAGATCGTTTTCTACTGCGGCATACATTTCAGAGAAAGGGCGAATATAGCCTTCTCGAACCGCTTCATAGACTTCGTCTTGATCTTCTTCGAATTCGATACGGGTTCCTGCTTTGTGGACGTCTTGTACTAGGTCGTGACCATTATGATGTGAGTCAGCCCATGCGCCAGCAGAAACGAATAAGCCTAAGCTTATAGAAAACAAAGAAATCATAGCTTTACTAAACATAGCGAATCCTAGAGAAGGTTGATAGCGTTCAGTATAAAAAAGTAATTCTGAACAGAAAGTGAACCTGATTAATAATGAGAATTTGATACCGAAAAAATTAACGCTTAAATGGCGAATGCTTTAATACGCCAGACTAACCACCAAGTGTTAAGAACGTAATACTTAACCTTAACGCTGCTGTAGTTCGTCTTCGAATATCTTGTCTCTCATTTTCCAAAAGCGTCCAACTTTACGTGCAATCACGAATTGTGGCGGGCGGAATCTATGTTGGTGAGCAACCACTTTCGATGGCGACGCTTCCTCAAAAGGCCTGTGCCTATCCGCAAGGTGCGGGCGAACAAACTGGTCTTTAAAGTTTTGCTTTTGCTTCTTGGTGGTCAATGACCAAAACTCATGCACTTGCGCTTGGTTTTCACCGCGATAGGTGACTTTAAGCTGCGACTTGCCTTTATCATCCTTGAGTACATTAAGGACCATTTCTAAACACTCAAATACCAAAGCATCTTTTAGATTGAGTGCCTCTTTGAGCTTTTTGTCTGGGTCTACCAAGGTAGCGTCACACTCATGACAAATACGCGCGGCAATGTCGTTGTCGGCGCCGCACTCACCACAATATTTGGCACGGAAGCGATAGTTACAATGCTCGCGTTCGCCCGTGTCTTCATCGGTAAAGTAGCCTTGGCATTTGCGGCCAAAGTGTTCAAGTAAGAAGCCGTTGCTGTCTAGTTTGCCCCAAAAGTTGTTATTGAAGCCGCAAGCCGGGCAAGGGATGGTGATGATTTCACTGTCTGAATCCGGTTTAGGATCACCGACTTCTGGCTGGTAAAGGTCATAGCTGTTGCCCGCATAGTCGAGCACCAAACACTCTTTTTTACCCGGAGACAAACGCAAGCCACGACCAACGATCTGTTGGTACAAACTGATGGATTCTGTTGGGCGAAGTATCGCGATTAAATCCACGTGAGGCGCATCAAAGCCCGTGGTTAATACCGATACGTTGACCAAGAATTTGATCTTACGTTCTTTAAAGTCATTGATGATTTGGTCGCGTTCAACTGTTGGCGTATCACCAATCACAATCGCAGCTTCGCCTTCGGGTAATAAGCCAAGGATCTCTTGAGCGTGTCGAACGGTGGCTGCAAACACCATGATACCAAGTTTGTCTTGGGCGAGATGAATGATCTGGTCGACAATCTGCGGTGTAGCTCGTTTTGATTGTTCGATCACCATATCAAGCTCAGCTTCTTTGTATCGACCTGTACTTGCGGGTTTTAATTGTGAGAAGTCATAGCTCAATACTGGTGCATCTATCATGCGGGCAGGAGTTAAGAAGCCTTCATCAAGCAAGTAACGAATGGGTAGTTCAAAGATGCAGTCGCGGAAGAAGCGTGGTTCGTCCGAACGTACTTGGCCGCGAGTGTGATATTGATAAATCCAGCCCATACCAAGGCGGTACGGCGTTGCCGTTAAGCCAAGCACTTTGATTCCGGAATTATTCTCGCGTAAGTGAGTGATCACTTTCTGATAGCTACTGGTCTTTTCGTCAGGCACGCGGTGGCATTCGTCGATAACCAATAGCGAAAATTGATTAGAGAATGAATCAAGGTTGCGAACCACAGATTGAACCGACGCGAATACTACTTGTTGGTCGGTCTCTTTACGGCCTAAACCAGCCGAGAAGATAGAGCCTTTTAACCCATAACCTTCATACTTTTCATGGTTTTGCTCAACCAACTCTTTGACGTGAGCAAGTACCAATACACGCCCCTTGGCAAGCCTTGCCAGCTCAGCGATGACCAAACTTTTCCCAGCCCCTGTTGGTAGCACGAGAACAGCCGGTGTTTGGTGTTTTCTGAAGTAGTGAATGACTGATTTTACTGAGTCTGCTTGGTATGGGCGGAGTGTATACATATCGCGTCTTGTAAAATGGAGAACAAATAGTGTGAAATAGCTCAACTAATTGAGCAAAGGTGACTATAATACCCGACTTAGATTAGTTGAGGTATTCATGCGTTTAGATAAATTTCTGTGCGATGCACTAGGCATTACTCGAAAAGAAGCAACACACTTATTAAAAACAAAGACTGTGACAGTGAATGATGTCATGCAAAAAAGCGGTTCAGTTAGAGTAACTGAGCAGTGTGTCGTGGAGTGGCAAGGTAATGAGCTGAATGTTCATGGCCCACGTTACATCATGTTGTACAAGCCAGAAGGGTTTGTTTGTTCGCATGAAGATGGCTCAAATCGCACCGCATTTGAATTGCTTGATGAAATCAAAATGGACAAGTTGCACTTTGCAGGTCGTCTAGATGTTGATACTACAGGTCTTGTTCTGATTACGGATGACGGCAAATGGTCTCACCGTATTACTGCGCCAAAACACAAGTGTGAAAAAATGTACCGCGTGTGGTTGGTTGATCCAGTAGAACCAGACTACGTTGAAAAATTCAAAGAGGGCATCCAGCTTAAGAGCGAAGATGGCCTAACACTTCCTGCACATCTTGAAGTTCGTGCAGAACGCGAAGTGCTACTAACGATTCACGAAGGCAAATACCACCAAGTAAAACGTATGTTTGCTGCACTTGGTAACAAGGTAGAAGCACTGCACCGTGAACGTATTGGCGAAATCGAGATGGACGAATCTTTAGAATTAGGTGAATACCGTTACCTAACTCAAGAAGAAGTCGACTCTATCTGGAAGTAACCCTTAGCTATTAATTTATAGCGCTCTCGTTGCAAAGCCGACCAAGGATAGCGTCGGCTGATGATGTTGACTGGTACTAGGAAAGTCTCAGCCAATCTTTTGACTTGCGTGCTCACGTAGGTCCCTAGCTCTATCAGTTGAACATTCGGAGAACCATGCAGACATCTACCACACAGAGCCCAAGCTCCCAACCTGAAACTCCTCAATTAGGCTTAATGCTGTTTTTGATTCTCGGTGCAATTGGTGCACTAACGCCACTTGCTATCGATATGTATTTGCCGGCGATGCCGACCATTGCCAAAGATCTTGGTGTAACGGCGGGTGAAGTACAGATAACGCTAACAGCTTATACCGCAGGTTTTGCGTTGGGTCAGCTGCTGCATGGCCCATTAGCTGATAGCTATGGACGCAAGCCTGTGCTCTTGATTGGTGTGTTCCTGTTTGCTGTTGCTTCTGTGGTGAGTGCGACAACCCACGGCATTGAAGCGCTGACTTACGTTCGTACTGCACAAGGTTTTGCAGGCGCAGCGGCAGCTGTAATCATCCAAGCGGTTGTTCGTGACATGTTTGATCGTGAAGATTTTGCGAGAACCATGTCTTTCGTAACCTTGGTTATGACGGTTGCACCACTTATCGCACCAATGATCGGTGGTTACTTGGCATTGTGGTTTGGTTGGCGCTCAATTTTCTGGGTACTGGCTATCTTTGCTGTGATCGTCATTCTAGCGGTATCGATGAAGATCCCTGAGACGTTACCGGTAGAAAATCGACAGCCTTTGCGTTTCAAAACGACGATTCGTAACTACGCTCGTTTATGTAAGAACCCAACGGCAATGGGACTGATTTTTTCAGGTGCATTTTCATTTTCGGGAATGTTTGCATTCTTAACCGCTGGTTCGTTTGTTTACATCGACATCTACGGTGTTCGCCCAGACCTATTTGGTTACCTGTTTGGCTTGAACATCGTTGCAATGATCTTGATGACGAGCATTAATGGCCGAATTGTGAAGAAAGTCGGCTCTCACGCGATGCTTCGAGTGGGTTTAACCATTCAGCTGTTCGCTGGTTTAGGTTTGTTGGTCGGCTGGTCATTAGATATCGGCCTGTGGGGCATTGTGCCATTCGTGATGCTGTTTATCGGCACACTGTCTACCATTGGTAGTAACTCAATGGCGCTGCTACTCAGTGGGTACCCGAATATGGCTGGTACGGCATCATCACTCGCGGGCACATTAAGATTTGGTACTGGTTCTGTGGTTGGGGCAATTGTCGCAATGCTACCAAGTGATACTGCGGGACCAATGGCTATGGTGATGGCAGCATGTGCAATACTGTCAGCATTACTATATTGGACATTAGGAAAGAAGGCATAATGTCAAAATACTATATTGAAATTCAGAAGCTTGTGAACACCGCACTTGGTGAGCTTTACGCGCTACACAAGTCAGGCAAAGCGATTGACGCACCTATCGCAAACAACCTATACCTTGTTCGCTGGGTAACTAAAGCAATCAAAGCACAAGCGTATGATCGTGTTGTTGTGCCTGATTTGGTTCGCTGGCAAAAGCAGGGGCGTTCAAAGGGCAACAACTCTGATTTAACCTTTACGTTTAAGCGAATCTCAGCGTTTTACGCTCAGTTCTTCCCTGAAGGCGAAGAGCCTAAAGCACTCAAAGACAGTGACGTTGAAGCCTTTATGGACAAAATGTATGAGATGGGCTGGAGTGTATCGAGCGAAGATGAGCTAACCACGGGTGGCAAAATTCAGTTCTTTACCGATGGTGAGCACTCATTCGCGCTATGTGGTAAGCAGTGTGATGACTCTTTCGACGGTGAGTTGATGGTTAAGCCGATGAACTGGTTTGTTCGTGGTAACCACGCTGAGTTTATCCAAGCGGCGATGGAAGCAGGCTTCATGCTTCATAAAGTGACTGACTACAAGTCTGCCGTGAAGTATCACGGAGAATACATCGTATACCCTGCTAACCAAGGCAACCAATTGGCTGAGATCCCAATTAGCTTTGTTGGTTAATGGATAGATACGAGATGCGAGATTAGAGATACGAAGAGCGGATTTATCCGCTCTTTTTTTGCTTCTCATAGCGCCAGTCGCCACTAGAATCCCACATCTGCTTTTAATCTTTTCGTATCTCGTTACCCGAATCCCGCATCTGCTTTTAATTTTTCCGCATCTCGTTACCCGAATCCCGTATCTGCTTTTAATCTTTTCGCATCCCGCTACCCGAATCCCGCATCTGCTTTTAATCTTTTCGAATCTCGTTACTCGAATCCCGTATCTGCTTTTAATCTTTTCGCATCCCGTTACTCGAATCCCTCATCTGCTCCTAGTCTTTTCGCATCTCGTTACTCGCATCTCTCATCTATTTTTTAGCTTGCTTCTCTATCGCTTTCACCATGCCTTTAAAGATAAATAGATGAGCTGGCATCATTGCGAACCAATACAGTAACCCTAGAAAGCCTTTCGGATGCCACCAAGCGGTAATGTTTAATTCGCGTGTGTCTCCGTTATCAGAAACCGTGATTTCCAATCGCCCTAAGCCCGGACCTTTCATCCCAAATAGCAGCGATAGGAATTGGTTCTCTTCACAGCGAATTACTTTCCATGAGTCAATTTTGTCGCCTACTTTTAGTTTTGGCCCTTCTGGCATTTGTCGCACGGGTACTCCGCCACCAAAGAGGAGATCTAACCACTCTCTTGTGCGCCATAAAGCGTTAGCGAAGAAGTAACCCTGTTTAGGGCTTCCAATCTGTTGAGCTACGTGCCAAAGCGATTCTAGTGAGGCAGTCGACGTGATACTTGCACCTGTCTTCTTCGGGTAGTAACCGTATCCCGCTTGCCAGCGTTTAAAGGCGGTTTTATCAAAGCCCCACACATTACTTTTTACGAAGTTACCCTCAGCATGAATCGCTTGTTCAACCATGCTCTCGAACGACACGAGTTTTTGCGGATATTTTTCTTGGATGGTAGTCGAGTTAGCTATGAAGTCATGCTTTAAACCCGCAAGTAATGCTCTCCCTATGTTAGAAGGGACAGAGGTCACCACGCCAAGCCAATAAGAGGCGATTTTAGGCGTGAGTAGGGAAGTCGCCCACAACCTAAGTGGACGATCGGCAGTTTTGGCGATATGCGCGAATTGATTGCGATAAGAGACGATATCTGGACCACCAACCTCAAAGGTCTGATTGTCGCTTGGGGTATCTTGCGCGAGCTTTAACAAGTAGTGATTGAGGTTTTTCAATGCGATAGGGTTAGCTTTTGAGTCGACCCATTTCGGCGCAATCATGATTGGTAGGTTGTAAACGAAGTCTCGCATTATCTCAAAGGCAGCTGAACCAGGGCCAATGATGACGCCAGCTCGAAGCTCAGTAACGGGAACCGATCCTTTTCGAAGGAGCTCACCGGTTTTCTTTCTCGCTTTAAGGTGCTCAGAATCGCCGGTTTGAGGCTGAAGTGAGCTCAGGTAGATAACGTGCTGGTTTTTAGGACCAAGTGCAGAGACAAAGTTGCGAGCAAGGTTTAACTCGTAATCAATGAAGTCGTGGCCTTCAGCCATCCCGTGGACAAGGAAGAAAATAAGATCAAAGTCGGGAACCAAAGCTTGTGTTGCTGCTTGGTCAGCCAGGTCGAGATATTCGAGTGATAAATTCTCATGAAGCTCGGTTCGCGCTTTTAAGTAGTCGATGTGCCTTGCTGCAGCGGTTACTTGATAACCTTGTTCTAGCAGCAGAGGAAGCAGCTGTGAACCAACATATCCAGAAGCGCCTAAAACCAGTACTTTCTTCATCGTTACTCCATGTATTGCTTATCAAACCATCCTTTGTTCATACTACGCTAACTTCTCTGCAAAACCAATTGAGCCTGACTAACGAAAAAGCCAATAGAAAGAATCTATTGGCTTGAGTTTATCGGTGATATCGAACCACTTCGATTGGCATCAATTAGCTTTGTTGCTGAGCTTTAGGGCTAAGGTTGTTTCCTTTGTATTCGCCAGTCAGCGTCTTGAGGAATGCCTTGATAGCGTCGACTTCCTCATCACTCATTTCGACACCAACTTGATACTTACCCATATCAAAGATCGCTTGCTCTAAGGTCTCTGCATGGCCATCGTGGAAGTAAGGTGCTGTAAGTTCGATGTTTCTAAGCGTTGGTACTTTGAACTTATGCTTGTCGGATTCAATTGCAGTGACGTTGTACCTTCCCAAGTCTTCTGGGGTGATATCTGTTCCTCTATCTGCAAAGTAGTCCGCTTTCATGCCCATGGTTTCAAAAGTTTCACCACCCATGGCCTCACCTGTATGGCAAGTATCGCAGCTGTATTGTTTAAATAGCTTTAACCCTTGCTTTTCATGAGCGCTCATCGCATCGGAACTGCCCGTAAGGTATTGGTCGAAACGGCTGTTCGGTGTTACCAGGGTTTTCTCAAATTCAGCGATTGCATGAGTGATGGTGTCACCCGTGATTTCGCCATCATAGGTTTTGTTGAATTTAGCAACCAAGTCAGGATCACGACTCAGCTTGTCGATGATCTGCTGCCAACCTTCAGAGCCCATTTCGATAGGGTTAAATGGAGGACCGCCAGCTTGGTCCTGCAAGTCATTCGCTCTGCCATCCCAAAACTGCAGCTTGTTATACGCTGAGTTGAAAACCGTTGGTGCATTGATTCCGCCTACTTGACCATGAATACCAACAGAACCGACTAAGTTGTCGACACCGCCTGTGTCTAAGCCATGGCAAGTCGCACAAGAAACCGTGTCGTCACCGGATAGTCGAGTGTCGTGGTAGAGCGCTTTGCCTAGCTTAACTCTGTCTTCGTCCACCTCAAACTGAGTGTAGATTGGCTGAAGTGTGCCTTCTCTACGGCTGTCATCTACCGGAGAATCTTGGTGAATGTCCGCTCTTGTTTGGCGTATCCACTTTAACAAGGTGTGCTTTTCTTCATTTGAAACCCCAGCAGACCAGTGCATCGATTGATAGATCTTAGGTGGCATCGAACCGTCGTAAAGTACCTTTTCAATACGCGCAAGTGCTACTTCGGATACTGGTTCATTATTCTGAATACCATTGAAAAGTTGAGTAATTTCAAAGTGTTTCATACCTGTTTGTATGTCGGCATTCATGAGTGGTTTTGCAATCGGCCATTCAGAGTAGAAAGGCATTTCGCTGTCGTTCGTGTGGCAATATGCACACCCTTTATCGCTGAGTACTTTCATCGCTTGGTAGTCTAAAGAGGACTTATCCAAAGATGAAAACTGCGCCAGGCTTTCAGCGGCAAGACGTTGATCGTTTTTATCAACCGTATAAACCATGCCCAGATAAGCCAAGATACCAACACCCGCCAAACTCATTATTAGTTTTTTATTATTCATTTTAACTCCCTATTGAAACTGGAGTGGAAGTTATTGAATTAACGGCAGTTTATGAAATGACAAAAAGGAATGAATATTAATCGAATAACTAGATGGTTAAAAATTTAACGAAATAAAGCCATTTAAATCATGTGGTTAATTTGATTTGTGAAAATTGTTAACAAATTCAATGGAATAAACATCGGGGCTAACTTTGATTTCCATCAATTTAGCGGAATCCGGAGTTAGTTGGGCGTTTTATATATGGTGTGTGTTTGATATTCATGTTTTATGGTTTGTTTGATAAACGATTCGACTTTCAAGTCGGGAGTAGTACGTTTACTTTGTTTAGATTGGATGAGTGAGGCAGTCAAAGACGTTATACGGAATTTTATGCATTCAGTATGATTTATGTATGGTTGAATTTCGAACATTGATATACTGAAAGAATATTCCTTTTGCCTTCAATACGTTCCGTTCAGGTGTGCCTATGCTGCTCTCTTCAATTATCCATCATACACGCGGCGATTTTGTTCGCAGGCTGATTGCTATTGCTTTGCCAATCACCTTGCAGAGCATCATGTTTTCAAGCCGAGGCTTGGTGGATGTGCTGATGTTAGGCCAGCTTGGGGAAGCTGATATTGCGGCGGTTGGTGTCGCAAGCCGTGCGATGTTTGTGACGACTATTATGCTGGTGGGTGTGACCACTGGTGGTGCTCTACTTACTGCTCAGTATTGGGGAGCCGGTGATAGGCAAGGGGTAAGGGAAAGTACCGCATTAACCTGGTTGGTTTCGACCTTGTTTGCTCTTCTGACTATTGTCTTCTTTGTCTCTTTCCCTGCACAAATCATGGGTGTGACGACCGATTCTCAAGAAGTGATCAGTTTAGGTGTTGAATACATCGTCATTACCTCTTTTAGTATGTTGGCGGTGTCGTGCGTTAGCAGCATGGCCGTTGGTTTACGAGCGATGCACAAACCTGGGCTAAGTACCTTCTTCAGTGGTATCGGTATCTTGTCCAACGTGTTTTTAAACTGGGTGCTGATCTTCGGTAACCTAGGGTTTCCCGCACTAGGTATCAAAGGTGCCGCGATAGCTACGGTATTAAGTGGCGCTATCGAAGTGGCGACTTTGTTTGGGTATCTCTATTTCTCTAAACACTTACTTGCTTTCAAGTTCGGTGACATAAAAGCTGCTGCAACGGTAGATAAAGTCGTTCGTTTCTTGAAGCTGTCCCTGCCGACAACCTTCAACTTCTTGGCTTGGGCTGGTGGATTGTTTGCTTATCACGCCATCATGGGTCAGTCAGGCGTGCAAGGCTTAGCGGCTTTATCGGTGATGACGCCTGTTGAGTCGATCTCATTGAGTTTATTGATAGGTATGTCGAATGCAGCTGCAGTGTTAGTGGGGAACCAACTCGGCGCTAAAAACAATGAAGCGGTTTATTACCAAGCGCTTGGCATTACTATCTTGTGTTTCTTAACCAGTATTGTAGTCGCGATTTTCCTCTACTTTGTACAAACGCCAATCTTGAATGCCTTTAGTGCTTTAACGGAAGAAACGCGTGCACTCTCTGAGAAGTTTATTTTAATACTCAGCGTCGGCATTGTTATCCGCTCTATTCCGATGACTGTAATTGTTGGCGTATTGAGAGCGGGCGGTGATGTTAAGTTCTGTCTGTATCAAGATTTGATTGCACAGTGGGTGATTGGTATTCCATTGGCTGCTATCGCGGCTATCTACCTCAAATTTCCACCTGAGTGGGTGTATTTGCTTTTCCTTACTGAAGAGGTGATTAAGTGGAGTGGGTCGCTCTATCGCATGAAAACAAGAAAATGGATTAAAAACTTGATAGGAAGTTGAAGTAGGGCGCATCAATCGCATCACTTTATCATTGGTGTGTGATCTATCTTTCAAAATACTTCCTCCTAACAGGGAATTAGTGTAGATTCTCCTTCCAAATTCTAACTAATGCGAGCTGTTTAATGTTAAAGCTGTCAGACCTATGTAAAGGCTATGTCGATGGGGGGGAGTTCCACCCTGTTTTGCAAGGTGCTGAACTGACATTGAACCAAGGTGACCAGCTAGCATTAATGGGAGAAAGTGGTTCAGGTAAAAGTACTTTATTGAACCTGATTGCCGGTTTGGATTTGGCTGACTCTGGCGAAATCGTTTTTCCTCACTTCAATATGCACGATTCTACTGAGCGAGAACGCACAGCTTATCGTCGCAACAATATTGGTCATATTTTTCAGCAATTCAATTTATTACCAACGTTGAATATCGCTGATAACATCCGCTTTTGCCGTCAGTTAAAAGGCTTGCCTGAAGATAAAGGCCTTTGGAGACAGATTCTCTCTGCCTTAGATCTAATGCCTTTACTTGGTCGCTACCCTGAGGAAGCATCGGGTGGACAACAGCAACGTGCCGCGATTGCTCGTGCGTTGTACATGGAACCAAAGATCTTATTAGCGGATGAACCTACGGGTAGCTTAGATGAGCGTAATGCGGAAGCGGTAATGCGCCTGCTGACTTCTTTGGCTCGTCAATTAGAATGTACATTACTGTTGGTCACACACAGTGAGAAAGTCGCACTGCATATGGACGGCCGGATCCGCCTACAAGGAGGGCAACTGCATGTTATGGCCCGTAGTTAAGGCGCTACTCGGTCATTATCGACGTTACCCACTTCAGATTATCTTGGTATGGCTTGGCTTAACGCTAGGCGTATCACTTTTGGTTGGTGTTACTGCTATCAACCAACACGCCAAGCAAAGCTATGCTCATGGCGAAAAACTCTTTTCGAATCCTCTCCCTTACCGTATTCGACCAAAACACAACGCCAATAAAATCCCGCAAGGTTTTTACATCCAGCTTCGCCGTGAAGGCTTTCAACAGTGCTCTCCTTTTGATCACCATCGTATCACTGATGAAAATGGCGCGAACTTTATGTTGATTGGCATCGACCCTGTTTCGATGCTTCAACTGCAACCGGGTGTGGCGTTAAAAGATCTTAATACGTTGAACCTGATGAAACCGCCATACCCAATACTTGTCAGTGATGATCTCGCTGAGCATATGGAGTGGAATAACGGTGATTATATCCATCTTATGGACGGTTCTGAGCTTGGCCCGTTAATGGTTGATCAAAACAACATCATTGATGGTACTAGGCTGATTGCCGATATCTCGCTACTTAGAATGCTGAAACGCAGTGCTGGTTTGTCGGTGATTGCGTGTTCAGACATGTCTACCGAAAAGTTTGAACGACTCAAGAACATGCTACCGAATGGCTTGACGATCTCCCGTAGCTCTAAAGCAGAACTTGAGTCACTCACTAATGCATTCCACTTAAATCTAAAAGCGATGGGCATGCTGTCTTTCGTCGTAGGTTTGTTTATTTTCTACCAAGCGATGTCGTTATCATTTATTCAGCGTCAGCCGTTAGTGGGGATCTTAAGACAAACCGGTGTCTCTGGTTGGCAGCTCACTAAAGCACTATGTTTAGAGCTATTGATTCTGGTTTTACTGAGCTGGATCTGCGGTAATGTCTTTGGTGTGATGTTGGCTAACCAACTGTTACCTGCTGTATCTTCTAGCCTAGGCGACTTATATGACGCCAATGTTGGCTTAACGATTGACTGGAATTGGCGTTGGAGCGGTTACAGCTTGATGATGGCATTGATTGGCGCTTTCTTAGCGTGCGCATGGCCATTGGTTCGCTTACTTAAATCTCAGCCTATTCGTTTGTCTTCTCGCCTATCGTTGATGCGTTTTGCGGGCACAGAGTTCACTTGGCAAGCTTTGATTGGTTGTGGTTTCCTTGTTGCTGCTGTTGCAGTTTATCAAGCCCCCCAAACTCAAGAGTCTGGTTTTGCCATCATTGCTTTAATGCTGGTGAGTGTGGCTCTCTTTACACCATTCCTTATGTGGAAGCTGTTCAACAGTCTCTCTTACTCATTGCGTTGGGTTCGTGCTCGCTGGTTCTTTGCTGATGCTGCATCTAGTATGAGCTACCGCGGTGTTGCGACTATGGCCTTTATGTTGGCGTTAACCGCGAACATTGGTGTAGAAACCATGGTCGGTAGTTTCAGAGATACCACGGACAAATGGTTAACACAGAGATTAGCCGCTGACCTCTATATATACCCAACAAACAATGCAGCAGCACGTATGAGTAACTGGTTGTCAGAACAGCCAGAAGTAGACTCTGTGTGGTGGCGTTGGGAAAAAGATGTTGCTTCTCCAGTGGGTAGTATTCAAGTGGTGAGTACAGGCCCTTCAGAGGGCGAGCTTGAAGCATTAACGATTAAACTCGGCATTCCGAATTATTGGTATCACTTACACCACTCTAAAGGTGTGTTGATCAGCGAATCCATGTCACTCAAGCTAGGAATTCGTCCTGGTGATTATATTGATCTCTACGATAACTTAGGTTCTGGCTGGCAGGTCGTTGGTGTGTATTACGATTATGGCAATCCTTATCACCAAGTGATGATGTCCCATAGAAACTGGCTGTATGGTTTTGCTGGTCGGGGTAATGTCGGACTGGGTGTAATACTAAAAGACGATGTGAATGCAGTAGGGCTTAGAAGCCGATTGGAAAGTGTATTCAGGCTTGGTTCCGAACGCATATTCGATAACAACAATATTCATAGCCAAGCGATGCGCGTGTTTGATAGAACCTTCGCCATTGCAGATACCTTGGGTAACATTACCTTGGTAATCGCCGTGTTCGGTATTTTCTTTGCGACGGTCGCCGGTGAGGTTTCAAGACAAAGGCATATATCGTTGCAACGATGTTTAGGCGTATCGGCGAAAGAGTTGATTCTTACCGGTAGTTTACAGCTGTTTGTGTTTGGGCTTATCTCTTCTTTAATCGCGGTTCCTCTTGGCTTAGCGTTGGCGAGTTTGATTGTGGATATCGTCATTAAGCAGTCTTTTGGGTGGTCACTCGAATTACAAGTTCTCCCTTGGGACTATTTCGGGACATTTGCTTGGGCAATGGCAGCATTGATGATAGCTGGTGCTTTACCAGTGATGAGAATGATTCGGAACACACCGATGAAGTCACTGAGGGATGCCCTTTAATATGTTTCTACGCAACAGCTCAACTAAGTTAAGACATCGTTTTTTGTCTTCGCTACTGTTAATCAGTTTCTTCGGCATCTTTTTGAGTGTTTGGGGTTACTACTCCTATTTCATCGACCCAGGTGAGAAAGGGGTCAACGAGGTTAACTCTGTGCTAGTCAGCGAGCACTTCAATGTGTTTGAGCCTGTGTTGCCGGATCGAAGCGTCTCCCTGCCGCGTGATTTTAAGTTCCATCCAGAATTTCAACATGAGTGGTGGCACTATTTTGCGTCTTTAAAAGGCGACGATGGCAAAGACTATTCGGTTCAGTGGAGCTTTTTCCGTATTGCGACGGACGAACGTGAGACTCCTGGGTGGCAGAGCCCGCAAGTCTATATTTCTAACGTAGTCGTTTCTTCTAAATCTAAAGTGTGGAAAGAGCAACGTATGGCTCGTGGTGGCATTGGCCAAGCGGGAATGACCAGTCGTCCATTTAGAATTTGGATTGATAATTGGAATTGGCGTTCATTAGGTCATACGCCGTTTCCTGGCCGCCTTCAAGTGCAAACGGATACGTTTGGGCTGCAATTAGATACTGTGGCAAAAGGACCATATGTACTCAATGGTGATAACGGCTATCAGAAAAAGCATGATCTGCTACCTGTCGCGTCTTACAACTTTAGTGCTCCGTTTTTGTCACTGAGTGGCGTGTTGAATCTTGATGGTGTCGCTAAGGAAGTAGAAGGCACAGCGTGGGTGCATAAAGAGTGGGGCAGTGGTTTACTTGGAGTCGGTCAGCAAGGCTGGGATTGGTTTGTGTTTAACCTTGATGACGGTACAGCACTGAGCATCAACCGCTATCGCCATAATCAGCAGCTACCCTATGTGTTCGGAACGTTAGCCACTCGTTCTGGCAAGGTGTACCAGCTAACGGAATCCGATATTTCGATTCAGCCTTTGCAGAACACCACATTGATGAATGGCCGACGAATGCCACTACAGTGGATCATTAACGTGCCTAAGCATGATATCAACCTGACTACGCGCATTATACGTCGAGATATGTGGCTTCCATTTGTCATACCATATTGGGAAGGTTCAATCATGGCCAGCGGAAGCCATGAGGCAACCGGCTTTATGCAGCTTACCGGCTACTAAAAAACACCTAAGGCTATCATTTGATAGCCTTTTTTTGTGCCACTTACTTTTCTCTGCATGCAATGAATTGTGCATACAGGTTCGATGAACTCATCTATACTTAATTCATGGTGCATAACAACATTATGGAATATACGACGTATTGTTTAGTATTTGTAGGAAAAACCGAAGTTAAACATCCAAAGAAGTGATTATCTATCGATAAAGCTTGGATATAAACTCATGGTTATTCTTTGTTATTCGTTTATTTAAATAATAAATATAAGGGCGAAATCATGACCGACGTCATCCGTGACTTCTTTAAAATGGAATCTGCTGGCGGCATCATCCTAGTTATCGCTGCGGCGATCGCAATGTTTGTAGCAAACTCACCACTGAACGAAATGTACCAGGGCGTCCTGCACAGTTACGTTCTTGGTATGTCTGTGTCTCACTGGATCAACGATGGCTTAATGGCTGTCTTCTTCCTTCTAATTGGCTTAGAAGTTAAACGTGAGCTTTTAGAAGGCGCATTGAAGTCTAAAGAGACTGCTATCTTCCCTGCTATCGCAGCGGTAGGTGGTATGTTGGCTCCTGCACTTATTTACGTGCTATTTAACTCTAGTAATCCTGAAGCGCTTCAAGGTTGGGCTATCCCGGCTGCAACTGATATCGCATTCGCGTTAGGTATCATGGCGCTTCTAGGTAACCGAGTACCAGTAAGCTTGAAAGTGTTCCTGCTGGCTCTAGCAATTATCGATGACCTAGGTGTTGTTGTTATCATTGCATTGTTCTACTCAGGTGACTTATCAACGCTTGCTCTTACCGTTGGTTTCATCGCAACAGGTGTGCTGTTCATGCTAAACAACAAGCATGTGACTAAACTGAGCGCTTACCTGATTGTTGGTGCCATTCTGTGGTTCGCAGTATTGAAATCTGGTGTTCATGCAACATTGGCGGGTGTAGTAATTGGCTTTGCTATCCCACTGAAAGGCAATAAAGGAGAGCACTCTCCACTGAAACACCTAGAGCACGCACTGCACCCATACGTAGCTTTTGCAATTCTGCCAATCTTCGCATTTGCAAACGCAGGTATCTCACTGGAAGGTATCTCAATTTCAAACCTTACGGGCATGCTACCTCTTGGTATCGCTATGGGTCTATTGGTTGGTAAGCCGCTGGGTATCTTCCTATTCAGCTGGGGTGCTGTGAAAACGGGTGTCGCTAAGCTACCTGAAGGTGTCAACTTCATGAACATCTTCGCGGTATCTGTGCTGTGTGGTATTGGCTTTACGATGTCTATCTTTATTTCATCATTGGCATTTGGTCCAACGAACGCAGATTTTGATACGCTAGCTCGACTAGGTATCCTGATGGGTTCAACAACAGCCGCTATCTTAGGTTACTTCCTGCTAAGCATTTCTTTACCGAAAACTAAGCACCAAGAAGTAAAACTTTAATCGGTGATTAGCTCGGTTAACCATCGAGCTAGTTCCTGAATAACAAGCTAATGCTTGAGTAGCAATAAAAATTACAGAGTCATTCCCGAGACTTAGTAGTTTCAAAGAACAAAAAGCCGCGATGGGCATCCCTATCGCGGCTTTTCTCTTTTTGTGCTTGTCTTAGCGGTTTATCTTTTCGTTCTGTAACAGTCGAGTCTTTATCTATTTTTCAAGTGTGGTGAAAATAGTCCACTCTTCAACGATTTGTTCGCTTAAGCCAACCACGGTTGCGGTTACTCTACGGTTCAAAGCGTGTGATGTTGCATCGTCACCTTCACTTTCTAAACGATCCTCACCGTAACCTACGACTCTAACTCGGCTTGGGTCGATGCCGTTGGATAGCAACTCATCTTCGACGTGGTGAGCGCGTTTCTTTGAGAGCTCTAAGTTGTATTCGCTAGAGCCAACTTTACTTGCGTAGCCTTGAATTTCGATGGACGCACTTTGGTAGGTTTCTAAAAACTCAGCCATGGTGGTTATCTGATCTGAGAAAATCGGATTCACTTCGTAAGAATCGTTGGCAAATAGTATATTGAGCTGTCTAACTTCTTCCGCGCGTATAATCTCCCCACAACCTTCGTTATCGACTAACGATGCTGGGGGTGTTGCAGGGCAGGTGTCTCTCGCATTGACAACACCGTCTTTGTCATCGTCTTGTAGATCGGATATTTGCTCGGCTTCGGGTGTCTCAATATATTCCTCTTCTTGTTGGCTAGAACAAGCGAGTAGGGACATTGTTAGTGCAGGAAGCAGTAAGTAGGTTATCTTCATGATCAATACTCCACAGCCGTTGTCCACTCGTCTGGAATATCAACCAGCAGAGCGTTCAATAAAGAACCTGTCGCATTCATTACTCGATACTTAGCATATTGCTCAGCGTAATGGGCATCTAAGTAATCTTTTCGAGCTTCAAACAATTCATTCTCAGTGTTTAGCAAGTCAAGAAGAGTACGTTTACCTATTCGGTATTGTTTGCCATAAGCGATAACCGTTTCTGATGCCGAATCCACATGGTCAGATAAGAAGTTCTTTTGTTGTAGTGTTAAATCTAATGCACTCCAAGATAGACGCAGCCCTTCTTCGACTTGGCGATAAGCTCTGTCTCTCAAGTCTTTTGCTTTATTCAGTTGATAGGCGGCGGCTTCCGAGTTCGCGCTGTCTGTGCCACCGTTGTACAGGTTGTATCGCATTCTCAGCATCGCCAATGTTTCTTGACTAGAGCCTTCGTCACCACCAGCATCGTCGCGCCATGATTGCGATGCCTCAATGGAGAATGTTGGGTAATTCACGCCCTTTGATTGTTTGTATTGGAAGTGTGCTGAATCGACATCCGCGTTGGCGACTTTGATGACAGGGTGTTGGTCGAGTGCATCAACCAGTGCATCCGACAGTGACAGTGGGATCATTGAAATATCGGCTCTTGGATAAACTAAGCCGAGTGGTTCTTGCCCCACGATTCTTCTAAATTGTGTGTGCGTATCAATAAGGTTGTTTTGTGCAGCGAGTAGGTTGCCGTGTGCTTTTGCGATCCTCGCTTCTACTTGGGATACATCCGCTGTTGAACCGATACCTGAGTTCGCTCGTTTTTTTATGTCTTTATAAATTTTCTTGTGTATCGCAAGGTTACTCTCAGACAAGGCCAATACCTCAGTCGCTTTTACCGCGTCTAGGTAAATCTGTGTAACTTCAAGTGCTTTGTCTTCAGCATCTGCCAATAGCTGTAACCGGACCGATTCGGCTTCTGCAGCAGTACGATCCATATCGTAGAGCGTCGCCGAGCCATCCCACAACAATTGGGTGAGGGAAATCGTTGCTTCTTTTCTCGTGAGGTCGGTATCTGGGCCATTGTTTGGCGCAGGGTTTATGCCCTCGTAACCAATACCGGCATCAAGATCGATGCTTGGTCTGTATGCTCCACCAGAGGCGTCGTTACGCTTTCTAACACTCTCAAACTCATTAAATATGCTTTTTATCTCGGGGTTGGTTGCCAACGTAATAGCGACAGCCTGTTCCAGAGTTTGAGCGGCGAGCGGTGTGGTGACGACTAAGCAACACATCATGGATAATTTGAACAATTTCAAAGTAGCTCTCCTTCTACTCTCATTGTCTTCTCTTTTTCTCAACCAATGTTCCCAGTTGAATTGAGAGAAGTGTACTAATCGAAGCTTAGGACATCTGTAAAAAAATGCGAAGTTTGAAGGCTTATTTTTGCCTGTAAGTGGCTATTGCTGTTGAACAATTTGATATTAGCTCCATTCGTTAGCTCTTGTTGAGTTGATTATCAATAGTGATGCTACTAAATTTATGGTGTGAAGCAACCACATCACTGGGTGGGCTTTAGTGCGTGTGTGGTTGGTTTTGGGCTAAAGTAGGAACTGAGTTATGGGTAGTGTGAACCTTAATATTCTAGGCCTTGCTAGCGGCAGTATTGTGCTTGACGCTCAGGGTAGATTGCGTCAATTAGCACCGGGCGAACAACCAGCCTCGAGTGATGTCGTGATTAGTTTTGCCGAGAACGAAGAGAATGTGCCAAGCGTTTCGGCACGATTCGTTGATAGCCAAGGACAACAAAGTGAGTTGGAGATTGATGACGCAATTGCACAAGTCGAACGTGCAATTGAGGATGGTTTCGATCCAACTGAGTTAGGCGGTGAGTTTGATACTGCCGCAGGCGATCAAGGCTCAAGCCTGACCAACAGTGGTCGGATTGAACGAACAGGTACAGAAAGCCAGGCAGAAACTGACTTTGAAACGTCAGGCTTCGAATCTCAAGGACTATCCGTGACTCAGTCACTGACGCTATTTAACATCATCGCGTTAGCACTTGTGTCTGGTGAAACCAATGCTGTTGAGTTAGAGCAAGATCAACCCATAGAAGCAGGTGGTTCACTAACACTAGATAAGCAAGGCGTTATTTTTATTGAGCAAGAGGTCGTTGGTGAAAATGGCTTAGGTACTTTTACTGTGAATGCTGACGGTACTTGGACCTTTTTGGCAAACGATTCTTTTAATGAGCTAGGTATTGGTCAACAGGCCCAAGATTCCACGATAGTTCGAACTTCCGACGGTGTTGAACAAAGAATAACAGTGACCATAGTGGGTACAGATGACCGAGCGATCGCGACCAACGGGTCAGGAAGCGTGACCGAAGATATCGGTACTAATGAAGAGACTAGCAAGTTACAGACATCTGGTGAGGTCACCATTACCGATGTCGATAGCACAACGCCTACCTTTTTACCCAATAGCGCATTTGATGTGGGCAAGTCTACCAATACGACTCAGCTCGGTGAGCTCTCGATTACTCCAAGTGGTAGCTGGATTTACAACATCAATAATGATGACGTTCAATACTTAGGGGAAGGTGAGTCAGTGACTGAAACTTATGTCGTTACTGCCTCGGACGGAACGACAAGCGAGATTACGATTGTTATTAATGGAGCTGACGATTCATCTGAGATTTCGGTCGAAGAAGGTGATAGTGATACAGGCAGTGTTATTGAAGATGTGGATGCCGATGAAGAGTCTAATCATCTTGAAGTGACAGGTACTCTGACTATTATCGACAATGATCTAAACGACGCTCCACGTTTTAACCCAACAGGTGTGTTCACTTCCTTAGGCTCAACTGGCATAAGTGCGCTCGGTACATTAGCTATCACAGAATCAGGTCTGTGGACCTATACGGTGAATAATGATTTAGTTCAGCATCTAAACACGGGCGAAGTGATTACGGAGCGATACGGCGTCACTTCGACTGATGGAGCTGAACATATCATCGAAATTACGATTAATGGTACCAATGACGCGCCTGTGGCGACAGGTTTCAGTGTTGATGGGTCTGGAGAGCCTCATCAAAGTGATGGCGACGGTGAGGGAGTCGTTCAATACGGTGATATAGAAACGGCAATCACGTTCAATTCCACGACAGCTGCGCAAGATCGGATATCAGACATAGAAGATGACCACAACGAGGTTGATTTACATATCGTGATTAAATCACTGCCAACATCAGGAACTCTACTTTATACAAACACCGATGGCATTACACGTGAGGTTGTGGAAAGTGACCTATCTGGAGAAACGCAATTTGACCATTCCGGCTTAAGTTATGTTGCCGGTGCAGGTGAAGCATTCCTGCTTGGTATCACAGATGCCCCTAATGACGACACGCTAGTGTCTGAAGACGGTTTTTATAACTGGGGTAGCGCGGTTGAGGGCTCTGGAGGAATGAGGCGTGAAGTCGAATTAGCCAATGGCAGCTCGATTTATGTCGAGATAGATAACCCCAACAATAAGCCACTCAAGCAATACAATGCTGAGCAAAGTCATGTGGGTTATGGGATTGGTGATAGTGACGGGCGTGGTATCAACCGAGATGAAACTCTGACCATAGACTTTGCGCAGAACCCAATATCAGAGGTTCGATTTGGCTTAGACGGTTTAGGACCAGTGTTTGAAGAAGATAATCCTAATGTTGTGAGAGCCGTTTTTTACTTTGTTGGTGGCGGCAGTGAAACGGTTGAATACGAGAAAGAACCCGGGGAGACAGGTGTTGAGCGATTATTCTATGAATTTACGTACTCTTCACCTGGCCAGTTCATTGAACAAGTCGAGTTCTCAAACCCGAAAGGGAGCTGGGAGCTTAGATATATAGGTGGTGACCTAGAAGTGAGTCAAGACAGCTTTGATTACCAAGTTGTCGACTCTACCGGGGAATTAAGTAGTGTTGAGACGGTTACGCTTAATGTGGAAGGGGCAACGGCTTATCAAGTTCTGAGTGATCCTGAATCGTCTGACTTTGTTGCGGGGTTAGGTAACGAGATCTTGATTGGTAACGATGCGGATAACATTTTTGAATGGGTAGACTCAGCGCTCGATAGCAGCGTCGATGTGGTTAAAGAGTTCACAGTAGGTGAAGACTTACTTGAGTTCAGTGACATCTTAGACGCGACAGGTAGCGACTCAGTCGATGATCTCATTCCCGAAATTGATGCTGAATTGCAAGGGGACAACTTGGTGATGAGCATTGAACACGATGGAGGTCAACAAACCATTGTTTTGGAGGATGTGAAAGATCAGTTAATCGATCATGTTGTGGATAGTAGCTTTGACAGTATTTCAGCGCTTGGTGAGCTAATAAAAAATGATGCCGCTTGATCAGCTAAGTTGAAGCTTCATCTATTAGAAGAAATCAAAGCCCTAACTATTGAGAAACTGTTTTGGGGATTTAGTGTCGAAAGAGCGCCAATCACAGGCAAAAAAAAGCCCAAACCAACGTGGTTTGGGCGGATACAAGTATAGGAGTTAATAAGGAAAATGCAGTAATTAAGAAAGCAGGGAGAACAACAAGTTTGACGGCCTGTTAAACTTCTAAATACTCTGTTTTCTACATAATTTATGACTCTCCATTTCTGAATCAGTTCCCAGAAAATTCATTAAATTTTACTTTTTTCTTAAACCTCCCGCGATTCAACCGGTTAGTGGCGATATTTTTCAACTGGTACGACCAATCTGTGAAAATGTGATGTTGCTTGCTTGTTAAATAAATGTTCTCGTCGTATATTTCAAACAGTTGTTTAATACGAGTGATTGAAATGGCACCAAGAAGTACAACCAAAGACAAAATCTTAGACGTAGCTGAAGGCTTGTTTGCTGAGCATGGTTTTAACGACACCTCTTTACGCACCATTACGGGCAAAGCGAATGTCAATCTAGCTTCAGTGAACTACCACTTTGGCGACAAGAAAACTCTGGTTCGTGCAGTACTCAATCGCTACTTGGAAGCATTTATGCCTGCATTGCAAGATGCACTAGTGAACTTAAACTTGAACGAAACGTATTCTATGAGTGACGTGTTTGAGTCTCTAAGACAGCCACTACGAGCACTGAATGATGTAAGGCCAAATGGTACCAGCCGATTCATGCTACTTATCGGCAGAGGCTACACGGACGTACAGGGGCATTTGCGTTGGTTCATTACGACTCGTTATAGCGAAGTGCTAACTTTGTTTACTAGTTCAGTAATGAAAGCTAACCCGAACCTCACTAAAGAACAGTTATTTTGGCGTTTGCACTTCACCCTCGGGACTTGTGTATTCACCATGGCTTCCAGTCAAGCTCTCGTAGAGATTGCAGAGAATGATTACGGGAAGAAAATAGATGCCAAAGCAGTGGTCGATATTTTAATTCCATACTTGGCCGCTGGCATGTCAGCAGAAGAATAAAACAATAAAAAGCGAATAAATTCACAACCAATATAGTGAACAAAAGGATCTGAACTATGAGCTCTCTAAGACAAAAATGGGTAAGTGACCCAGCTTTTAAACTCTTTAAAAAAGTACTACCACCACTATCTAGCACTGAGAAAGAAGCGATGGAAGCGGGTAGCGTGTGGTGGGATGGAGAGCTGTTCTCTGGTAAACCAGATTTCACTAAGCTGCACCAATATCCAAAGCCTCAACTTTCGTCAGAAGAGCAGTCTTTTATGGATAATGAGCTAGAAACCTTGCTTTCTATGCTTGATGACCATCAGATTGTGAAAGAAGATCGAGATCTTCCGAAAGAAGTTTGGAATTTCTTACGCAAAGAACGCTTCTTTTCTTTGATAATTTCTAAAGAGTACGGCGGTCGTGAATTTTCAGCACACGCAAACTCAACGATTGTTACCAAGATCGCAACTCGTAGTATCAGTGCCGCGGTTTCTGTAATGGTTCCTAACTCTCTTGGCCCTGGTGAGCTTTTATCTCACTATGGTACTCAAGAACAGAAAGATTACTGGCTACCACGTCTTGCTGACGGTACAGATATCCCATGTTTCGCACTAACTGGCCCAGAAGCGGGTTCTGATGCAGGCGGTATTCCTGATGTTGGTACTGTATGTATGGGGATGCACGAAGGTAAAGAGACACTGGGTATCAAGCTTAACTGGAACAAGCGTTACATCACGCTAGCACCAGTCGCAACAGTACTTGGCCTAGCATTCAAACTGCACGATCCAGAAAAGCTATTGGGTGATAAAGAAGATATCGGCATCACGTGTGCGCTTATTCCAGCAGACCATGAAGGCGTTGTGATTGGTGAGCGTCATGACCCACTAGGTCTTGCTTTCATGAACGGTCCAACACGTGGTCATGATGTATTCATTCCAATGGAATGGCTAATCGGTGGCGCGGATTACGCAGGTAAAGGCTGGCGTATGCTAGTGGAATGTCTATCTGCGGGGCGTGGTATCTCATTACCAGCACTAGGCACGGCAATGGGCCACCTAACGGCGAGAACAACAGGTGCATACGCATACGTTCGTAAGCAGTTTGGTATGTCGATTGGTAAGTTTGAGGGCGTTGCAGAGAGTTTAGGTCGTATCGGTGGTTTAACGTATCTACTAGAAGCGACACGAACACTGACGACAACATCGCTTGATATGAAAGAGAAACCGGGCATCGTAACGGCTATCGCGAAATACCACATGACAGAGATGGCACGTACCATACTGAATGATTCAATGGATATTCACTCTGGTCGTGCAATTCAAGATGGTCCAATGAACTACTTGGCTGCACCTTACCTAGGTATTCCAGTTGCAATCACAGTAGAAGGTGCAAACATCCTGACTCGTAACCTGATGATTTTTGGTCAAGGTGCGACACGTTGTCACCCATACGTATTGAGCGAGATGGAAGCGGCAGCTAACCCGGATGAGAAGCAAGGTGCAAAAGACTTCGACGATTTGTTGTTCAAGCATATTGGTCACGCAACTAAGAACACGTTTGGTGCGTTCGGTGCAGCATTGACTGGCTCTAAGTTCATTAAAGCGGACATGAGTGGTCCAACTAAGCCTTACTACCAAGACTTGACTCGTCTAAGCCGTGCATTAGCGGTAAGTGCTGACTTCGCGATGCTAACTCTAGGTGGTGAACTGAAACGTAAAGAGCTTATCTCTGCACGTTTAGGTGATGGTCTAAGTTACCTATACATGGCTTCAGCTGCGCTTAAGAAGTATGAAGACGAAGGTCGTCAACAAGCAGACTTAGACTATGTACACTACGCGGTTCAGCACTGTTTCCACCATGCTGCAAAAGCACTACAAGAGGCGTACCGTAACTTCCCGAATAAGGTCGTTGGTAAGGTACTTAAAGGTCTAATATTCCCTGTGGGCAACCACTTCGAGAAACCAAGCGATGATCTGACAGTCCAGTTGGCTGAAAGCTTGATGACTCCGGGTGCACACCGTGAACGCCTAACTCACCTTTGCTACATCGGTCAGGAAGAAGATGATAGCGTTGGCTTGATGGAAAATGCGTTCAATGCGATGTACAGCATCAAACCACTTGAGCGTAAGATCTTCAAAGCAGTTAAAGAGGGCAAAGTTGCTCGTAAAGGTCTACTGCAAGACAAACTTGCTCAAGCACTGGCAGCAGACGTACTGACTCAAGACGAAGTTGACCAAATCATTGCAGCAGACAAACTACGCTACGCTGCAATCCAAGTTGACCACTTCAGTCACGATTACAGTGAAACTTTGACGCGAAAAGAGTTAAAACCTAAGCTAAATAGCGTTGCTTAGATTAAGAAGTGATAAAAGGCACCTTAAAAGCTGCCTTTTTTTGTTTTTGTCCTAGAAGTCGCAGTAGAGGCGTTAACAAATGGTGACTTAGTCAGCAAATATTCACTGAGTGCTCCAACCACTTGCATTTTCACCACATTTTTACAGAAATTAGATGCCATTTGCGTACGAAACTTTTATCCTTAACCTGATTTTTTAAGGAAGTTGAATATGATCATCAAACCTCGAATTCGCGGATTCATCTGTACTACAACACATCCAGTCGGTTGTGAAGCTAATGTAAAAGAACAAATTGCTTACACAAAAGCTCAAGGCCCAATCGCAAACGCACCTAAACGTGTACTAGTTGTTGGCTCTTCAAGTGGCTACGGCTTGTCTTCACGTATTGCGGCTGCATTTGGTGGCGGCGCTTCAACTATCGGTGTTTTCTTTGAGAAAGCCGGTACTGAGAAAAAGCCTGGCACAGCTGGTTTCTACAACTCAGCAGCGTTCGACAAGTTTGCTAAAGAAGAAGGCCTATATTCAAAAAGCCTGAATGGCGATGCTTTCTCTAACGAAGCGAAACAGAAAACAATTGACCTGATCAAAGAAGATCTAGGCCAAATCGATATGGTTGTATACTCACTGGCGTCTCCAGTGCGTAAAATGCCAGAGACTGGCGAAGTAATTCGTTCATCTCTAAAGCCTATCGGTGAAACGTACACGTCAACTGCGGTTGATACGAACAAAGACACAATCATCGAAGCAAGCGTAGAGCCTGCAACTGAAGAAGAGATCAAAGACACTGTAACTGTAATGGGCGGTGAAGATTGGGAACTTTGGATCAACGCTCTTTCTGAAGCTGGTGTACTAGCTGACGGTTGTAAGACGGTAGCTTACAGCTACATTGGTACTGAACTAACGTGGCCAATCTACTGGGATGGCGCGCTAGGTAAAGCTAAGATGGATCTAGACCGTGCAGCGACAGCGCTGAACGAGAAGCTAGGCCAAACTGGCGGTACTGCAAACGTTGCTGTTCTTAAGTCTGTTGTGACTCAAGCAAGCTCTGCAATCCCTGTTATGCCTCTTTACATCGCTATGGTGTTCAAGAAGATGCGTGAAGAAGGCATTCACGAAGGTTGTATGGAACAGATCTTCCGTATGTTCAGCCAGCGTCTATACAAAGAAGACGGTAGCGCTCCAGAAGTTGATGACGTAAACCGTCTACGTCTGGATGATCTAGAACTGCGTGACGACATTCAAGAACACTGTCGTAACCTGTGGCCTCAAATCACAACTGAAAACCTAAAAGAGCTGACTGACTACGTTGAGTACAAAGAAGAGTTCTTGAAGCTATTCGGTTTCGGTGTTGAAGGTGTTGATTACGAAGCTGACGTTAACCCAGCTGTTGAATTTGATGTAGCTGACATCTAATTCAAATTATCGAATCTAAACGAATAGGCGCTCATTGAGCGCCTATTTTTTTGTCTGCTATTTGATTAAAGAGATTAAGAGCAGATACGGGATACGAAGAGATTAAATAGCAGATGTGGGATTCGAGTGGCGGGATGTGAAGAGGTTAAGAGCAGATACGGGATGCGAGTGGCGAGATACGAAAAGATTTAAGAGCAGAGACGAGTGGCGAGATTCGAGATGCGAAAAGAATAAGAGCAGTTGCGAGTGACGAGATTCGTGATGCGAAAAGAATAAGAGCAGATACGGGATATGAGTGGCGGGATACGAAGAGATTGAGAGTAGAGCGGGGAAGGAGGCTGAACTGCTAAAAACAGCCATAAAAAATGCACTAACCCAGATGAATTAGTGCATTAGAAATGAACAGCTTAGCGATGTATGTCTAGCTGATAATGATGATGAAGGTACCAGCTAAGGTCATCAAGATGTTTGCTATTGCGTAAGTGCCCGCGTAACCCAGTGCTGGAATTGTTGAACGAGCGTGGTCATTTACGATGTCCATTGCAGGAGCACAGGTTCGTGCACCGATGATGGCACCAAACAACAGTGCACGGTTCATTTTCAATATGTACGCGCCCACTAAGTAAGCGAAGAATACCGGGATTACACTGACGATCAGAGCAATACCAATGACCTGAGGGCCAACTTGGGTCAGGTGCTCGAATATTTTTCCACCAGCGCTTAAGCCGATACCGACCATAAAGAACATCAAACCGAGGTCTTTGACCATGTTCAATGCACCCTGAGGTACATAACCAAAGGTAGGGTGGTTCGCTCGTAAGAAGCCAAGCATGATACCGGATAGCAATAGGCCAACCGCGTTACCTAAACCAAATGAAACCTGGCCAAATGTCATGGTGATCAAACCAAATAGAATGCCCAAGATAAAGAAGCTACAGAACGCCATTAGATCCGCCATTTGGCTGTGGATCGAGATGAAACCAATTTTCTCTGCTAGGCCGTGAACACGACTCTTTTCACCACTTACCTGCAGTACATCACCTTTAGAAAGCACGATGTTTAAGTCCATCGGCATTTCAATTTGAGCACGTACTACGCGGTTAAGGAAACAGCCGTATTCAGATAGATTTAGGTCTGAAAGACGTTTGCCTGCGATGCTGTCACTTTTAACGACGATCTCTTCTTCCACGATACGTAGGTCGAGAAGGTTGCGGTCGAAAACCTCTTTGCCGTTACGGAAACTTGGGTCCAAGCGCGCGTGGCTATCTGGGAAACCAACCAATGCGATTTCATCGCCTTCTTGCAAAATGGCATCACCATCTGGGTGTGCAAGAATGCCATTACGGCGAATACGTTCGATGTAACAGCCTGTTTGGCGATAGATACCCAACTCACGCAGGTTTTTACCGTCTGTCCAAGAGATAAGTTCTGGTCCTACACGATAAGCACGAATAATCGGCAGGTAAACCTTGCGCTGGCCTGAAGCGCCTAAGCCTCGTTCTTGAGCAATTTGCTCTGCTGAGTCGTGCAGGTTTACTTTCTGAAGTTTTGGAATCAGACGAGCAAACATAATCATACTGATTAAGCCAACTAGGTAAGCCATCGCGTAACCGACAGATAGGTTTTCGATAATCAGGCTTAAATCCATGTTCCTAGGCACTTCAGCAAGCCCTGAGTTGAGTGCGTCCTGCGCACCTACCAAGATTGGTGTCGCCGTTAGTGCACCAGCCATCATGCCGGCAGAAAGTCCGAAACTAAGGCCTAAGTACTCGCTGCAGAAGTAGGTAAGCGCAATAGCTGTGGAGAGCACCACTAAACTTAAAATAAGGTAGTGTTTGCCATCTCGGAAAAAGATACCAAAGAAGTTTGGTCCCGCTTCAATACCCACACAGTAGATGAATAACATGAACCCGATGGTCAGCGCGTCGGCGTTGAACGAAAAACCTAGATGACCCATCACAAGAGAAGTAATCAGGACACCTATTGAGTTGCCAAGCTGGAGGCTACCAAAGCGAATTTTACCAATGGCTAAACCAATCGATAAAACAACAAAGATGAGGAGAATGGGGTTTTGTTCTAGCAGAAAAACAACGTCGATATTCACAGTGGTCGCTCAATAATAGGCGTGAAAAACAGGGTAAGTTTGAAATGTGGATTGTATCTAAATATAAATAAATTATAAGTGATATTTTCCCTTTTTACTTGATTTTGACCAGATTCTTATATCGCATGAAAACTGGCTATAAAAAAAGCCCGCTTTAATAAGCGAGCTTAATAGAAGTCTTACAGTCTGACACTAAAAACGTTCAGCTGATTATGGGCTTAGCCCAAGGTTTGAAATCTAGATTAGTCGAAAAGACCTAGGTTTTCTTTTGCGTATGCTTCAAATTCTGTGCAGCCGCCGATGTGGTCTTGGTCGATGAAGATTTGTGGCACAGTTTCCACTGGCTTACCAACAGTCTTCTCTAGGTCTGCTTTGCTGATGCCTTCAGCGTGAATGTCAACATAACGGTAGTTGAAGTCATCACGTTTTGCTTTAAGAGTTTCTGCGTGCTCTTTTGCACGAACACAGAATGGGCAAGCTGGGCGACCAAAAATAACTACAAACATTTCATTTCTCCTAAATACGGGATGAGGCTCGTTAACCGAAAATACGTCAACTATTCTTAATTGAACAAGACTCAAAAATTCTTGAATCCAACTATGCCCTAATGCCCTAGGGAAATAAAGATGGAATTACCTCTTAATACAATAGGTTTTGCCTATCAGAACAAATAATCGTCATAATAAGGATCCATGCTGGTTTTTGATAGGTATCTAGATTGAGTACCCTTAGAAGTAGAGTGTGAATTACCCCTAAGAAACCGACTTTTATCTATCTTTAGCGCGACAAGTTGCACCGCGTCAAAAAAATTGCGATTAGAACGAGGCATCTTATTACAGATACGCGGAAATAAAGAGTTCGAGTGAAATGCGGGTCAATAGTACTTGCTCGCTCTCTTTTTCCCTATTCGACGCTTGTCAGCATAAGCGTCTTACGAATCGATTTTAAATCAAGCTTGAGATACAAAGATACATTCCAACAACCAAGAGTTCGCAGTTTTGTTTGGTCATAGGCGCAGGAGGCACCATGTTTCAATTTATGACATCTACAAAGATCATCTTTGGTGATGGAGCACTTTCCGCTTCATTGTCTCTCTTCAATCAATACGGTTACAGCGTACTGTTGGTGACAGGTAGCACATTAGAGCGCACATCCATTGTCACCGATTATCTAGATGCTCAAAGCATGCGCTATCAACACATCGCAGTTACTGGCGAACCTAATATCAAAATGGTTGAAGAGGCAGCGATATCTGCACGACGATTTAAGCCAGACATGGTGATTGCTATGGGCGGCGGCAGTGCGATAGATATGGGGAAAGCGTTAGCAGCCGTATTACCTAACCAAGGCAATCTCTATGACTATGTTGAAGTGGTTGGACGTAATGTGCCTCTCAAAACCAAACCACTGCCTTTTGTTGCCATTCCCACAACTGCGAGTACTGGTGCTGAAGTCACCAAGAACGCAGTGCTTAAATCAGGGCAAGACCAAGTAAAGATAAGCTTAAGAAGCCCAGACATGCTGGCTGACGTAGCGATTGTCGACCCGACTTTGACTTATGGTACTAACCTATACTTGTCAGGGCGCGGCGCAATGGATGCCTTTACTCACTTGATGGAAGCCTATGTATGCGGAGACCCAAACCCATTGACGGATATGATCTGTGAAGAAGGGTTGCGTAAGCTCAGCGGTTCCGTGGTGCAAGCGTGTGTTTATGATGAACCGCAAGCACGCTCTGATCTGGCATTCGCTTCCATGCTTGGTGGTATGGCAATCACCAACGCCAAGCTAGGTGCAGCGCATGGTTTAGCGTCTGCATTGGGCGGAAAGATATCGGCTCCACACAGCGTGATTACTGCTCGGTTAGCCCCATTTGTGATGCTAGAGAATATTGAGGTCGCGAGGGAGCATCAAAGAAGCGATATTTTAGTGCGCTATCAAAGGATTGCTCAAATAGTCACGGGCAAAGCACAAGCCTCGGCAGAGGATGCCATTCAGTGGTTATCAGAAGTACTCGATACACTTAAGTTACCAAGTCTATTAGAGTTTGGTGTTTGTGAAGCGCAATTCGAAGAGGTATCGGCTGATGCCCTTAAGTCGGTTGCTATTAAAGGGAATCCATTGCCATTGAATCAAGAGCGTTTGATACATATCCTGCAGCAGGTTTGTGAGAAGTGCGATTGTGGCGAGCGCAGAGGTTCCGAGGCGTTGAAGCACCAAGATGAAGAGTCTCAAATGGTGGAGTCGAGTTTCACGATCATCAACTCTTATGCCTCAGAGAATAGTGTGGTGGAGAAGGGGAACAGCTGGACCATTTAATAGTATTGGTAAATGGCCATGACACTATTGAAGACGTAGATAAATAAAAACGGAGCACTTGGCTCCGTTTTTTAATTCTAATCTTTGGGGTTAGAACTGAGAGTATTTCTCGTAGCGTGAATCACGAAGTGACTCTTTGACACGCTTTAGATTTTCTCTGAAACCCGAGCCACGACGCAATGTAAAGCCAGTTGCTAATACATCGATAACCGTCATTTGCACAACGCGGCTTGCCATTGGCATGTAAACGTCAGTATCTTCTGGCACATCCAATGAGATAGACAGTGAGCTTGCCTTATCAAGTGGAGAGTCTTTCGCTGTGATAGCGATAACCGTTGCGCCGTTTTCACGAGCTAGGTTCGCAATCTCAACTTGGCTCTTCGTGCGGCCTGTGTGAGAGATAAGAACGATAACATCGTTATCGCTGCAGTTAATACAGCTCATGCGTTGCATCACGATATCTTCAAAACACGTGATTGGGATATTAAAACGAATAAACTTGTTTTGAGCGTCTTTCGCTACGGCAGAAGAGGCACCTAGTCCGAAGAACGAAATGCGTTTTGCTTGAGTCAACAAGTCAACCGCACGGTTCACTTGCATCGCATCTAGACTGTTTTTAGCAACGTCTAGACATGCCATAGTTGATTCAAAGATTTTGTGCGTATAAGCATCTGGACCATCATCTTCTTCAACATTACGGTTCACATAAGGTGTACCGTTCGCCAAGCTTTGAGCTAGGTGAAGTTTAAAGTCAGGAAAGCCCTTTGTGTCTAAACGACGACAGAAGCGGTTAACTGTAGGCTCACTTACGTCAGCCATTTTAGCTAAGGTAGCAATGCTAGAATGGATTGCAGTTTGAGGGGAAGCCATAATTACTTCGGCTACTTTACGCTCAGACTTGCTGAAATTTTCCAGGTTTTTTTGTATTTTTTCTAATGTATTCATAGTGTTCACAAGGGTATAGAGAACAACTTGCTAGTTAATATCTTTTTACCAGGGGGTATGGCTGAAACAAATTTCAGTAAACACAATACCAACGCAGTGTTGGGTGTTGTAATTACTGCTGTATCAAATAGATATCAAGCTAACTAGCACCATAGAGTCAGTATAAACCCAACATACTATTTACTAATACAAAAACACGGGATGAATGCTTAAGAATATGACAGGCCTCAACAAAATTTTAGAAAAGTACAGAATTGGAAGAGGCTTTGAGCAAAAAGAATGCGAATTCAGTACGAACTGACAGCTAAGTTACATCAAAAAGAAATAAATTTTCAATTTGATGCAACTAAAATTGAATGGCTATGCGTTTATTTGCGTAACCAGTTTGGTGATCTTACCCATCAAGTTAGGAGCAAGTTTAGAGATTTCACGCTGCTCTTCAAGTACAGAAGAAAGAATCTCGTTGCCCGTTAAGGGGTTAGCAAGTACTACGCGGAAAACGATGATTGGCTGATGAGCCCACGCTTCAGGGTTTAGGCGAGTACGAGATACAAACGATTTGCCTGTTTCACGCTGTTTCTTCTGGATAAACTTAGTCAGTTCGTTCAGAAGTTCGTTCAACTCTACACGCTGTTCAGGATCTGCTTTCAGCAGGGCTGCTTTTACCACTTCAGGAACGTAGCGGTAGGTCAGTAAGCAAAGCTCTGGTTCAGATACCAGTTCGAAATCACTTTGTTCTTTGATTAGGTCGGCAAAGTAGCGTGCTTTGTTGATGCTTTGATCGATCAGCAGTTCATAGCCTGGACGGCTGATGATGTGCATTGCAGCATAAACCAGCATCGCCATACCTGAACGAGAACCTTCTAAGGTATGGCTACCTAAGTCTTTCGACCCTTTACGCAGAATGTATTGCGCGTGGTGTTCAATGGCTGTCATCGCATCTGGTTTCTTAAACAGAACCATGCCAGCACCCATAGGGATGTAAAGCTGCTTGTGAGCATCGATAGTGACCGAATCAGCCAGCTCAATACCATCTAAAAGGTGACGGTGATTATTCGACATTAAGGTCGCACCACCCCAAGCTGCATCGACGTGGAAATGACAGTCAGACTCGGCACATACCTCTGCAATATCTCTTAGTGGATCGATATTACCGGTTTCAGTTGTACCAGCGACACCGATAACGGCGAAAGGCTTAATCTTGTTCTGCTTGAGCTGCTCGATCTTCAGTCGTAGGTCGTCAGTACAAATGCGATTGTCGTTATCTGTTTTAACTGATACAAGACCTTCCTGACCTATACCCAGTACGTCAGCGGCTTTTTTCAGGGAGTAGTGACCACGTTCAGAGACTAAGATGGCTAGGCCTTCGTAGTCGTAGTGTTTCATGGCTTTGAATAAGCCTTCTTTCTCGACACCTTTGAACGAGCCCTGTGCTTTTAGCGCATTGTTACGTGCGACCCAAAGCGCGGTAATATTCGCGATTGTACCACCAGAACAAAACGCCCCTAATGAGTGATTTGCACTGTGCATCCAACGAGAATAGAACGCGTCATCATCTTGATAGATTAAGCGATGAAGCATACCTAGAACCTGACGTTCTAAAGGAGTGAAAGCTTTTGAAGTCTCGATTTTTACTAGGTTCTGATTCAGCGCAATCATGATTTTAGAAAGCGGCATCAAGAAGTAAGGCAGGGCAGACGTCATGTGACCAATGAAGCTTGGTGAAGACGTATGAACCGAGTGCGATACAAGAGAATCGAGGAGATGCTCAGTATGTTCAGAAACAAACTCAGGCTGCTCTGGGATATGAGCATTTGAAAAATCTTTCTCAATTTCACGCAGTGGCTTTTCTTCAGCCACGATATGTTCACGTAAGAATTGATTCAGGTTTCGTGAAAGTTTGTCTTCAATTTGAGTGAGTGTTGAATCTGGGCCTTCAGGTACCGTGAAGATACGTAGAAGACTGTCGAAGCTAACATCTGCTGTTTTTTGTTCCGTAACCATAGCAAGCGAGTTATTTTTCTAATATTGACGCGAGCGGGACAATCTAAACGAAAACGGGAACAATGTCCCGTCTTAATTATGAAATCCAACTTCTCATAAAAGCCTATTAAATGAGGGGTTACTTACATTTAATCGCTTCAAGTTCAGCAATAGACGTGTTGTAACGCTGCAGTGCTGTATCGATCTGTTTAGGGTGGCTAAGTAGCTCTGCAAACGCAGAACGCAGCTCGTAGTTTTGAGCGTGAGGCTTTGATTGACGATCGTCGAACGTCGTTTTTGCTACCTTGCCTAGTTCATCATCGCGCTGTGATAGCGTTTTAATGTCATGTTGCTCAAGTTGTAGCCAACCTTCAACAGGTTGCTCTGTAGCTACTTTGCTTGAGTCGTTTACCAAGTAGTAGTGTACCGCTGCACGATTTAGCTCGAAGTGGTGCTTACGGCCTTCAAGGAACCATTCGCTGACTTCTGTTAGCTCTGGGTATTGTTCAGAGGTGAGTTCAGCAAGATCGGCGTACCAATTTAGAGAGGCGTCGATGTAAGCATCGTATTTTTTCGCTTGGCACTGGTTTGTTTCAGACATTGAATCTGCTGCAAAAGAGAAAGTAGAAGTTGAAGCTAGCAGTAATGCGACGCAAAGGCGTTTCATAGCGGGTCCTTTTGTAAGTTTATTCTTGTTATTACTTTGTCGTTACAGGTTACCGCGATCATTCTTTGTGGAGCAATGACACTTAGTGTCTTTTTATTTGGGTAACTGTATCGGTATCTTGGGCGTTGGTATTCGAGATGCATTCTAATCTAAATCGATCGCTATTCCTGCGATCTAGTTAGCAAGAGATACAAAGAACAACATCAAAATGGGCACGAGTAGACTCAATATAAATCCACTAACAATCGCGATAGGCACACAGCGAACGCCGCCTGTTGTTTGAATAACAGGCAAAGTGAAGTCCATGGCGGTAGCTCCTGCATAACCAATAGAGGTGCATGGGTAGCTACGAATGAGTACCGGAATCAGGACTAAGGCAACAAGCTCTCTCAGTAGCTCAAGCATGAATGACGCTCCGCCGTAGACCGGACCAAATGCATCGCCCATTAGGATTCCAGCCAAAGAGTACCAACCAAAACCAGAAGACATGGCTAGCGCTTTAAACAGGGGAATATCCAACAAGTAAGCCGCTATCACGCCGCCTAACATAGAGGTGATAATTATCGTGACAGCGATGACCATGCCATGCTTGTTGAGCAAGATTTGTCTAAGGGTTAAACCACTGTTACGCAGTTGGATGCCGATGAAGAACAGAAGAACGAATAGGATCCATTCGCTGGCAGTGTCAACCCAATCAAGGCCGATAGGCAGAACAAGTCCTGCGATAAGACCAGAGCCGACAACCAAAATGAGCTTGGCAGATTCCATTGCCATAGAAGACAGAGGGAGCTTCTTTTGGCTGCTATCTGTTTTAAGCGGCAGCATTTTATCTATTGCAGGCAGCGCCATCAGGTTACATACACTCAAGCAGACAAAGAAAGTGACGGTATAAAGAAGGATTGTCTGTAGGTTGCTACCAAGATTATCAAGCGCGGCAAGACTTAATCCCATCAGCGCTAGAATCACATAGATCAAGCGCGACGTAGAGCGGTTGATGAATTCTAGCGTTTGGGTGTTTGAAATTGAAAATAGATACCCCACAACAAGTGGCGCAAATATGAAGATCATCCCTGTAAACATGCTTTCCTCTATTGCAATTACTTCAACTTTTTCTATGACTTAGAAGCCACTAGCGTTGATCACGTCGTTTAGCTTTGCATTAAAATCATGTTTACTCAAGTTGCTTAGATTATAAAGCACCTCTGCACCTGTCACGTTGAGCTCAACTTCGTGATCATCGATGTTCTCATCCTTGTTTCTGAACATCAGTAGGTGGTTAGCAATGCGTGCGATATCTAAGTAAGAAACTTCACGTTCTTCTTGTTTATTGATGGTGTTGCTGCACACGTCAATGAAGTCGCTGTCGAAGCCCCAACGCTTGAGTACTAGCTTGCTGGTGGCTGAGCATTGACCTTGGAAAATCTGCAGAGCAATATCGTGGTCGAGGTAGTTGCCGTTCTCGAGGTATAGGTGGTATTCGCTTACTAGGCAGAACAGCCCGATATCGGCTAATAACCCAACCAGCAAAGACTTCTCATGTTCAAGGTAGCGGTATTCAGCAGGGGCGATCTCTTTAAAGCCATTGGTCACAAGTACCATGGTTGCGCCTAACTCTTTTGATACAGAAGCGCTTTGAATCAATAGCTGGTTACACTCTTTACTTAAATCAACAGAGTGCTTGAGCTGCTCGATCGCTTGTGCTGTCACGATGTCACGAACTCGCAATATGCCCAGGCGTGAAACGGCTGTCATAATGTCGACACAGGTAATGTTGCGTCTGTTGAAGACAACCGAGTTTGCAACTCGAATGACGATGGCTGTAAGGCCTGGGTCTTCAAGTAAGCACTCGGCAACCTCGGCTATCCCAGTCGATTCAAGGGTACAAAGTTTTTGGATTTTAAGTACAACGTTAGGGATAGGAGGAAGGGTTATTTTTCCCGCTGAGATGGAATGTCCAACAAGTTGGGCAAATTCTGATTCTAGGCCCTTAAGAAGAAGTGCCTTGTTTTGTGGTAGCCAGAAAAACGATAAATGATTCATATAAAAAGTAAAAACATGTATGTCCTACCATTTTACAAGCCACAATGCTGCGAGGCAATACTGATCGGTCCACACGAGCTTTTAAATATTGAACCGGTGTATCATCAAGCGTCAAAATTCAATCACGGAATGATAGCTTTGTGTGATGTTAATCATGAAAAAGCGTAATACACAATTGATTGATGTGAACTAAGTCCAGACTTATTTTTCTTTTCGAAGTATCATTTATTTAAAGGTGAAAAACGCAACTATAATATTCACCTAAACAATAAAAATAGATTTAAAAAATTTTTCGCATAAAAAGCTGCTTGTCTGGTGATCAACCTAATCGGGGTAATTTGATTAAGGATCAACGGATATGACCGAGACAGCATTTATTAATTACGTGAATCAATTTGGTGAGCATCAAAAACGTTCTATGTTCGGAGGTATTGGCCTCTTTCAAAATGACGCTATGTTTGCCTTATTGAGTGAAGGTTGTTTATTCATTAGAGGTGGCAAGTCATTAGATAAAAAACTGGCAGATCTTGATTGTGAAAAGTATCGCCATGTGAAAAAACAGACAACAGCAACCGTAAACTACTACGACATTACTGATCTGTTCACATGCGAACATCCTGAATTGGATAGCATTATTCGTACTTCTATCGATAATTCAATTCAGCAGCGCAGCTTCAAGAAGTCATCTGCTAGCCGTAGATTAAGAGATCTTCCTAACATGCAGCTTACGTTAGAGCGCATGGTGAAAAAGGCGGGTGTCGACGATGTTTCTATGTTTATGCAGTTAGGCGCACCAGAAGTATTTAACAAGGTTCGCAAAGCGTACGGAAACGATGTTGACCTAAAACTACTTTGGAAATTTGCGGGTGCGATTGATGGTATCCATTGGAAACTATTACAAGAACCACGCAAGCAGCAATTATTAAAGAGCTGCCACTAAAGAAGTCGTCCTTATATGCTTGAAATTACAGTTTATAAATAAAAACCGAGGAATAAATCCTCGGTTTTTTTGTTTCTGTCTCGACTAAAGAGACTGAGTATTCTCTTAGAACCCGAAGGTTCGAACTCGTCAGCTAAGTATTAGTACTTGAAGCGAGCTGTGAACATTAGCTGATCACCGTAGAAGTCGTTGATACGAGCTTCAGCGCCGATAGAGAATAGCTCTGTAGAGTGGAAACGTGCGTAAACAGAACCGATCCAATCATCGTTGTCATCGATAGAAACGTAACCACCTTTACCACCAACTTCTAGTTGTGGACCAAGCCATTGGCGAACACCAATGTTCACTTCCATGCCGATATCAGTAGAGCTTGTGTGTTCAGGTTGAACGATGCGCGCTAGCATTTCACCTGTTAAGTCAGCCCAGTTGTTGATTGGAGCGTGGAAGCCAAGACCAACAGCAGAGTCGAAATCACTTTCAAATTCTGAATCAATGCGCGCAATCGCGTGAGCATTTGGGTGGATAGACTTACTGAACGCGCCACCAAATGTAACAGGGCTAGCACCGATACGTGCTTCAAAGTAATCGTAGCTGAAGTTGCTCATTACTTGTGGTTGTTCTTCGACAGCTAGCGCTTGGCTCGAAGCCAACAGCATAGCGGTAGTAAGTAGTATTTTGCGCATAACGACCGTAAACCTTTATTAGTGTTAATTCCTTTGGCTTGAGAGAAATCGACAAACCATAAACATCGAGACAGTTTAATCTAACTCACGGAAAAGTAATCCATTAAAATGTAAATCCTTAATCATTTAGTTAAAAAATAAACAAATTAAGGGTCAGTCTGCTACGGAGATCTCATGTTTTAGAGCAAATAAGAAAACGAGATGAGTAAATCATCCAAATTTTATATGTATCCCTTAGCGTCTTATATTGACTGCTGTTTATCTCATTGCCCTTAAAACGTTAATCGTTAACGTTATTCTCCAAAGCTTGTGCGCTTGTCTGCCATTGAGGTAAGGATGCGCTCTGTATCAAGAATGGAAGTCCAATTCAGTAGCTGTTTATCGTTGGCAATTACATAATCGGTTAGCTGCTGAGTAATGGTATCTCTGAGCTCATCACCTTGCCAAGGTTTCGAAATATAAAAATCGAGTGCCGCATTATTGATTGCGGTTACCGTATCTTCGAGTCCGGCTTGCCCAGTGAGTAGTAGCTTGCGTGTTGGCTTTGTAGATTCGTGCTGGTTAAGTTCGATAAGAAAATCGATCCCTGTTTTTTCAGGCATGATGTGGTCGCACAAGATCAGAGCGAGCTGAATACCATCTTGTCCCATCTCTTTAATCACTTGCTTGGCTTCATCCACGGATTCTGCACCCTCGACGATGAAGTTATCTTCGAATGTGGCCAAGTCTTGAAGCACACTGTTGAGCACTTCTGGTTCATCATCAACGCATAAAATTAGGTACTTATTCATGAGGTGCTCCTTCTTGTTTGAATGGAAGCCACACTTGCATGTGCGTATGGCTGCCTACCTCAGACTCAACCAAAATAAACCCTTGATGAGCCGAAACAATTTGTTGAGAAATGGACAACCCAATCCCTAAGCCGAAGTTGCCCTCTTTTTTAGTCGTAAAGTTTGGGTTGAAAATAGAGTTGATGTCTTCCTGCGCGATTCCAATGCCGGTGTCTGATATCTGTACTACTAGAAACGTTTGATTGTCTTTAGTTTGTTGGGAGGTGGTAATAGACACCTCGCCACGCTCTGATAGGGCATCAAGTGCATTGGAGAGAAGGTTGGTCCACACTTGTTGCAATGCAAGTGGCTGGCAAAGTAAAGCGGGTAAAGTGGTGTCATAGTGCTTTTCAAGTTGGTGGTGCTTCAACCTATTTTCAAAGATCACCAAGGTATCTTCTAGCCCTTCATGGATATCGGCGTAGTGGCGAACCTCTTCATCTTCACGAGCATAGCTTTTTAGGCTCTTCACCATATCGGCAATGCGTTTGCTACACACTTGAATGGAACGGATAGAATTTCCAACATAGTGGTAATGCTCTAAGTCGTTGAGTAATTCTTTGCCTGCGACAGGTGAGTCTTTCAGGGTCTCTAAAACCTTAGCATCTTGGCTTAAATTCAATCTAACCGCTTTTTTTGCGAGGGCGCGATCATCGATCGTTGATGTAAGGTGTTTTACCAGTTGCCTTTCTTGTGAAGTCGAAAGCGGTTTGGCTAATTTTGAACACGCTAACACCTCTGTTCCTTTATTAGATTCGGGAACAGCGAGGTTCTCGAGTATCTGGTCTAGATGCTCTGATAGCGTTTCAATACTTCTCATAATTGCCGCTATGGGGTTATTAAGCTCATGCGCGACACCAGCGACAAGTTGTCCAAGCATAGCCATCTTCTCTTTTTCAATTAATTGCTGATGTGCGGACTCCAATGATTCGAGCGTTTGTTGCAACTTGATTTTATTGGTGATGCTGCGCTGTAAGCGTCGATTGAAATGCCGGAGTAATAGATTAGTGAACAGAGGAAGTAGGGTATTGTTGGAATGCATCACCTGAGCAAAACTCTCTTTGTCGAGCTTGATCACTCGTGTCTGGGTAAGGGTGAGGCCAGTAGAGAACGAAGGTTCGCCTGTCACAAATGACATCCCGCCGACTATGTTGCCTTTAGAGTGACGCACGACCTCTCGCTGCTGTCCTAATTCATCTTTCTTGTAGAGAGCGACTTCACCCTCAATGATCAACCACAAGAAGCGATTATCTTCTCCTTCAACCGTTAACAAATGCTCTGGTGAGTAATCGCGAATCGCTCTGGTCTTGTCATCTTTAGAGAAGACCTCTTGCAAGGCATTGAAGACACGTTCAGCGAGCGCATTGTCTGAGAGCTGGTGGTAATCGTGAATAAAACCTGATTGAAAAGATTGAATCTTTTGTTCTATGTGTGCTCTTAATAAGCGCTGTTGATCTAACGCATCACTATAAGACAACAGGTTTTCAGAGTCGTATTGGATAACAAAAGACGTCAGCTCCTTTTGAGCCGACTTGAAGAGAACCTTATCCTGAACCGGTTTCGTTAGGCAGTGATTCAGCCTGCCTTCGTTTACCGCTGTTAGAATGGATTGAATGTCTGACGACGCGCTGACCAAAATGGTTCTAGCAGTATTACTATGAGGAAGTTGTTCAAGTTCAATAAGAAACTGCACGCCATTAAATTCAGAGTGATGGTGAGTTATCACCAAAGCGACCGTTTGGTGGTTGTCATGGATGTCTTCCAATGCGTGGTGTGCATCTTCGATGTTCTCGGCAGTATAGATATCGAAAACACCAGACAACGGAGCCAACTCCGTACGTATCCTCTCAATGCTGATCGGATTATTGTCCAAACAGATAACAGCGTATTGATTCACAGTTTACCCTTAGTAGTAGCGACGCTTCTAGCCTAGCAAGAACTGTCGAATAAGGATGAGAGCTAGCCGTTAATTTGCTGAGTGAATTGCAGTATCGAGCAATAGACTGATTTAACTCAATGTTTCTTGTTTGCGACTGATGGGTTAGACTGAAAAAAACAAACACATGTAGAAAGAGAACTCATGGAACAGTTAAGAAAAATTGGCGCAATTGGCGGCGCAATCTCATTGGCTCTTTGCTGGCCTTTAGCGGTTGGGCAAATTGGACAAAATGCGATTACTGATGGCGTTGCAAAACTTAACAATTCGAGCATTCAAGCTGAGATCGTTGAGTACGATAGGGGTTATCTTTCTTCTAATGTAACCACTCGCATCACTGTGACGGATGAAGATCTTAAAGAGCAGCTTGCGATAGATGGCTTACCAAGTGAGTTTGTCATTAACAGTGCGGTTAGCCATGGTTTGGTTAGTCTTAATGCTGTTTCGACGTTCGATAATACTGACATTCTGCCTCTGACATTAACGACAAGCACAGAGCTAAACGGTAATACGGACTTCGACTTCGAGTTGAGCCAGTTTAATCATCAAGGCACTGATGAGAATGGTACCTCGGTGTCTATCACTAAGTCGAACCTGACAGGTCATGCGACAGTGTTAGGCCAAGTGGATTACGAGCTTTCTATCCCTTCTGTTCAGATCGATTTTGAAACGGGTGAAGAGGTGACGTTATCGAACTTGAAAGGCATCGGTTCAGGTCAGCAAGCCAAAGGTTACTGGCTTGGTACACAAAACTTCACTATTGATAGTTTCTTGATTTCAGATTCGGCAATGCAGCCATTCATGACTATCGAGAACTCAACGTATGATTTTGAGTCGCACCTAGATGATGCAACCAAGCGTCTGCGTAGCAACCTTAAACTGGATATCGCAAACATCGAGACGAGTGAAGGACAAGTGAACAACTTAAATGTTGATTTCGAAATGTCGAAACTCGATAGCGAGTCGTTCGAGAAAATCTTTGAGATTTACCAGTCTAATCCTGTTCTAACACAAGAAGACGTTGCCGAGATCATCCCATTCATCGACATTCTATTTGCTAAGGGCTTCGACCTTTCAATGAACAACATGTCACTAGAGTTAGGCAAAGGCCAGTTTGAATCGAAGTGGTTGGTGAGTGTTCCTGAAGGTACAGAAAATATCAGCAGTAACCCTTCAATGATTATGCCTGCACTAACGGGTAATCTTCACTCGAGTTTCTCAAACGGACTGGTAGAAGAGTACCCGTTTATTCGCGAAGGTATCGATGAGTTGATCGTGATGGAAATGATCAAAGAAACGGACAAGGGTTACGAAATCAGCGCTGACCTAAAAAATGGAAACCTAGTGTTTGAAAATGGACAAGAAATTCCATTAATTGCACTACTTATGCCGGCTTTTGTTCAATAAAACCGAGTAGGCAAGAATACTCATAGGGCAATTTAGCGCATTAAGATAAAGATTTTGTACTGTACGAAACAAAAGAGGTCATAAGACCTCTTTTGTTGTTTTTATGTTGAGTAAAACATGGTATTACTTGCATAGTTATTATTTAGCAGGAGCAATCATCCCCATGGAACTTACATTAGATAACGTATTCAATTTTAGTGCTGGCCCAGCGGCTCTGCCTAAGCCAGTAATGAAACAAGCACAAGCTGACTTCATTGATTGGAACGGTTTAGGCACTTCCGTTATGGAAATCAGTCATCGCAGCAAAGAGTTTATTCAAGTTGCTGATGAGTCTGAGCAAGACCTACGTGATCTTCTGAACATCCCAGACAACTACAAAGTTCTGTTCTGTCAGGGGGGCGCTCGTGCTCAATTCGCTGCTGTACCTCTAAACCTGTTAGGTGATGCGACGAAAGCGACTTACATTGATGCGGGCTACTGGGCTGAAAGCGCAGTTACGGAAGCGAGCAAGTACTGTGAAATCGACGTGTTCAATGCAAAAACGACAGTCGATGGTAAAGCCGCTGTAGTTCCAGCTAAAGATTGGAAAATCGACCCAGAAGCGGCTTATGTTCACTTCTGCCCGAATGAAACCATCGATGGTATTGAGATCAGTGAGCTACCACAAACAGACAAGCCTATTGTTGCTGATATGTCATCTAACATCTTGTCTCGTAAGATCGATGTGTCTCAATATGGTGTTATCTATGCTGGTGCGCAGAAGAACATTGGCCCAGCGGGTATCTGTATCGCTATCGTGCGTGATGATCTGCTAGATCTTGCAAACGACGTATTGCCAAGCATTCTTAACTACAAAGTACTTGCTGAAAAAGACTCTATGTTCAACACGCCACCAACGTACGCTTGGTACTTGTCTGGTCTTGTTTTCAAATGGTTGAAAGCTCAAGGTGGTATTGAAGCGATGGAGCGTGTGAACCAAGAAAAAGCAGCACTACTGTACAACGCGATTGATGATTCTGATTTCTACAAGAACGAAGTGCACGCAGCAAACCGTTCAAGAATGAACGTACCGTTCCAACTTGCGAAACCTGAGCTAGATGCGAAGTTCTTAGAATTGGCTGACGCTGCTGGTCTTAAGTCGCTGAAAGGTCACCGAGCAGTCGGTGGCATGAGAGCATCGCTTTACAATGCGATGTCTCTAGAGGGTGTACAAGCGCTTGTAAGCTTCATGAAAGATTTCGAAGAGAAATACGCTTAATCAATGACAGGTTAGTGAACGATACAGCGCTGATTTGCTTTTTGTTGTGTCGATTGTACTAAACGAGATGAATGCCGCTTTTGCGGCATTTTTTTTTGCCTAGAAATGCGTAAAGGGTATGATATGTTGCAGTTGTAGACAGAAGTGTTATGCATAGATAGCACTAATGTTTCTCGGGCGAAAAGATCAACCGCAAGCGTCACTTTTTCTGTTTATTCATGAATGTTTGCTATATAACGTCTCGCCCGACGTGTAGTCAGCACTACCGATTACTTGAGTTTTGTTATTTGTCAGCGTGGGTGCAACTTGAATTAACGATACGTTTTTACCATGAGGAAATAGTGTGAGGTTTTTGAGTACATTAGCGGCATTATTCCCGGTATTGACCAGCGCTGCTACGCTCGAAGTTTGGGTGGGCATCAATTACGAAACGGCAGGTTACGTCAAAGAGCATATTGAATCTATGACTGATCATAGCGTCGAAATTCGCCCGTTTAATGTCAACAGTATTCGTTCGGAACTCCTTGTTGCCGATCCTCGTGATAAGACTTTTCCAGATGCGATCTGGGTACCCTCCGATTTTTTAGGTCTGACTGAATATATTGATTTAGCAACATTACCCTCCAATTGGGTTGATACTTCACGCTATGAGAAAAAAGCGTTGGGTTCAGTGGTGCTAAACGGTGAACTTAAGGCGTTACCTGTTGGTATCGGCAACCAGTTAGTGCTTTATTCTAACGAACCTCAAACTCAAGCCATCACTTGGGAGGAACTAATGAAGCGCTCGTCTCAATCGATGCAAGCCAGTGTGCTTTTCCCCAATCCAAACATGTATTTCTTTTTGGCATTCTACCAGTTGTTTTCACAAGAGAAGCTCTCATCGAAAACCATCAATGGTGAGGACTTAGTGTCTGTTTTTGAGTTTATCGACATGCTCGAGAAGAAGAATGTTATTAAATCGTCTTGTGATGAAGTCTGTGCAAGGCAACGTTTTATCGATGGTGAGGTTGAGTTTTTAATTGATGGAGATTGGGCTTTTAGTGAATTAGAGCAAGCCTACGGCAGCCAGTTGCAAGTGAACTCTTTACCAACCTATCGAGGTCAGGCTATGTCTTCATTTAGCGGCGCTAAGATTTTTGCAGTGACCAAGAAAGGTATGCAAGACCCTGGAACCAAAGAAGTCTTAAAAGAGGTGGTTGAGTATTTGCAGTCGAACCGTTTCACCTACTTAGCGCATTCAAATGCAATGATCTCTCCATTCCATGAAGTGAATCAGCGCCGTGTTGATGAGGGAAATGTCACCTTTTCAAACATGTACGATGAATTTCAATCATCACAAATGATGTCAAGCGACTACAAAATGGCGATTGTTTGGGAAGCAACTGCCAGAGCTTATGAGCGATATAAATCGGGAATGCCAAAGCAGAAGCTACATAAATTTTACGATGACTTTGTCGCGTATTACTCAGCGACCATGAGGTCTGCACAATGAAGTTCTCATTAAAGTACTCGACGGGTTTAGTGTTATTTGCTTGCTCTTTGCTGCCTGTTTATTTAGCGGGTCAACTCATACTGAATATGCAGAATGAGAGCTCTTTGGAACAGAAAGAGATCAAACTGGTCAATTCTAAAGCTGGTATACAACAAACGGTGCAGGAGCAGATCGACCTTACTGCCAGCCTCACCCAATGGTATTCACAAGATCGTTCCCTGATTAAAGCGGGCGGGAATATCTTTTTCTCTAGCGTTGTGTGGGACAAGATGGACAGCTTTAACACACTCGCGGATAGTGTGTCGGCGACATACATATTAGATCGCAACTGGAAACCCATTTATGACAGTAATGGCAGCTTGTACCACTTTGAACAAAGTCAGTTATTAGAGGAACTCAAGCATCCTCAGCCTGGATATACACAAGGCAAGATGTACCATATTGAATTCACTGAGTCAGAACTTGCTGATGATGCGAAGTCAGGCATTGCTTTTGTCGCACCAATACTGCCATATCGACTCATCGAGGGTTCCAACTACACACCACAAGGTTATCTTGTCGTGTTAATGGGGTACGATAGATTAGAGTCGAAAGTCGCGCCATTCTTATATGAAAACGAATCTGTTGGATTTAAATACCTACCTTCTGATGCGCAAGACAGCACTTGGGCGCACAGTAAAATTGTATCCAACAACAACACTTTGTTTTCGAAAAATCTTGTCCTAGGAGTAAGACACCAGGTGTCTGATGAGGCTCGTTTGTTGGAGATGCAGCAATCTCAAGTTGTGTTTATTCGAATATTCTTCGCGACATTATTTGCTGCCATCGTTATTGCTTTGGTGCTTAATCGTTGGTTCTCTAAACAATTGAATCTACTGACAGAATCTGTTGAATCCTATTCAAACAATCGCCCGCCTAGTCACGGTGCAAATGAACATCATTTTACAGAGTTCATTACATTTAGTCGTTTGCTGGAAAAAATGTGGGGACGAATACAGCATCAATTAAGTGAGGCACGAGTTCGTAATGACCAGTTAAGAAGTGCTTACCACCAAATCCAAGAGAGTAATCACAAGCTGGAGAATTTCAACCTTCAGTTAGAGCAAACCGTAGAAGAGAAGACGAGTAGGTTAACGCATTCATTGGCTCGTGAAGAGTCTCAGAAAAACCGTATTCTTAAGATCGTCAAGTTTGCTTCCACGAGACAAAATGTTGAATACCGACTGATTCCAGAACATGTTAATCGACAACTCGAATCACTCCTTCCGAATTGCCTAATTGAGTTCAGCTTTAGTTGTATTGCTGACGGAGAAATCGTGGACAACGATTTTTCTGATCGTTACAAGGTTTTAAAAGACTCGAAAGATACAACGATTGGCCACTTTTTCTCTCAAAGTTTTGCTTTGCTGAATGAAGAAGACCTGCTGATTTTTGACTTATACCAAAAGCAGTTAGCAGGTTGGGTTGAGCTAGAAAATATGAATCGTATCAACATGCCTACAGGGTGTTATAACCGTAAAGCCTTCGATGAAGATCTGGAGTTTTATAAACAATGCGCGACCGAGAATAAAGATAGCTTATCTTTGCTGATCATTGATATTAATGGGTTAAAGGCCGCCAACGACCAGTATGGCCATGCCGTGGGTGATGAGCTGATAAAAGGTTGTACAAACGTCATTCGTAATCGGTTAAGCGGGGCGAGCAACCTGTATCGATTAGGCGGTGATGAATTTGCCATTCTTACTTTGGCACCAGCCGAGCAACAAGCACAAGATCCCCAGCAATTAGCTCAACGACTATATGCAGATCAATTTGAGCAGGTTGTCGAAACGCAAGCCGGCGGTAGCATTCCGGTTAGATTCTCGATTGGGGTCGCTTCAACAGAGTCGACCGGTATAGAAGACTTGTTCTCTCAAGCCGATGAAGATATGTATCTTCAAAAGCGTCGTTATTACCAAGGTTTGTCTGAGGCAGTAAAGTCGCGCGAATCAAACATCAGTTAGAATTAGAGTCTGAATTAAGGATTAAAGGCGGGCGTTCTTAGCTTCGACGACCATTAAAGCGAAACTGCTGTGGCGTGACATCGAAAGTCGCTTTGAAGGCTTTAATGTAAGAGGAGTCGTTTTGGTAACCCACTTGATCAGCAATGCTTTGTATCGAGTTATCTTCGTCTAGCAGGGACAATGAGTAAATCAGTCGTATTTGTTGACGCCACAGCTGAAACGAGGTGTTGAACTCTTTCGAGAATAATCGTGATAACGTTCGCTCGGATGCACCTACTTTTTCTCCCCACGCTTTGAGCGACAAATCTAAATTTGGCTCATCAGTGAGGGCTTCAAATATCAACTTCAAACGTCTGTCTTGTGGCAATAACAACTGAAATGTCTGTACGTTGTCTTTCATTATTTGGTCGTGCAATACGGACAGTAGGCGAGACACTTCTTCATCGCTCACCAATCCCTCACACTGTCTGCGAATTTCTTGCAATAGCTCGTTTAAAAAGGGAGTCAGTGCAATGGTTCGAACCTCGGGCTCATACTTAGTTCCAAAGGCTGGGTTAAGGTAAATACCAACAAACGTGGTATGACTCAATGCGATAGATTCATGTGAAATACCGGCAGGTACAAACAAAGCTGATGTGTGCGGTACAAGGTGTTGATAGTGTTCTGTTTGAGTTTGTAGCAAACCTTTGAGTGGAAAGATCACTTGATGCCATGTGTGTTGGTGCATCGCATCGATGTAACCTTTCGGCATGTCGATAGTCTTAACGAGCGCGGGCGAGTTCGGATTGGCGACCATCATCTTGTTGGAGGTGACCACTCCAGTACGAGAATCGATTTGGCGGGTTAGCATGGTTAAGTGTCCTTATGTCCCTATTCTGACGGAGCGACCCTAGGCTATCATGCTCGACAAATAGAATGAAGCCGAGAGGATACGAGCATGCGCTTTCAAGTAGAGATATCCAAACAAAACCAGCTTTTGTTTAAAGTTGATATTGAGAATATCGACCGCAGAAAGTGTGAAACATCACTCGATACTGTATTAGCTAAGTTTCCAATCGAAGAGGGCTATCAGCGTCATGTGTTGGCTTCTGATAGTGAGACTCGCTACCTCAAAAGCACCGACCAGAGTATTGAAGTGTTGGCGGCGATTCCGATATTTAGATCATTAGGCGAGCGATAGTACTGCTCGTAGAAGACAATATTCTCGCAGAAAGAACAATAAGATTGAGACAAGAAGGGAGAGATATGAAGAAGTTAGGCGTGGTAAACAATGTATTGGCAGGCAAAACGGTCGCTTTCGCACATGGTGCAAAAAGTGCCATCAACAAACAAGTATTGTTGGAGCGTCAACACGCAACGGAGCTGGGTTTTACCAATGATGAGCAAGGTGATCCGCGTTTTCATGGCGGCATTCAAAAAGCCCTCCATATCTACCCAAGCGAACATTACCCAGTTTGGCAACAGGAGTTGGGCGACAAAGGTGTTTTTCAATCAGCTGGCGCGTTTGGAGAGAACATCAGCTCAAGCGGCGTGACCGAACAATCGATTTGCTTAAAAGATAAAATCCGTATTGGGTCTACTTTGTTGGAAGTATCGCAAGGGCGTATGCCTTGTTGGAAGCTCAATGTGCGTTTTGACCAACACGATATGGCAAAAAGGCTGCAAGACACACTCAGAACTGGTTGGTATTTCCTAGTGTTAGAGGAGGGCGAGATCGGTGCAGGTGATGAGATCATACTGTGCGAGCGTCCTTATCCTGATTGGTCGCTTGCTCGTATCATGGGAGCAGTTTTTACAGGAAGTTTAGATAAAGACTTATTAAGTCAAATGACGGCATTGCCATTGGTTGAGTCTTGGGGAGCGCTTGTTGCACGTCGCCTCGAAACGGGTAAAGTCGAAGATTGGGAAATGCGCTTGGTTGGGCCTACAGCGGTATAAACCAGTCGTTAGATAGAGAAAGCCCGCTATTTAGATATAGCGGGCTTTTTAAGTCTGATGAGCTTCGTAATTGCCGTTATAGCCAGAAACTCTTCAGCGGCATATCAGGCGAAAAGTGATGAGCAACTTGTGCTTGAAGCAACTCTGCGGTTGCAATTGCATCAGTAAGCGCATGATGTGGCGTGTAGTCGGGTAGGTGGTATCGACGACGGCTTTGCCCCAGTCGAACCGAGCCAGGCTTCTTACCTTTTAATTTATTCCACAGGCCGCCAGCCAGCTTGTTCTGGATCTGAGACTCAATCTCTAGCGTGTCCAGCACCGGAAACTCGATACCTTCATTCAATCGCACTTTCAATGCGTTGTTTAAGAAATCTCGCTCGATACGACGGTAGTGAACAACTGGAATATGACCAGCCATCGCTTGCAATACTTCATCCAACACTTCATCAAGATCCGGTGCATCGATGATGTCATTGTGGGTAATGCCGTGGATTACCACTGACTCCTCTTCTAGCTTCTGACTTGGGCGTAATGTCCAGTGCCTTGCTTGTCGCAGGTAGATTCGGTTAAGGGTGAATGGCACCAAGCCAATGGTGATGATCCCATCTTTAGAAGGGTTCAGGCCAGTCGTTTCGAAATCCAACGCTAAGAACATCACCTCTGAAAGTGGTGTGTCAGGCGCAGGAAGCGGTTGGCTATAGAACTGTTTTAAGCGTTCATCTTGGGCACGTTCAAGCTTTTGAGCAAACTTAAATGGCCAATCGACCGCGGGTGATCTGAATAGTTTGTTCATAGGCCCTACTTAAACTTGTTACTGGCTTGGTAACGGAACTTAAGGAAGTTTTGCGCATTACTTAAGATTTGGAACGCATCCTTAAGGTTACGACGTTCAAAATCAGACAGGTTTTCCGGTTCGATGTTGTTATCCGGCTCAACATTGTTATCAACATCGTGCGCTTGGTGGCGAATGCGCACCAGAGAGATAAATTCCATCGCATCTTTAAGATCTTGTGCTCTGCCTTTTGGCAAAATACCTGCGTCGATAATGTCGTCTAAGCGCTCAAATGAGTTTTTAGAGCGAGAGCCCACCGCAAGAGAGTGAACTCGAATCAAATCGGCGAGAGGGGCCGTACCACGTCGTTTGAGGTTGATGGAGTTGTTATGACGACCATCTTTCTCCATTACGAAGTCTTTAAAGAAACCAAGTGGCGGAGTACGGTTGAGCGCATTACGTGCCAGACACGCCAGGAAGCGGTTGTTCTTACGTGCACGTCTTACGATAAAGCTGTTTAACTGTTCTGCCCATTTCAGGCGGCCATAAACACCATCTAGGTCGAAGAAGATCGATGCGTTCAATAGCGCTTTCGGGTTTGGATCATCAATCCAGTCGGCGAAGCACTCTTCCCATTCTCTGCGTGTCATGCGCCAAGTTGGGTTAGTCGCCATGATGTCACCCGTACAATACACGTAACCACATTGGTCTAAGCCGTCACAAATGAATTTTGAGAGTGCTTCAAAGTACTTGCCGTGCTTTGCTTCGTCGTAGGTGTCATCAAGAATGATGGCGTTATCTTGGTCTGTCACCAGCAGTTGTTCATCACGCCCCATAGAGCCTAATGCTAGGAAACAATATGGAATTGGTGATTTGCCTAACTGCTCTTCCGCGAGTTCGATAATACGCTGCTTAAAGCTACGACCAATTACCGACATTGCGGTGCCAACCATATGAGCATTGGCATCTTCGTTAACGAGACGGACAAAGCTGTCTTTCACTTGCTCAGAGAGCACTTTGAGATCTTCGATGCTTTGTTGCTGGAAGATACTACTTACTAAGAGCAGCGAGTTTTGAGATTCGTAACGGACGATGTCGGTCGCTTCGATAATACCGATTGGCTTCTTATCTTTCAGGACAGGTAAGTGGTGCACGTTGTAGCGAAGCATGGTCATCATGGCTTCGTATACATAGGCATTGTGGTCAAGAGAGATAACCTCAGGTGTCATCACGCTAGAGACTTCATCGGATGGATCTAGACCTTCTGCCAGTACGCGGGTACACAAATCTCGGTCTGTAATAATACCGATAACGGGCGTTGAGTCGTCTTCATCATCTTCAACGATGTCAGGGTCGATGATCAGCAAGGAAGAGACATTCTCTTCCGCCATCATGGTGGCCGCTTGTTGAATGGTGCGCGTTTTCTCAATCATCGGTGCTTCACTGGTCAGCAGCGTTTTCACTTTAGATGTCGTGAGGTCGTTGGCATCGTTATTACTTGAGTTTGCCTGACGTAAGCGCGCGTTATCTTCTACCTCTACGAAATCCGCAAAAGAGTCGTAGTTATCGTAGAGCTCTTGGAAAATAGGCTCAGGAATGCAGTAGAGCAGGGTATCTTCGGTCGCTTTTACTGGGAAGCGCACCTTGTTGTTGGTAAGCAGGCCCATTTGACCAAACAGATGGCCTTCATCAAGGCGGTTATACAGTTCCCCTTTACGACGATAGACTTCGACTTCGCCGCTTCGAACCATATACAGATCATGAATTTGATCACCAAAGTGAATGATAGGTGTGTCTTGGCGGTAATAAGAAATTTCCACGCTACTGGTCACTTTCGTCAACATCTCCTCAGGGAGCTCATTGAAAGGGGGGTATTGTGCCAGAAAGTTTTGAATCTCTAATAACTCAGCATCCATAGTAATCATCCATTGGTTTGTATGATTTCATGGTACAACATTTGATAATAATTTGCCGTCACAAATCAATCTGTGAGCTAAAACCTTTTTAAAGTCTTAGGGATAGACTAACCTTTCAAATAATGGAGTGACAGTTTAAGGATGATGGGAATGTCGAAGTGGAAGCTTAGTTTTGTATCTGCAGTTTTTATGTTTTCTCCAAGTTTGTGGGCAGACACTCACAGTGTGGATATTCTTGATTACGACCACGTTTATGCAACGGCGCATTCAGGCAGTTTAAACGAAGATGCTGGGGGAAATAATAATGCATCGGCGTTTGGATTGGGTGTGAGCTACACCATGACCGATGATTGGTTACTGCTTGGTGATTATAGCGCGCGTTTCATCCACCCTGACGAGAGTACTACTCGTATTGATACACTAATGGCTGGTGCGGGTTATCGTTATAGCATCAAGAAAGACTTGGATATTGTCGCTTCTTATTTGCTTGGTGTGACTAAAGGTGAAGTTGAGCTGAATGGCACCAATGAGACCTTAGAGTCGGACACGGAATTTGTCCAAGGTGTTAAAGCCGAGCTTAACTATGGCTTTGCTAAACGTTGGATTGCGAACGGTAGCGTGCAACTTAACCGCAGCGATTTATTCGATGAAGAGATTTACCACCTAGGTTTACGTTATTTAGTGACCAACAAGTTTGCGATTGGTGGTTCATACCAACATAGAGATGGTGAGGGGAGCACAGGCGTAAGTGAGAGGACGAATGAGTTAGGTGTCGAGTTCTTCCTTGAGTACTAATAGAATTAAATCTAACGCGTTACGACAGCTACAAGAAAGCCAGCTTTATCGCTGGCTTTTGCATATCTAAGTGTCTGCAGAGCTGTTACGATTAAAGAACCGCAGCGATACCTTTACATAGAGGGCCCATGTTTGACTTAGTCATGCCCGCTACGCTGATGCGGCCAGAGCCAACAATGTAGATTGCGAATTCGTCTTTTAGGCGGTTTACTTGCTCTTTGCTCAAACCAGAGAAAGAGAACATGCCGTTTTGGCGCTCGATGAACGTGAAGTCTGCATCAACACCTTCAGATTTCAGTGTTGCAACGAACAGTTCGCGCATCTCTTGAATACGGTCACGCATCTCAGCGACTTCCGCTTCCCATTCAGCACGTAGACCAGCATCGCCAAGGATGTGAGTTACGACAGCACTACCGTGCGCTGGTGGGTTAGAGTAGATAGAGCGGATGATGCTCTTAACTTGAGAGAATGCTGTTGTTGCTACGTCTGCAGACTCAGCAACCAAAGTGAATGCACCAACACGCTCATTGTACAGACCGAAGTTCTTAGAGAACGAGCTCGCGACTAGAATCTCTTTGTTGTATTTAGCGAAAGTACGAAGGCCTGCCGCATCTTCTTCAACGCCTTTTGCAAAACCTTGGTAAGCAAAATCGAATAGTGGAAGAAGCTTCTTCTCAGCAACGAGTTTAGCCAGTACTTCCCACTCTTCAGCTGTTGGGTCAATACCTGTTGGGTTGTGACAGCAGCCGTGAAGAAGAACGATATCACCTTCAGAGGCTTTCTCTAGGTCAGCAACCATGCCTGCGAAGTCTTTGTCTTTTGTTTCAGCGTTGTAGTAGCTGTACTGAGCTGTTTCGATACCCGCAGCAGCGAATACGCCGTTGTGGTTAGCCCAAGTTGGGTTGCTGATCCAGATCTTCACATCGCCAAGTTGGCGCTTAATGAATTCACCTGCAACACGCAGAGCACCAGTACCACCCGGAGCTTGTGCTGTTTTAGCGCGTTGAGAATTTACGATTTCTGCATCTGAACCGAAAAGCAGCTTCTGTACCGCTAGGCCGTATTCAGCTGTACCTTCAATCGTTAGGTAAGATTTGGTTTTTTCGTTTTCAAGAAGTGCAGCTTCTGCTTTCTTTACTGTTTTAAGTACTGGCGTTTGACCATCTTCATTTTTGTAGATGCCAACACCAAGGTTGATTTTCTCTGCACGAGAGTCGTTTTTAAACTCTTCAGTAAGGCCGAGGATAGGGTCGGCAGGCGCAGCTAACACTTTTTCAAACATAATCTTCATCCATGTCAATTGAGAGGGGATAGTATCTATGGGTAGTTATACCTGTATGGAATTTTTAAGACAATACGAAGTGAACAGAAAGACCAAAAAAAATCCATTTCAATCAGATTTATTGACTAAAGAGGGTATTTGATAACAAAACACCCTACGGATTAACCTATAGGGTGCAAGAAGTTAGTGGTTTTTGAAAAGATTATGCGGTGGAAGTAATAAGGCTTTCTCTCTCCAGTTCGTTTTCTTCGTTTTTTCCATCTTTGTAAGTGGCCGCAATTTCAACAAAAAGGTCTTCGACGGCTAAAAAGGCTTGAACAACTTGCGGATCAAAATGAGAACCTTCACCTTCTAAAATGATCGCTTTGGCTTGTTGATGTGTAAATGCTGGCTTATAGACGCGTTTAGAGATTAATGCGTCATAAACATCGGCTAATGCCATTAAACGACCAGATAAAGGGATGTCTTCGCCAGACAATTGATTTGGATAGCCGCTGCCATTCCATTTCTCGTGGTGAGTCAGGGAAATCTCTTTCGCGACTCTTAAGAAAGAACTGCTCCCGAGTTGCTTTTCAGCGATAGATAAGGCTTCAGCGCCAATAGCAGGGTGCCCCTTCATTATTTCAAACTCTTCGTCAGTCAATTTTCCCGGTTTCAACAGCACGCTATCAGGAACGCCTACCTTGCCAACATCATGCAGTGGCGCAGACTTATAAAGCAGTTCGATATAGTTTGGAGTTAACAAGGCTGAATGGGTTTCAGATTTACTAAGCTCTTGTGCGAGTACCTTAACGTATTCTTGAGTTCTAAGGATATGCGCGCCTGTCTCATTATCTCTCGATTCGGCAAGTGCAGATAGACTGACAATCGCGACATCGCGTGTGGTTTTTACTTCGTTTTGCGCTGTTTCCAAGCTATCGAGCATGGTGTTGGTCATTGATGCCATTGAGCCAAGTTCGTTATAGCCGAAAATAGGCAGGCGGACACCTTGCTCTCCATTTGTCACCTTGTTTAATGCGCACTCTTGGCTAAGCAAAATACGCTTAATCAGCTTGCTCCACAGTGTCATGATGACAATAGCGTAGCCGCCTAATACAAGTGCTAAATAGATGAATTCTTTGATTACGCTGATCTTGCCTGTGCCATCGAGTAAGCGGGCTGGATTGTGTTCCAGCCAAAATATGTCTTTGACTGCAATCATGGTTAGCATGGTCGTCAGTGTGACAAGAAGTACCATCACCAAGCCAATCATCTGTTTAACTAGCGAGCTTCTTTCACCGACCAGCTGAAAATCATACGTCCCTGTGGCTTCCATATCGTCCATTTGCTTTAGTTTGGCGCTTAGCTGGAGAATGGTGCCGGTGAAGAAACCAAATAAGCTCATTCCAAATAAGACTTTTAGATTACTGTCTACGGTGAACTCGTAGCTAAGGTTGTAATACAGTGCGAACGGGATACTCGCTGCAAAGAACAGAAAGGTATCAAGCTGAGCAAACCTGCCTTGCTTAACCAAAGCGAGATTGGCGAATAAAAAGTGACGAACAAGCCAAACCAAGACAAAAACGATGCTGACGTGAGTGAAAATCTCAAGTGTGGATAGGCTCTCAAGCATCGGACACACTCGGCTACCATAAGTGCCAAAGAGCACCCCGGCGATAGCGTATAACTGGGTCGTTAGCGATTTATTATAGTTAGAAGTATCCATCGATAAGCCTTTGTTCTTGTTGATTTACATGAGCCTTAGATTGATTGACGGATAAAGACGCACGCACGATTAACATAGATGACATGAATGAGACCGGAAATTCTATCGATAGCTTTCGCGGATTGATACAAGAAAGTGGTTAGTGTTGGATTTTTGTTAGCTAGGTGGGGAATATTACAGCGTTATTATGAAGAGGTTTGAATAGCCTCGGTTGAGTCTCGAGGCTATTACGTCGATGAGGTTGCGATGAGAGCTGAGAAGATTAGCTACAACGCGACCTAACGATTATTAAAAGGCGATTACTTTTTCAGATTGATTTCAGCTTCAATTGAACCAGTTTCAATCTCTGGGTGTGACGCCAGTTTGTCTGCTGCCCATTGGTTGATGTGCTTAAGAATTGCAGATACCGCGTGCTTTTCAGTAGGTGCTTGATCTTGCTCTACATCTAGCTTCTGCTTTGGATGTGAGCCTGTCGCATCTTCAGCAATATGGAGCCAATCTGGGTGCCAGTAGTATGGCTGGCCACTCGGTGTTGTCCAACTATGAACACCGTTTGACTCTCCTTTATAACTTAACTGATCTGCTTCTATTTTTTTCATTGTTATCTCGCATGTTTTTGGGTTACATCAAATTATTGAGGCGTAAAGCGAATTTAGCTCTTACCTTGGGTACAAACTTAGCAAAGCTTACAAAGTTATCTGTGAACCAATTCACACAATTATAGAAATTAGGTGCAATCATATGGATAGAAGCAATAGTTGATCACGTTAATGATAAGATCACCCGTCCACAGGAATTTATCTAGGTAGTACAATTAGATGGCGCGTTATGAAGAGCTTGCAAAGGATATTCGGACTCAGATCGCTAATAACACGTGGCGTTCAGGGGAGAAGATCCCTTCTGTACGCATGAGTTGTCGTAACTATAACGTCAGTAATAGTACTGTTTTACAAGCCTATCAGTTGTTAGAAAGTGAAGGTTGGATCATTGCCAAGCCTCAGTCTGGCTACTTTGTCGCCCCTAAGGTCGACGGCGTTGACTACGAAGCGCCAGTAGCACGAGAGAAGAAGGCGATTAATGATCGCTTGTTCGATTTCTTAAAGTCCAGCTCAGCAGAAGGCGTCATTCCTTTTGGCTCCGCTTTTCCTGACCCAGACCTTTTTCCTTTACCTACCTTAACTCGTAATCTAGCCAGCGCCGGCAGGAAGATGACGGGTGCCAGTGTCATTAACAATCTACCACCTGGAAGTGAATCTTTAAGAAGGCAGATAGCACAGCGTTATCTACAGCAAGGAATTACGGTTAACCATCAAGATATTGTGATTACTTCGGGTGCGATGGAAGCTCTGAACTTGAGCCTGCAAACCGTGACTCAATCTGGCGACTATGTTGTGATTGAATCGCCGGCATTTTATGGCGCTTTGCAAGCGGTAGAGAGGTTAGGGCTCAAACCGATAGAAGTGGATGTTTGCCCAGTCAACGGATTGGATATTGAACAGTTTGAAAGCGTGCTGAAGGACCATAATGTGAAAGCATGTTGGCTGATGACGACTTTTCAAAATCCGACAGGCACAAGTCTATCAGACGAAGCTAAACGCCGCGTTGTAGAGATAGCAGAGCAGCACAATACCTACATTATTGAAGATGACGTTTATGGTGATCTTTACTATGAAGGACACAAGCCTAAGCCCCTGAAGGCGTTTGATAAAACGGATTCGGTTTTGCTGTGTGGTTCTTATTCAAAAAGTCTTTGCCCTGGCTACCGCGTGGGTTGGGTGGTCAACACTCGCTTCAACGATGCGATTCAGAAGTTGCAACTGCTATCCACGCTCTCTAGTAGTGCGCCAGTTCAGCTTGGTGTCGCACATTTTTTAACTCATGAAAGCTACGATAATCATCTGCGTAAATTACGTAAGAATCTCTTGCAGAGAAAAGCACGCTTTTTAGAGGTCATCAAACAATATTTTCCACACTCTATTCAGCTTGAAGAACCCGCTGGTGGCTATTTTATTTGGATACGTTTCACTGCTGGTTTCGATAGCCAGCAGTTTCATCAACTAGCGATCGCACAGGGGATAAGTGTCGCATCGGGTGATTTGTTTAGTGAGCAGGGTAGTGTGGATAACGCTATTCGACTGAACTTCTCTTATGAACTGACTCAAGAAAGAGAGCAAGCCCTGAAACTGCTTGGAAAACTCGCACATCAGTTAGCGAATTAAGTGCCGACCTAAACGCTAACTGACTCATAAAAAACGACATAATGCTAACTGTACGGTTTTAATGTGGCGAAACTGTACGCCTTATTGGCTACAGAGTTGTGATTCAATAACGGTAGACCAAATATTGGAGAGACTGTTATGTTGAAGATGACTATGGGAAATGAAGTGAAGCTGATTGTTGTCGCGATTGTGTGTGCGCTTCTGCTTATTCTTGGCCATGTATTATTGGCAAAAGCATTCGCTGATATGGCTTGGGCGGAGTACACCACCGCTGCGATTCCATTCGTGATGATGGCGATCTGTGGCTTGGCAATAAAGTACGCTAGTAATCAAGATGTTGATTAGCACACCTATCAGGAGCTTGGTGTGGCATGACTCCTAATAATTTTTTCGTTTGTATTCTGAATATAAAAAAACCTCCGCAATTGCGGAGGTTTTTATTTTCTTTCTTTTAATTCGAGCTTAATGCGGAATTAGAAGTTTGCAGAGCGAGGAGTACGTGGGAATGGGATAACGTCACGTACGTTGCCCATGCCTGTTACGTAAGATACTAGACGCTCGAAGCCTAGGCCGAAACCTGCGTGAGGCACTGTGCCGTATTTACGCAGGTCGCGATACCAGTTCATGTGCTCAGGGTCGATACCTACTTCGCGCATACGCTCGTCTAGGATGTCTAAACGCTCTTCACGTTGAGAACCACCGATGATTTCGCCGATGCCTGGTGCTAGTACGTCCATTGCCGCTACCGTCTTACCGTCATCGTTCGCACGCATGTAGAATGCTTTGATGTCTTTCGGGTAGTTCTTAACGATTACTGGCGCTTTGAAGTGTTCTTCAGCTAGGAAACGCTCGTGCTCAGAAGACATATCGATACCCCATTCAACCGGGAACTCGAACTCACGACCTGAATCTAGAAGAATCTGGATTGCGTCAGTGTAGTCTACTTGTGCGAAATCAGAAGTTACAAACTGCTCTAGGCGAGTGATTGCTTCTTTGTCGATACGTTGAGCGAAGAACTCAAGGTCGTCACGACACTCTTCTAGTACGGCTTTGAATACAAACTTAAGCATGTCTTCAGATAGCTTAGCGATATCTTCTAGATCCGCGAAAGCAACTTCAGGTTCAACCATCCAGAACTCAGCTAGGTGGCGGCTTGTGTTTGAGTTTTCAGCACGGAACGTAGGACCGAACGTGTAAACTTTGCTTAGTGCACAAGCGTAAGCTTCACCGTTTAGTTGGCCAGATACTGTTAGGAATGTCTCTTTACCGAAGAAATCTTCGTTGTAGTCAACATCGCCTTTTTCTGTGCGAGGTAGGTTTTCCATGTCTAGCGTAGAAACGCGGAACATTTCACCTGCACCTTCAGCATCAGAAGCAGTGATCAGCGGAGCAGATACCCAGAAGTAACCTTGCTCGTGGTAGAAGCGGTGGATCGCTTGAGATAGGCAGTTACGAACACGCGCTACTGCACCGATTACGTTTGTACGTGGACGTAGGTGAGCTACTTCACGAAGGTATTCGATAGAGTGACGAGTTTTCGCCATTGGGTATGTTTCTGCGTCTTCAACCCAACCAACAACTTTAACGTCAGTTGCAGCAAGCTCAAAATCTTGACCTTTCGCTGGAGACTCAACAATCTTACCTGTTACTTCAACAGAGCAGCCAGTCGTTAGCTTTAGTACTTCGTTTTCGTAATTATTAAGATTATTAGGGACCACGGCCTGAATCGGGTCGAAACAAGAGCCGTCATAAATGGCAAGGAAAGAGATTCCAGCTTTGGAATCACGACGTGAACGGATCCAGCCGCGAACAGTTACTTCACTGTCTACTGCTAGCTTGCCGCCAAGTACGTCTTTTACAGGCGCGTAAGTCATGTTGGTTTCATTCTCCATTGAGGGACAAATTCAACGCAATGTTTGCAATTGATTGTTTATAGTTCGCTACATTTTGAACAAAAAACAATCGAAACATTGAGTTGTATAAACTTTTTAAATCAATGGAACATATTACCTGTCATACGGAGAGCTTCAACCTTTATTCTTGCTTGTAGAAAGAAATATTGTGTATGTCAGCCATAAAACCCAATAAGGGTTGGTTTTTTGTTCGATCTCTTAGTCTGTTTCCACTTCTTGCATGTTGTCACGTGCCACGCCTGTGATGAGTTGGTCGCTGCTCCATTGTAATCTTTGTTTCCAATAATGATTGTGTGATTGCATTGAACCTCACACTATATTGTCGCGGTTTCTCCTATCTAGGAGACCATTCACCCTCTTTGTTTGTCGCGAATTCACTTTGCTGCGAATTAAAGAATCACCAGAGGAGTTTAATATTCACGTGTTAATTACGCCGCCTTAGCCCCTGCATTCTCTCTACACCCGCACTTTTCGAGCGCTCGCTCATTCATGAAAAACAGTCGAATACAATATGTCTGAACAAGGCAGGATAGGCTGTACAAGTAAAAGAGAATTACATGCTTAATTATTTAAAAACACACTGGTTATCAAATATTAAAGGAGATTCATTATCTGGGATTGTGGTAGCACTTGCATTGATCCCTGAAGCTATCGCATTTTCCATTATCGCAGGCGTCGACCCTAAGGTGGGTTTATACGCTTCATTCTGTATCTGTGTTGTCACCGCTTTAGTGGGTAGCCGTCCGGGGATGATATCCGGTGCGACAGGAGCAATGGCGCTATTGATGGTGACTTTAGTCAAAGAGCACGGACTTGAGTATCTGCTTGCTGCATCATTTCTTGCTGGTGTCATCCAAATTCTTGCAGGCTATTTGAAGCTGGGTAATTTGATGAATTTCGTGTCTAAATCTGTGATTACCGGATTTGTGAACGCGCTTGCTATTCTTATATTTATGGCTCAATTGCCGGAGCTTACCAACGTACCTTCAAGCGTATATTTGTTGGTCGTATTGGGATTAGCGATCATCTACTTACTGCCTTACTTACCGAAATTGGGCAGCGCAATTCCATCACCCTTGGTGGCGATTATCGTGCTCACCATCATCAGTTTGATGTTTGGCCTAGAAGTGAGAACCATTGGTGACATGGGCAAACTTCCTGATTCGTTACCCGTGTTTTTAATTCCGAATATTCCATTCACGCTTAATACCTTCGAAATCATACTTCCATATTCCATCGCTTTGTCAGTCGTTGGCATGCTGGAATCCTTGATGACTGCGACCATTGTTGACGATCTGACGGATACCGAAAGTAATAAGAACAACGAGTGTAAAGGACAGGGTGTCGCGAACATTGTTGCGTCACTGTTTGGCGGTATGGCGGGCTGCGCGATGATAGGTCAGTCGATCATTAACATTAAGTCAGGCGGCCTAACCAGACTATCTAGCATGATTGCTGGTGTGGTTCTATTGCTCATGGTGGTGTTCGCTGCAGACTGGTTAAAGCTGATACCGATGGCGGCACTTGTCTCTGTGATGATCATGGTATCGATCGGTACCTTCTCTTGGCGATCGATTGTCGAACTTAAAGATCATACCTTACCGACCAATGTCACCATGCTGGCAACGGTTGTGGTGGTTGTATTTACTCATAACCTAGCGATTGGTGTCGCGGTTGGCGTGGTGCTTTCGGCCCTATTTTATGCTCACACGAGCAAGTCTATGGTCTTTATCTCCGATGAAGTCGTGACCAATCAAATGCATACCACTCATAAAGTTAAGGGGCATGTGTTCTTTGCATCTTCTGATGCCTTTGTTGATTTGTTCGATTACGACAAGGCGACGTCGTTGGTCACGATCGACATTTCTGAGGCGTCATTTTTAGATAACACCTCGGTTGAAGCACTCGACAAGGTGGTCTTCAAGTTTCGTAAGAAAGGGGCTTATGTCGATGTATCTGGCATGGATGAGGTCAGTGCTAAGCTAATCTTCAAACATGCGATGTATCACAAGCATACAGATTTATCAGCGATGTCGATTACACACTAGCGGCTGTTTGAACATAGAGTTCATAGCCTAACTAATGGCTACGTAGAAAGGTGAAGCGCTCGTGGGTGAGCGCTTTTTTGTTGGGTGACAGTTAGATATTGTTCTCGGTTTAGGCTTTGTCTTTGGTACAAGATAAAGTGAACTGATTAATCAGGGATTCTAGGTGGTCAGACAGCTCTTCTAGGTCAGTACTGATATTACGCGTCTCACCTGCCGATAGTGATGTGTCGTTAGCGTGCGATGTGATGGTTTCGACTTTCCGCTGAACATCTTTGGTTGCCTGGGTAGTAGATTGCGTCTGTTGTTGAATGTTCTGCGCATGGGCGAGCACCTGTTTCATCTCTTCGACAACACTATTCATTTCAATAGAGAGTGCATCAATGTCGGTAGAGCTTTGGTGTGCTTGTTCGCACACGCGATCGGCAGAGGTTAATGACTCTTCGCTGCCTTGTTGGAATTGGTGAATAATTGATTCAATACTGCCCGTGGCCTCTGCTGTTCGAGAGGCGAGGTGGCGAACCTCGTCCGCAACGACTGCAAATCCTCGGCCTTGTTCACCTGCTCTCGCAGCTTCTATTGCAGCATTGAGTGCCAAAAGGTTGGTTTGATCGGCAATGCCACGGATCACACTCAGTATCGAAGACACTTCGCCTGTCTGTTCGTTGAGTGTGGTGATCTTGTGTTTCACCTCTTCAATACTAGTAACAAGGTTCTTTATCTCGCTACTTGCATCATGGGCTTGGTTCGCACTTTTACATGCCACATCCGAAGTGTGATTGATGAGGTCAGATGCGGTTAATGTCGCTTGTTCTACATTGACCTGCTGAGCTTGTATTCCTTCAACATTACTTTGTACTTCAGCGGTCTCATTCTGCTGGTCGCTGGTGGCTTGCTCAGTAATTTGTGCGACGCTCGTTAACTGATTGGCGGACGCGTTCAGCTTATGAGAGGTATCTTGTACTTGTTCTAAACTGCTTGATACTGTGCCCATAAACGAGTTAATTGATTTCGCCAGAGTGCCAATTTCATCTTGGCTCTGTTCCGGTAGGCGAGTGGAAAGGTCCTTATCGCTGCTGACTTGAGTCATAAAGCGAGAGGTTTGCTGAAGCGGGCGTACAATGATTTTACGAATCAGCCCTATCGTCAGCACAAAGCCAGCAAAGGAGATCACTGCCATGATACCGATCGCAGCCATAGTTTGAGTGTTAATCAGCGAATTAACATGACTCAGATTGTACTCTAGTCGAATTGCTCCCAATACTTCACCTTCTGGTGCCATATGACACGCGACACAATTGGTACCACGATAATTCTCACTCGACTTCATTGGTAGAGCTATCACCAAGCCTTCACCCCAGTCAGCAGAAAATGGTTCGATGACGGTTTCGCCTGACAAGGCTCTTTTGTCAATCTCATCTACGGGTGTTTGGTTGTCGTTACCCGGTCCATATAACTTACTTACGGCATCGGCGCGTAATACTCGAACGTCTTCAATACCTTCTTGCGCGAGCGCTTTCTGACGAAGCGTTTCTTTCTGTGCCATGGTGCCGGTTAGCATCATCATATTAAGGCTATCGAAATAGTTGCTCGCTTTATCGTGAAGCTGTTCACTTAGAACGGAATTAACAAGTTGTTTTTGTTGGGAATATTGAAAGTAGGTGGATATTGCCAGTAAGAAGGTGAATACAATGGCAAGAGCAACCAGGATCTTGAAGGTTATTGTTGAGCGCATAGGTGTTTTTATTAGTTCTGATGACGCGACTACTGTACTGGTAAGAGACCTTACCACCTATGGGGTATATTGAATTGTGTGACCACACTCCGGTTGTGGTTTTGTTTCTGTGATGTAGCGAGTTTGTATGTCAATTGGCATCACACATGAGAGTCTAAAGAACGAGGGCTCAGTTTTGGCGGCTGGTGTAGTAAGTGAGTGGCAGCTATTACACATAAAATTGATATTTTGGATGGTCGAGTTGTATTGGTCAGGTTGTCTTCTATTAATAATGATTATTGTTTTTTGATGTTTGGTGGTTAATTAATGTCCAAATGCTTGTTTTGTTCAATTTAATAGCAAAAAATGTGGTTATAGCGTTGTGTTTCAGAGTTCATTCGATAATATAAAGTGACCTCTAATGACAGAGGAAGGGCAGCAACGGATACGCTGCTTTAAATAATATGGAATGTGACTTATTGATATTGGACACATACATGAAATTCAAGATTACATCACCGATCATCGAACCCACAGAAGGGTCACCACATCAGAACATGGCTTCTTCATCTGATCACACCTCTCTATACTCTCGCTTGTACTACTCGTTTTCTACTGCCTTTTCGCGATTTAACTCCGCTTATCGCTCCTATCGATATTCGTTTTAAAGCTTAACTTCTTTCGAATTTTCTTTGCATCTTGGTTGATGACAGAGAACTACACCTATTAAAAACTAAATAAATAAGTTAAAGACAATGAATATTAAAATGATGGGTAGCTCCCTAATTATCGCTGGTACCGCTCTTGGTGCTGGTATGCTTGCAATCCCAATGGTATTAGCTCAATTCGGATTGCTTTACGGCACACTGTTAATGGTTCTGATCTGTTTCGGTACCACTTACGCCGCATTACTACTTCTTGAAGCAACCATCAAAGCGGGTGGTGGCTTAGGATTAAACTCTATCGCTAGAAAGACACTAGGCAAACAAGGGCAGCTGATCACCAATGGTCTGCTTTACGCCTTACTGATTTGCTTGCTAATGGCTTACATCTTAGGTGCAGGTGACTTGCTGAGTAAGCTGCTGTCTAACCTCGGTGTCGATATTACTGCAACAACGAGTCAAATTACTTTTACCTTGATTGCCGGTGCTGTTGTGGCGAGTGGAACAGGCGTGATTGATAAGCTCAACCGTGCACTGTTCTTCGTGATGCTAGCAAGTTTGTTTGCAACGATGGCGTTTTTAGCGCCAAGCATGACGCAAGATAACTTAATGCAGGTAACAAGTCACAATCATGTAGACCTAATTAAAACGAGTGCAATCTTGTTCACCAGCTTTGGCTTTATGGTCGTGATTCCAACATTGGTTTCTTACAACCATGAAGCAACCGATAAACAGCTTCGTAATATGGTGATTGTAGGCTCGCTTATTCCTTTAGTGTGCTACCTATGTTGGTTGTTTGCCGTGGTAGGTAACTTGAGTGAAGAGCAGTTTAGAAGCTTCCACAATGTATCTGACTTGATGGCTGCATTTGAAGCTCAGTCGCCATGGGTTGGTACTGTGCTATCTATCTTCACTGGTTTGGCGCTGCTGACTTCGTTCTTTGGTGTGGCAATGTCGCTATTCAACCAAAACCGAGACATGTTCAACCAAAATACAGCGGTGACTTACTGCATTAGCTTTATCCTGCCATTAGCGGGCTCACTACTGGCTGCGGATAAGTTTCTACAAGTGCTGAACTACGCTGGTATCATCCTTGTGTTCTTAGCGGTATTCGTTCCTCTGGTAATGGTTCACAAGCAACGCTTTATGGAAGTAGCAGAAGACAGGTACAGCGCAGAAGGTGGCAAACCAATGATGCTTTTCTCATTGTTGTTTGGTTGCTTCTTACTTATCTCTCAAGTGATTTAACCATTGCTGTGCTGAACAGCAGCTGATATTGAGATATAAAAAAAGGAACGCATATGCGTTCCTTTTTTTGCTTGTTTGTTAGCGAGATTCGATTAACAAACAACCTTAACAGCCAAACCACCTTGAGATGTCTCACGGTATTTAGCGTTCATGTCTTTACCGGTTTCTAGCATTGTTTCGATAACTTTATCTAGAGAAACAGTAGGAGCTGAAGAACGACGAAGTGCCATACGAGTTGAGTTGATTGCTTTTACAGCAGCAATACCGTTACGCTCGATACATGGTACTTGTACTTGGCCAGCAACTGGGTCACATGTTAGACCTAGGTTGTGCTCCATTGCGATTTCCGCAGCCATACATACTTGCTCAGGGCTACCACCCATAAGCTCAGCAAGACCAGCAGCAGCCATAGAACATGCCACGCCAACTTCACCCTGACAGCCAACTTCTGCACCAGAGATAGAAGCATTACGCTTGTAAAGACCACCGATAGCGCCAGAAGCCGCGAAGTAACGGATGTAGTCTTTCTCAGTCACAGTTTGGATGAACTTATCGTAGTAAGCCAGAACTGCAGGGATGATGCCACATGCGCCGTTTGTTGGTGCAGTAACTACACGACCGCCAGCTGCGTTCTCTTCGTTTACTGCGAATGCGAACATGTTTACCCAGTCAACAACAGACATTGGATCGTTCGTTGTTTTTTCTGAAGTCATTAGCTGTTGGCGAAGTGCAGCAGCACGGCGAGGTACACGTAGTGGACCAGGCAGGATACCTTCAGTATTCATACCGCGATCCATACACTCTCGCATTGTTTTCCAGATGTTTGCGAAGTAAGTACGAGACTCTTCGTCAGAGTGGAAAGCTGCTTGGTTTTTCATAACCAGTGTGCTGATAGAAAGACCGCTGTCTTTACACTGGTTAACTAGCTCTTCAGCTGTTGTGAATTCGTAAGGTGCTTTGATTGGGTTTTCTTCTTCTTTGCCGAAGTTCTCTTCGTCAACGATGAAACCGCCACCAATTGAGTAGTAAGTTTTTGAGTAAGCAACTTCGTCATCAATCCACGCGTGGATGCTCATGCCGTTCTCGTGTAGAGAAAGGTTGCTAGTATGGAAGTTCATACCACCATCGCGAGGGAACGAAACTGTGTGACAGTGCATGCCAACAGGAAGGCGTTCAGTTTCTTCTACGCGAGCGATAAAGCCCGGGATAGAATCGATATCAACACGCTCAGGGGTATTGCCAGCAAGACCCATGATGATTGCGATATCTGTGTGGTGACCTTTCCCTGTCAGTGATAGTGATCCATATACGTCCACGGTGATTTTAGTGATGTCGCGCAATTTTCCCATTGAACGTAGGTCATCAATAAATTCTTTACCCGCTTTCATTGGTCCAACTGTGTGCGAGCTCGATGGACCAACACCGATTTTATAGATATCAAATACACTAATCATAGCGATTACCTCAAAAAGAGAGCCTCCCAAGGGGAGTAGGGAGGCTCATTTATTATCATTATATTTTGTGTCTAATCTCGCGATATAAGATGAAAGGCATCTTATAAAAGCTGCTTATAGATTAAAGAGCGCCGTAGATTACAGAACTAATAGCCGCTAGACCACATAAAGCTGTAAAGATTTGTACAGGTGCTGAAGTTTTGTACTTAGCCATTGCTGGTACTTTGTTCATCGCGAATACAGGCATTAGGAACAGGATAGCTGCAATCATTGGAGCACCCATTGTCTCAATCATGCCTAGGATGCTTGGGTTAACTACCGCAACAATCCAAGTAGTCACAACGATGAACGCTAGAGATACTTTTTCGATAGTGCTTACTGAAGAACCAGAGCGAGACTTGATTAGACCAACAAGACCTTCGTGAGCACCTAGGAAGTGGCCGAAGTAGCTAGAAGTGATTGCTGCGAACGCTACTAGAGGACCCATGTAAGAGATAAGTGGAGACTCGTGAACGTTAGCTAGGTAAGAAAGTACAGAGATGTTTTGCGCTTGCGCTGTTGCTAGTTGCTCTGGAGATAGAGAAAGTACAACAGAGAATACGAAGAACATTACAAAGCCCATTAGCATCATTGCTGCGCCGCCAGTGATAGCGTCAGTTTTCTTAACTGCGTTTTCACCGTATACACGACGTTGCTCTTTAGAGAACTGAGAGATGATTGGGCTGTGGTTGAAAGAGAACACGATGATTGGAATTGCAAGCCAGATAACAGAAGGCATTGTTGACCATTCAGGCGTTACTTCCATCATTGAAGTGTTCCAATCTGGAACTAGGTAGAAAGACAGTGCTAGTAGGATGAATACTAGTGGGTAAACCATTGCTGAAGTTGCTTTCAACATTAGATCTTTACCGAATACAACGCCAGCTGTCATTGCAAGGATAAGAGCACCAGAAAGAAGAGGACGAGGAATAGATTCCATACCCATTTGGTTTACTAGGAAAGAATCAACAGTGTTTGTGATACCAACACCGTAAATCAGAACGATTGGGTAGATAGCGAAAAAGTAAGCGAAAGTAATAAGGTTTGCGCCAGTCTTACCGAAGTGTTCTTCTACTGTATCTGTAATGTCAGCTTCAGGATTTTTTGCAGACAGTACGAAACGTGCTAGAGATTTGTGTGCGAACCAAGTCATTGGTGCAGCAATAAGAGCTAGGATAACTAATGGCCAAAAACCACCCGCACCAGCTTTAATTGGAAGGAATAGTACACCAGCACCAACTGCTGTACCGAATAGTGATAAACACCAGGTAAAATCTTTATAGTTAAACTTGCTCGAGTCTTTTACGGCATTTGCCGAAGAAGTTGTTGTGTTCATGTTAAATTACTCATTTTTTGGGAACAGGAAATAAGTCGGGGCTAATTTTGCAGAATTTTCTTCGGCAAAAAATAGATCTAAATCATGTAATGAAACGGCGTGTCACATGATATGCGAAAAACGGATTTTTGATCACGAAAATGCCGTGCTACATGTGATTTATGTTCATGTCTGGTATTAGTTTTTTTTATCCGAAAGGGGTGTCTGTACAGATTTGTACCAAGTAAACGTTTGCGTAAAATTGCATTAATAAATCTGTTCCATGGAAAGGCTGACGTTTGTTAACAGAGATTAAACAAAACGTAGTTGCTATGTAATTTGTTGCACTACATGTTGCTGCAATGATTGGATAATTTGTGCCGTGACGCCCCATATAAGGTGCTCTTCGAAGGGCATGGCGAAAACACGATGTTTGATTTTCTTAAAGTTCACTGTGTGGCTATGCAGCTTCGCTTGGTCTAAAACATAGGTAGCTGGAACTTCAAAAATGGACGCAACCTCGTTCTCATCAATGATGGGTTTATAGTCAGGATCGACTAATACGACAATCGGTGTAACAGAAAATTTACTAATAGTACTCAAGGTGGGTAATTGCCCAACAATTTTAACCTGATCCGATCGAATTCCTACCTCTTCATGAAGCTCTCTAAGTGCAGTAAATTGCATAGATGGGTCGGAAAGCTCGTGTTTACCGCCAGGAAAGCTAACTTGCCCCGGGTGATGCTTTAAATGAGCCGCTCTTTTAGTAAAAATGACATGTAAACCATCTTCCCTTTCAACTAAACCGACCACAACGGCCGCTTTGCGCAATTCATCATCACTAATATGAGAAACGCGCTCTACTGATTCAGGGTGATAACCAGCAGGAGGGTTAAGCTGAAACTGCTGAAGGAAATTATCTCGGTTCATAACATGCCAATATATTGATTATTATGCCTTTAAGTATAGGCATAACCTTTCACGTAATGCCAACCTAATAGGTAAGCGCTATTGAGGCTATCGGTTAGCTGAAGCGCTTAATATTGTTGGTTTTTGCTATATTTGAAGTGAGCATCTAGATGAGTATCCGTTATCAATGTCATAAAATAAGCTGCGAATCCTTACTTTTTTGATTAGGAATTTGATAACAAAGACTTAGTAGACCATTCTAAAAAGAAACAAAAGATAAGGTATGAGATGAAAGGAATCATATTCACCGAATTTTTAGAGCTTGTTGAAGATAAGTTCGGTTTAGAGCTTTTGGAAGAAGTGCTAGAAATGTCGGAAGATGAGGGGATCTACACATCGGTTGGTAGTTATGACCATAGAGATCTGGTGAAACTCATCATTAACCTAAGTAAGAAAACAGACATCGACGCTGCCAGCTTGCAACGAGTGTTTGGCCAGTCGGTATTTAAAAACCTTTTGGCTTCCATTCCTAATAAAGCGAGTCTTAAACATAGCAACACGACATTCCAATTTATTCAGCACGTTGAGCGATACATTCACGTTGAAGTGAAAAAGCTCTATCCAGACGCTGAGCCACCTGAGTTTAGTTTTATCACGACAACAGAAGCCCAGTTGGTTTTCGATTACAAGAGCGCACGATGCATGTCGCATGTCTGTTTAGGGCTAATTGAAGGATGTGCTGAATACCACGGAGAATCGATCAGGGTGGAAATGACGCCTCAGAATGATGACCAAAGTGTGGTTAGGTTTAATCTCAAAGTAGAAAAGTAATATGGATCCGGCCTCTGCCTTAGAGAAGAAACTAAAGCGCCAAATAGCCGCCCGCAAAGCGGCTGAAGCTCTGTTGGAGCAAAAAAGTCTTGAGCTGTTTGAAGCTAACCAACAGTTGGAGCTTGCCCTGCGCCAGTTGGAAAAACGTTCTAATGCGAACATTCGTCGTATCGAGTTTCAAGAGCAAATTGATAATCTATTGATAGATTTTGGTCGCGCGTTTCTTCGAAGCGACTTAGATGATGTGATGCTGTCTCAACTGACCACAAACGTGACAAACAGTTACCTTATTGAAGCTAGCCGCTTAATATTGCCATCGAAGCTGCTCCCACAACTTCAAACCTACGATTATGGTGATGCATCGGTTGGTGATTTCGACCCAAAAATCGGAGAAACACAATGGGAAGGTGATCTACTCACTGTACCGCTTGAAGTTGAGAAGGTTATCGTTGGAGCATTGATCGTAAAGGTCAACCTATCTGAACAAGATGTCGATTTTATCGAGAGCCAACTCTTATTGGTTACAGATCTCATCTGCAGTGCCATTACTCACCAATTAGCTATCAATCGAAATATTGAATCTCGTAAGCGAGCAGAGGAATCTGAACGGGCGACGCGCGATTTTGTGGCGATGATTAACCATGAGCTAAGAACGCCGCTCAACGGTTTATTGGGAAGTGCTGAATTAATCAGTGATACGGAGCTTAACAGTTCCCAACGTGAAATCGTGAATAACTTAAGTCAATCAGGTGAGTTTTTAAGAACCATCATCAATGACTTATTGGACTACAGCAAAATCAATGCGGGTATGTTGGAGCTGATTCCAAAGAAGTTTGCACTACTTGATTTAAGAAACACCATTGAAAGCATCTTTACGAATCGAGCCAAAGAGAAGCAGCTTGAATTTAATATCAGCGTGGCACCAAATGTTCCATCTCACTTCAAAGGCGATTTAGAGCGCATTACTCAGCTCTTTGTAAACCTCATCGGTAATGCGATTAAGTTTACCGAAGAGGGGCATGTGAACGTTGGTATTGAATGGGACAACGAGCATTTCGTTTTCTCTGTGGAAGATACTGGGGTTGGGATTGCTAAATCCTCCCACAAAACACTCTTCGAACCTTTTACACAGGCGGATAATTCGAGTAGCCGAAATTATGAAGGTACAGGCCTTGGTTTAGCTATTTGCCGTAAGTTAGTGGCGTTGATGAGTGGCGACATTGGGGTGACCAGTGTTGTCGGTACTGGCACCACCTTTACTATCTCGGTTCCGCTTCAAGTGGTCGATATGCCAACAGAAAGCGACCAAGTATCGAAAGGCTTTGAATCTGAGGTCGAACTGTCATTACTTAAAGTGTTGGTGGTTGATGATATTAAGATGAACCAGATCATCATCCAACAGATGTTACGTAAACATGAGATAGAACCTGCGATTGCCAGTAATGGTATTGAGGGGCTGGAATTGGCGTCTCATAATGAGTATGACATTGTATTTATGGATTGCCGGATGCCAGTGATGGATGGTTTTGAAGCAACAGAGAAACTCAGAGAGAAAGGCTATGAAAGATCTATTGTTGCATTGACTGCGGGAACGACCTTAGAAGAGCGTGAACGCTGCATTCAGTGTGGTATGGATGACATTCTGAGTAAGCCATACACTGCCAACGACCTTAAAGATATGCTCAAGAAGTGGGGCATGACTCCGTCCAATGCCGCCTGATAGTATCCATATATTATTTGAGAGACTAAAAAGCCGAAGTGATCATTTAGATGACTTCGGCTTTTTTCTGCTTTTCGCTTTGGCTTAGAACTTGTACTAAGCGGTCAGTAAACTGGTGTTACTTAGCACTCTTCCAGTACAGGGAGGATTCGACTAAGTTTATCCAGCGTTTCTTGGTATTCAGAAGCACAATCACTATCGAATACCACACCACCGCCAGCCCAAGCATAAAGCGTATTGTTTTCTGCTACTAAAGTTCGGATGGTAATGCTGGTGTCCATTCTGCCATTTCGGCTGATGTAACCGATACTGCCACAATATGCTGAGCGTCGATGCGGTTCTAATTCCTCAATGATCTGCATTGCACGGACTTTAGGGGCGCCGGTAATAGAGCCGCCCGGGAAACAAGCTCTTAATAGGTCAGTTGCAGAATATTGGTAATCAAGGTCAGCTCTGATGGTGCTAACCAAGTGATGCACAGCAGGAAAGCTCTCAATATCGAATAATTTAGGGACATGAACCGTTCCTGGCTTTGCCACTCGCCCGATATCGTTTCGAAGTAAATCTACAATCATCAGGTTTTCAGCCTGATCTTTATCTGCACTTGCTAAGTCTTGTGCGTTAGTATCATCAATCACTTGGTCATCAGAACGAGGACGAGTGCCTTTGATCGGTTTCGTTTCAATAACGTTATCTTTTAGCTCTAGGAAGCGTTCTGGCGAGACACTGATAATGGCACTGTTTGCTAGACGGATGAAACCAGAAAACGGAGCAGAGTTATACTGTTCTAGTTTTTCGTAGGCCAACCATTCGCTGCCTTGGTATTTTGCATTGAAGCGCTGAGCTAAGTTAATCTGATAGCAGTCGCCGGATAACAGGTACTCTTGAACACTATCGAACTTATCTGCGTAGCTCTGCTCGGTCATGTTCGATTGCCACGGTGTCGTCAGGCTAAATTGCTCTGCTTGAGGTTGAGCTTGTTGTTGAGATAACCAATCCCAGTGAGCTTCGATGTTTTGTCCAACCACACAGGCAGTCTTCAACTTGTGGTCAACCACAATTGCCCATTCATACAGGCCTACCGCCATATCGGGTGCATCAATATCGCGTGTTGAGGTAGCCGGAAGTGTTTCCACTCGGCGGCCTAAATCGTAGCTAAAGTAACCTAACGCGCCGCCGACGAATGGCAAGTCTGAATGCTCACTAGTAGCAGGTAACAACTGTTGTTGATATTGGTCGAGTAGCTCAAAAGGATCGGAGTCTGAAACCTCACACGTCTCTTTAACATTGATGGTGGTTTTTGCACCAATTGTTTCGAAGGTGGCGATGGGTTGAGCAACTAAAATGTCGTATCGACTATCAACGTGGCTTTCTGAAGCAGAGCGTAATAGCATTGCCCACGGCAGGTTTTCGATATGAGAAAACAGCTGTTTAGCTAAAGTTGGTTGATATTCAAGCGGCTTGATTTGGATAGCGCGAAATTCGTTGTTATTCATTTGTTTAATTTGTGACAAAGAGTTCGATCACTGCATGGCTTGTGAGAGGAAGCAAGAGTATCATAAATTGAAAATAAAATGGGTTCTTGATTAGAACGGTGTAATCCAAGTGGTTTAGTTTAAAGCTATGCAAGCGATTGCTAAAGCAACTAAATACAGCTCAACATTATAAAAAGCTAAACCTACTGATCTCATTTAGCGTTATTCGTTAAATAGTGAACCCACATGGAACTAGAACAATAAAGAGGCATGCAATGACGGTTATTCGTAAGCAAGATGTGATCAGCAGTGTCGCTGACGCACTTCAGTACATTTCTTATTATCACCCTTTAGACTTTGTCCAAGCCCTAGAAAAAGCGTACGAGAAAGAAGAGAGCCAAGCAGCTAAAGATGCGATCGCTCAGATTCTGATTAACTCGCGTATGTCTGCGGAAGGTCACCGTCCTATTTGTCAGGATACTGGTATCGTTACTTGTTTCGTGAACATCGGTATGGATGTGAAGTGGGAAACGGATCTAACAGTACAACAAATGGTTGATGAAGGCGTTCGTCAAGCTTACAACAACCCAGATAACCCACTGCGTGCATCAGTCCTAATGGACCCTGCAGGTAAGCGTATTAATACTAAAGACAACACACCTGCGGTTGTTCACATTAATATGGTTCCGGGCAACAAAGTTGAAATTCAAATCGCGGCGAAAGGCGGCGGTTCTGAGAACAAAACTAAGATGGTTATGCTAAACCCTTCTGACGACATTGCAGAATGGGTGGAGAAAACGCTACCAACGATGGGTGCAGGTTGGTGTCCACCGGGTATGCTTGGCATAGGCATCGGCGGTACCGCTGAGAAAGCCGCGGTACTTGCGAAAGAGTCTCTGATGGAGCACATCGATATCCAAGAGCTTATCGAGAAAGGTCCTGAGAACGCAGAAGAAGAGCTTCGTCTAGACATCTTCAACCGCGTAAACAAACTAGGTATTGGCGCACAAGGCTTGGGTGGTTTAACTACCGTTGTTGATGTGAAGATCAAAACTGCACCAACACACGCCGCGTCTAAGCCTGTATGTTTAATCCCTAACTGTGCAGCGACGCGTCACGTACACTTCACGCTAGACGGCAGCGGCCCAGCAGAGCTAACGCCACCTAAGCTAGAAGAGTGGCCAGACATCACTTGGGAAGCGGGCGCGAATACACGTCGCGTGAACCTTGATGAAGTAACCAAAGAAGACGTTCAAGAGTGGAAGACGGGTGAAACGGTTCTTCTATCAGGCAAAATCCTAACGGGCCGTGATGCTGCGCATAAGCGTATTCAAGGCATGCTTGAAAGCGGTGAAGGTCTACCAGAAGGCGTCGACTTCAAAGGTAAATTTATCTACTACGTAGGCCCTGTGGATGCAGTAGGCGACGAAGCTGTCGGTCCTGCGGGTCCAACAACGTCGACACGTATGGATAAGTTCACAGACATGATGCTAAACGAAACGGGCATCATGGGCATGATCGGTAAAGCGGAACGTGGTCCTGCTACGGTTGAATCAATCAAAGAGCATAAAGCGGTTTACTTGATGGCTGTAGGTGGCGCGGCTTACCTAGTAGCAAAAGCAATCAAGAAAGCACGTGTTGTTGCGTTTGAAGATCTTGGTATGGAAGCGATTTACGAGTTTGAAGTTGAAGACATGCCAGTAACGGTTGCGGTTGACTCAACGGGCGCAAACGCTCACCAGATCGGCCCTGACACGTGGAAAGTGAAAATTGCCGAAGCTGAAAAAGCTTAATCAACCGAAGTCAAAAAGTCGTAATTGATGCTGACCCCAGCGTTTGAATTGCAAGTTTTGACAGAAAGTTAAAGACAAAAGTGCAGCATTATCTGCACTTTTGTCTTATTATCAATGATATAGTGATAAACACATCGTTTGATATAAGAACATAGGAGAGAGGAATGCCTCGTTTTATTCAGATCCTACAAATTATCTTGGCAGTGGTGATTGGTAGTTTCATTGGTTACGATTTGATCTTGCACGGAATCAGCATCTTTAACGAAAAATACGTAACCATTACATGTGTATTGTGGTTGATTGCTGAGATAGCACTGTTTGTTATCTACAAGCTCATAGAAGATGATTAGTCTGCTACTCATTAAAAAATTTCAAAGCCCCTGATTATGAATGTAGTCAGGGGCTTTTATTCATCTAGCATTAAGAATGGGTATTGCATACTCACCACTATTAGCAAAAGAACAAGCAACAGCATACAAACTATCCCAATAGGGAAAGAATATAGGCTTGCCTCTCTATCATTATACCCAGCTTGCCTAAATATCACGGAGTCGTTCAAATGAAACACCTAACTCAAGAAATGAGTGACTTTATAAGCAGAGGAACGGATTCTCACATTAGAGTAGCGGTCACGGGTCTGTCTCGTGCAGGTAAAACAGCATTCATTACCTCGTTGGTTAACCAACTTCTTCATACCTCTACTCATAAGAATCTACCGCTTCTTGCATCAGCGAGAGATGGAAGAATTATTGGTGCAAAGCGCATCCCACAACACAACATGATGATTCCGCGTTTCTCTTATGACGAAGCGATGGAATCATTAAATGGTCAGCCACCAGAGTGGCCAGTACCAACGCGTGATGTCAGTGAAATTCGCTTAGCCATCAAATATAAGCCGGCAAAAGGCGCGAAGAAGTTACTGAGTAAAAACAGTACCCTTTATCTCGATATTGTTGACTATCCGGGTGAATGGTTACTTGATTTACCGTTACTGGACATGGATTTTGAAACGTGGAGTCAATCTCAGTTTGCCGCATTAAAAGGTGACCGAGAAACTTACTCGCAAGAGTGGAGTGCAATGCTTGGCGACATTGACCTATTGGCTGAAGCTGATGAGAAGAAACTGGTCACCATCGCCGATAGCTACACTCAGTATCTCCATACTTGTAAGAGCAATGGACTACATTGGGTGCAACCGGGGCGATTTGTATTACCTGGTGAGCTTGAAGGCGCGCCTGTGTTGCAGTTTTTCCCCTGCGCAGCACCAGAAGGTAAATTTTCGAAAACAAGTAACTATGCGGTGCTGAAAGCTCGTTATGAAGAGTATCAACAGAAGGTTGTTAAAGCGTTCTACAAGAATCATTTCTCAACCTTCGATAGACAAATTGTGTTGGTGGATTGCTTGCAGCCACTCAATGCAGGTTACGATTCTTTCATGGATATGCGTGGTGCACTTGAACAGTTACTGAAGAGCTTTAAATATGGTCGAAGCAATATCCTGAGACGTTTGTTTGCTCCGAAGATAGACAAGATCCTGTTTGCAGCGACTAAGGCAGACCATGTAACACCAGATCAGCACCCAAACTTGGTGTCACTGCTGCAACAGATGGTACACCCAGCGTGGCAACAGGCGGCGTTTGAGCATATCGATATGAGCTGCATGAGCATCGCTTCTATTCAAGCGACCAGCGCAGGTTATATCTCGTCAGGCTCGGACAATGTACCAGCGCTGCAAGGTGTTACTTTGGATAACGTTCCGCAGACTATGTATCCGGGTGAGGTACCACGCAAGCTGCCGAACAAGCAGTACTGGGAAACTAACCAGTTTGATTTCACGAGCTTTAGGCCAATGGAACAACATTCTGATGAACCTTGCCAACACCTAAGAATTGATAAGGTTTTAGAGTATCTCATTGGCGATAAGTTGAAGTAATTGAGGCAATAAAAGATGAGTGAATTAAAAACAAAGCAGGTCTTTAATGAGCCGCTGAAGACCTCTTTCGATGACAATGATAGTGCTTTTGGTAAACAAGGCGTGGGCGAAGCGACCCCAGAATTAGGCGCCCAACAGTTGTTTACGGAACAAGAAAAATTTGTACCCGTAGCACCACAGGTTGAGAGCGAGCTAGATGGCGAAGCCGAGCAACAACTAGAACAAATCATCCGACCAAGCAAAAAGAGAAAGTGGTTGGGCTCTGGCTTAATGGTTGCTTTCGCAGGCTTAGTGGGCTGGCAAGCGATTGATTCTGTCATCACGGCGGTTCAATCAGCAGATTGGCTCGCACTCGGTTGGGCCGGTTTTATCGCGGCAATCGCGTCACTGGGCTTGGGTGCAATCGGCAAAGAGCTGTGGAAACTACGCTCATTGAAAGATCACTTTAGCGTTCAAGAGCAGAGTGAAGAGCTGCTACAAAGCCAAAGTGTCGGCAAAGGCAAAGCGTTCTGTGAAAACATCGCTAAGCAGGGCGGCATTATTGCGGAGTCTCCGGCGTTCGATAAGTGGAGAAGCAGCATCAACCCTGCACACAGTGATGCCGAAGTGTTGGATATGTACGATGCATTAGTTGTTGCCCAGCAAGATAAAGTGGCGACTCAAATTGTTACTAAGTTCTCGACTGAATCGGCAGCTTTGGTGGCGGTGAGTCCATTAGCAGCGGCCGACATGTTGCTGGTGGCTTGGCGTAACTTCACAATGATCGACAAGCTAGCTGATGTGTATGGCATTGAACTTGGGTACTGGTCACGCATCAAACTGTTTAAGTTGGTGTTAATCAACATGGCAGCTGCGGGGGCAAGTGAACTCGCGATTGATGCAAGTATGGACTTAGTTTCCATGGATCTGGCTGGTAAAGTCTCAGCGAGAGCAGGGCAGGGCTTGGGTGTTGGTATCCTGACTGCTCGATTGGGTCTAAAGGCCATGACACTACTTCGCCCTATGCCTTGGCATAATGAACGCAAAGTAAAACTGGCCGACATGCGCAAAGCCGTCCTTTCTGAAATAAAGCGTATCACCCTCAAATAAAACGTACGTCTTTGAAACAAAATGTATGACATTGAGTGGTTTGCGAGCGAAGAGTAAACATATGTTTACTCTTCTTCTTGACTGAACTCAGACCTTAATTCACACTACTGTCAACTTATCCTGACACCTATAATAGGACTATTTGTGCGTCTTGAAGTATTGTGTGAAGACCGACTCGGCTTAACGCGTGAGTTGCTCGATATCTTGGCCTCAAAAAGCATTGATTTACGAGGAATCGAAATCGATGTTAAAGGCATTATTTACCTGAACTGCCCTGATATTGATTTTGATGCTTTTAGTGAACTTATGGCTGAAATTCGTCGAATTTCAGGTGTAAAGGATGTACGAAAAATACAATTCATGCCAAGCGAAAGGCACAACACTGAGCTGATCGCTTTGCTTGCTAACCTACCTGATCCCGTTATTGCGATTGACCTTAAAGGCTCAGTCGATATGGCAAACCACGCTGCACTCAACCTATTTGGCAAGCAAGAAGACGAAGTCATTGGCGAGCCACTCGCATCCTTCGTACCTAGCTTTAACTTTGGTCGTTGGATCGAAGGTGAAGTCACACGCCACCGTGAAGTTGTTGTGTTGGACGGTTTAGACTTCTCTATTGAAATCCTACCTATCTATCTGGGTGGTGACGTCAACGAGCCTGTGCTGGCGAGCGCGGTGATGACGATTCGTTCTTGCAACCAAGAGATGAATACGCCCGATGCGATTCCTGAACAGAACAACTTAGGCTTTGAGCATTTTGTTGGTGTCTCTAATCGCCATAAAGCGTTAATCAGCCAAGCTAAGAAACTGGCGATGCTTGATCAGCCTCTGCTGATTGAAGGCGATACAGGTACAGGTAAAGAGATGTTGGCGAAAGCGTGTCATAACCGCTCAAACCGCTCGTCTTTCCCATTCTTGATTCTGAGCTGTGCATCGATGCCTGATGACGTAGCAGAAACCGAGCTGTTTGGTCACGCTCCGGGTTCATTCAACCATGAACAAGGTCATAAAGGCATTTTCGAACAAGCTAATGGCGGTACTGTATTTTTAGATGAGATTGGCGAAATGAGCCCACATCTACAAATCAAACTGCTTCGCTTCCTACAAGATGGTTCATTCCGTCGTGTGGGCGAAGAAGAAGAGATGCACGCTGATGTTCGTATTATTGCGTCAACGCGTCACCGCCTCTCTGAACTTGCTGATTCTGGCTCGTTCCGTGAAGACTTGTTCTATCGCTTGAATGTACTAACTCTCTCTATTCCAGCATTGCGTGAACGCTCTAACGACGTAGCACCATTACTGGAACTGTTCGTAGCTAAATACGCACAGCAGCTTGGTATGTTAAAGCCTAAGCTTACTCAAGAGTTAATCGACCAACTTGGTAATTACCAATGGCCGGGTAACATTCGTCAGTTAGACAACATGGTATTACGTGCGCTTACTGAACTGGATTCAGACACGCTAACGGTTGAGCAGTTCCACTTGCCTCAGTTAGAAACCATGACAACAGGCATGGCGAACTTGAGCTTAGATGGTTCTCTGGATGAGATCATGAAAGACTATGAGTCTCAGATCTTGGAGAAGCTTTACCAGTCATTCCCATCAAGTCGTAAGTTAGCTAAGCGTTTGAACGTGTCTCATACCTCTATTGCGAATAAGCTTCGTGATTACGGTATCAGAAAGAACTGATCGAATAAGACCTAAATTATGGAAGATTTGAGCACACCAGAACGCATTTACAAGCGAGATGGAAATCTGATTCTACGTACCGCTGAGATAGACGATGCGACGATGATCAGTGAGTACTTTCAGGTGAATCGAGAGTATCTCAAACCTTGGGAACCGATTCGTGAAGATGCATTTTTTGAGAGAACAGGCTGGGCACAGCGCCTAATTAAGCTAAACGAGCTTCATAAAATGGGGCTCGGCTACTACTGTTTATTGATTAATGCCGATACTAACGAAATGTTAGGGACTATCTCGTTCAGTAATTTGTCTCGTTTCCCGTTCTATGCATGTAACGTAGGCTATTCACTCGCAGAGCAAGCTCAGGGCCATGGTTACATGCGCCGAGGTCTTAGTATGGCGAAAGACTACATGTTTGACGTGCAGAACATGCATCGCCTAATGGCGGGGTATATGCCTCACAATGAGCGAAGTGCGGGCGTACTTGAGCATCTCGGTTTTGTACGTGAAGGTTTTGCTAAAGATTACCTACAAATTAACGGTAAATGGGAAGACCACATACTGACAGCGCTCGTAAATCCTAATTGGGAAGATAGACGCAACATATAGATAACGCAGTCTATAAGCTCACAAACGAGCAGTGATTTAAAAAGGCAGCGAATAGTAAGCGATGTAGCGTTGCTGCCTGTATTAAAAGAACATTGAGCCATGGTTGAGCCATTGGCCTGAGAAGATATTTGAGGAATTTTGATGTCATACACAACTTTGGACGAATACCAAAGAAAATGGATTTTTACTCACCAATCGATGCCGCTTCCGGCTGAGGACTTGGAAAAGATTAAGCCAATGACACAGGCAAGAGCGTCTCAGTTTTGGAAAGAGAACGTGAGTCCTCAAAGTCCAGACGCTGAGCGACTAAGCTCGCAAGATTGGCCTAGCAAGGCATCGAACTGGAAAGAAGAGATCAGCTGGATGGCACATTGGGAAGCCGATGAGCCGGAAATGCCAGAAGAGATCCTTAACTTTATTGACTGGCAAGATGACGTAACTGTTTATTTTTGTTATGAAAAATATAATGTTCTTGAAACCAAATGGGCCGTTTTCAAGAAGCATTGGAAGAACTTTTTGTTCTACGATGATGGTCCAATTCTGTTAGGCCGTCGTCGCTCTGAAGCGCTTTGGTTTGCGACGAATGGTACTGTGAAAATCGGTAACCGAGCATAAGCTGAAAACGAATTTTAAACGGTAGAAAAGCGAGCATAGTGCTCGCTTTTTTTGTATCTAAAGATCGCAGAGGATCGCCGATAACATCCTCTGTTTCACGGCTAGTTTCGTTGTTAGTGGCAGCCGAAATTAAACTATAAAATTCCAGAACTGAGATCGCTATCTCATTGGGAACGTTGAGGTTTTCATCTTATTGACTATATTTATAGTACTGCCTTAGTGGAGGTGAAGTATTATGATTTGGGATACTCTCGAACGTGTAAATAAACTTCGCAAGGAAGCAATGGAGGATCCAGAATTCTTGGATTCAGCAAAAATGCATGAGGAATGGCTTTTGAGCGAAACTCATAATCAATCCAATAAAGGAGCAAAAGAAAAGAAACCAAAAAAACTGTCTGACATCTATGAGAATACAGACTTTACTATCAACCCAAACGGAACGAAACATTAAACAATGATTAACTGTAACACGGCTGAGGCTCTTAACCCGAAAGCTAAGTACCAACGACACACACCAGCCTTTAGCCACCAATAAAAAAGCCACTTTCAATGTATCGAAAGTGGCTTTTTCTTTTCTAGCTGCGTAGAAGCGATATCTGCATTTAGCCCTAGCTGTTGATTAGGCTCAAGCCGCTTGGCAAAGCATCACCAAACACACGCTTAGATTCGCTCTCGGACAGCTCAGTTACTTCACTAACCAGCGTTAACCAAGACTCTGGAACCTTACTTTGCTTTAGCTTCTCAATCACTTGATTACGGTAATCGTCAGAGATATCGAACTGTCGGTCGCCAGTCTTGCGACAAATCATCACTGCGGCAAAGGCAATCATCTGCTCTTTCTGCCAGTTCTGCTCAAGTAATTTTGGTAACCACTGCTCAGCTTGCTCTCTAGGAATCACACTGTGCTGGCTGCCATACAAAGGGGTTCTTGAAGCCAGTCGACCTAGCGCCCACCAATGCGCTTGTTCAAACTGGTTGTGATTGATCGCTTTGCTTAGGAACCAAGACGCAAGAAGCACTTTGTCTTCCACTTCGAGTTGCTCAAGGGATGCCGCCAATCTAACCATGGCTTCATAACCATTGTCTTGAGCATCTTTAGCACTCTTAGGGTTCTTCATTGCACCTGGGTGAAGGTATTTAGCAATGTCGGCCAAGATTGTCTCTTGCTGCTCTTGGTTTAAACCACCGGCAACACGACGCCAGAAGACCCACCAGTCCGTCCAACCTTGGTGATTCTTAAACTGGATGTTTTGTTGATAAAGGCCCCAAATTTGCTCGATACGCCATGAGTCCGTTGGATCACCAAAGCCAGGGCGCAGCGAGTAACCCGCTAAACGCAGCCAGTTCTTCTCGTGTGCCTCTGAGCGACGACGACGTTTGCGACCTAACGAGAAGCTATCGAATAGATGACGGAGAGTGGTGAAATCCCACTCATCGCGTTTACCGAGTCGTTTCTCAAGATCTTTAGACAGAGTCTTGATCTCTTTCGATTCTGCACTCTTCTTATTGCCGCTGTAGAGGCGAGAGATCAGCTCTTTACACTCATCCAATCTTGGATGAAGTTTAGAGTTATCGGATTCTTCACCTTGCTTGTTTCTGACTTCAAATTCTAACAACCAACGTTTCGAGTCATCTTCAGTACTCACGCACTCCATTTTCAGTGTGCCGACTTCGGTTAACTGACAAGCGAGCAGTACTTCCACGCGCTCTTTTTGGTTGGCTTGAAGCTCTGCAGTACCCGAACCTTCTAAGGTAGATATATAAGGTGGAAGAGGGGAGAATAGGTCAGGATCAACATCGACCATTACACCGTTTTGGATCGCAGTATCGTGAGCGATTTGATCGTGTGTTGAAGTCAGTAGGTTAAAACGAACCGGTTCGCCCAGCGTCAAAGAGAAACGACGGCTATTCAAACGGATTTCTTGACCTTCTTCTGTACCTTTAGCAAGTAGACACAGCGCTTTACCCATCTTGTTCTTTTCTTGTAGATGTAAGAAATAAGAGCGAGCAGCACCACCCCCGATTTTAAGTTGGGCACCACGGCGTGCCTTACCAAACGCAACCGCGCCAAGGGCAACTGACCAATCTGGGTGAGGGTTATCTAATACTGTGATTGGAGCGCCGTTCCAGTTGCCTAGGAGTTGAGTAATACGCTCTGTAACAAGCTCACTGTTGAACACACCGCCGTTAAGCAGCACACCGACAGGGATAGCAGGTTTCGTGTCATCGAATTGAACCGCATCTGAATTTTGTAGCGCCGCTTTAGACACTTGCTGGTGTGTTGCCAGGAATTCAGCAACGTGCTTACTAACTGCAGGATCGGCAACGTAAGGCAGGCCGAACTCAACCACCGCGCTACGACGTTTGTCTGGTGTCTCAGTAAATTCAGAGAGTGGGAAGAAGCCTTCCAATGCGATTTGATGAACTTCTTGCTTGGTTAAGCCAATACTCTTAGTGCCGCCTAATAGCTTCGAACCGCTACCAAGCATAGTGATTTTGACATCGTCTGGCGCATCAGCAGAAAGCAGGCTCTCCTTTGCTGCTCGAGTTTGCTGAATCAGCTTGGTGAGGCTGGAGGCATTCAGTTTTTTGTTTTGATTGAAGCGCTGCTCTGCAAGATGAGCGAGGGCCAAATCTAGATTATCACCACCTAGCATTAAGTGTTCGCCAACGCCGATACGGTCGAGTGCTAGCTCGTTATGACCAGCATTATCTGCATCGCTATTCTCATTGAAGCTGGCTTCAATTAAGCTCAAGTCGGTAGTACCACCGCCGACATCACACACTAAGATCAACGGGATCTGTTGAAGCTCATCCGCCGCCGTTTGTTGGTGGCGCGCATACCAGTCGTAACAAACCGCTTGAGGCTCTTCGAGCAATAGAATCTTACCTAAGCCTGCAAGTTCTGCGGCTTCAAGTGTCAGCTTACGAGCTGTCTCATCGAATGATGCAGGCACCGTTACCACAACATCTTGGTCTTCAAGTTTGTTGCTTGGATTACGGTAGTTCCATGCTTGGCGAATGTGATTCAGGTAGCTCGCACTCGCGACAACTGGCGATACTTTATCGACATCTGCTGCGCCAGCCCAAGGGAGAATGTCTGAGCTACGATCCACCGCTTGGTGCGATAACCAACTCTTCGCACTCGATACTTGTCGACCTTCAACCTTCGCGCCTAATTCACGCGCCCACTCACCAACGATAACATTCTTGATATCGCCTTCAACTGGGTTTGGTTCCCACGGCATAGTTAGGTCTGAAGGGGAGATTTGACCTTGTGCAGGGTGGTAACGAAACGATGGGAGGAGAGGCTTACGAACCACTTCACCAGGGCCAATAAGCTGATCGATTTCGAAAAGGGAAACGGGAGCGTGTTGTAGGTCGTCGTTAATTTCACAGTAGGCAACCACAGTGTTGGTTGTACCTAAGTCAATGCCGACTAAAAAACGAGGAGTTGCCATACAAAACCTTATTCTTCCAGAGTGATGACCAGTGTGTTGATAGTTTTGGTCTTATTGTTGTTATTCGTATACGTCGTTCCTGAGAAACAGGTAGGACTGAATTGGGAGCGGTATTGATAAAATAACGGCACCCGCTAAGGTGCCGTTGATTCATTATGCTTCGTCGTTTGAGTCGTTGTTCGAATCTTCACGAACGTCGAACTCAACGTGCCATTTCTGACCATTATCAGTGGCAATCGCTTCTAGGTATAAAGTACCAAGCTCAGTAACGCGAGAAGCCAAAGTTACTGGAACCACTTCACCTTCGCGACGGCCTTCAGAAACTGGCAGTGTTACTTGGATTTCAGGAAGCTCATCGAGCTCTTCTGGCGCCCAGTGATCAAGATGAGTACCAGCTTGATCTTCACGGCGAGTTGTTGAGCCGAAGAACTGGAAGTGAACTGGCTGACCAATCACTAGACCAAATTCTTGGCTAGGCACTTGAACGCTTGAGCCCTCTTCCATACCAAACGGTGCAACACACAGAGCTTCCATAGGAGGAGCCATACCTGGGATTGCAGGCATCGCGCTTTCAATACCTACGTAGTAAGCAGAAGCGATACCACCGCGGATACGAACGCCTTGACCACGACGTACTGCGCCGTAGTAAGAAGCACCACTTGCAACCGCAAGGTCAAGGTCTAGGCCTGAAAGTTGTTTAGCAAATTCAGCGTCAGCATTGATCAACCACTCGTTGATTGTGTCTGAAAGACGATCAGCAAGTAGGTTAGATTTTAGAACACCACCGTTGAACAGGATTGCTGTTGGTTTGATGAAGTCAGCAGCAGGCGCTTCAGCACCTGGCATGCCCGGCATATTTGCAAACGGATTGAAATCTTGTTGAGCCGTTTCGCCATTTCCAGAAAGCGCGTTCGCTTGCTTAGAAAGGAATGCGGCAATGTGACGAGTGATACCAGCATCTTGTGCGTAAGGCAGACCCATTTGAGTCAGTGCACCACGCGTTTTTTGTACCGGGTGATCAGTCACAGCAACTTTAGGGAAGAAGCCATCAACCAATGTTTGTTGTACTTCTTGCTGAGTCAGTTCTGTTTTTAGCGTCGCGCCAAGTAGCTTAGAGCCACGGCTAGGAACCACGATTGGCACAGCTTGAAGCTCTGCATCGTTCAGTAGCGCTTCTTTTGCGTCACGACATGCGTGAGTCATCGCTTGAACTTGCCAAGGTGCCAGCTCTTTGCCTTCTTGTGCTAGCTTCATCTTCAAGCGGTAAGCCAGAGCTAAGTCCATGTTGTCGCCGCCAAGTAGGATGTGTTCACCTACAGCGATACGGTTCAGGCTCAGGTTGCCATCGTCTTGAGTCACTTCAACTAAAGAAAGGTCGGTAGTACCACCACCGATATCCACAACCAGCACGATGTCGCCAACGTCTACTTCGTCACGCCACTTGTCGTTGCTGTTATCGATCCAACTATAAAGCGCTGCTTGAGGCTCTTCTAAAAGCGTTAGATGAGTGAAACCAACGTTACGTGCAGCTTCAGCTGTTAAATCACGAGCGGCAGGGTCAAACGAAGCAGGAACCGTGATCGTTACGTCTTGGTCTGCCAGTTTGTGTTCTGGGTTCGCGTGGTTCCAAGCGTCTTTAAGATGCTCAAGATAAAGCTCAGTTGTCTTAAGCGGAGATACTTTTTCTACTTCTTCTGGGCTACCTGCAGGAAGGAAAGCATCACGACGGTTTACACCACCGTGGCATAGCCAAGATTTCGCACTAGCGACCAAACGGATAGGGGTTTTAGAACCAAGGTTACGAGCAATCGCACCAACCAGTGCTTTTGGCTCAGAAGACCAAGGTAGAACACGTGATGCTTCGTTCATTTCGTGCTCGTGCGGTTGGTATAGGAACGAGCCAAGTTGGCTGCGAGTTTCTACTGTACCAGGAGCCGTAAGCTGAGGAATTGGCATTACCTCAACACGTGCATCTTCATTGGTTGTGTCAATGTAAGACAAAACGCAGTGTGTAGTACCTAAATCGATACCAACGCTGAATTTAGGTGCTTGCTGTTCTTGTGAATGTTCTTGGTGTTCCATTATAGCTCTACCTCTGCCGGTGCAATTACAGATGCATCGTAGTTTTCAGCAAGCTTAGGTAGGTTCATGTCAGTTGCTTTCCAGCCTTTGTGAACAAGTGTACCGTTGAATGGTGCGTTACCTGTTACGTTGCCTGTTAGGCGGATTTCTTGAGGGTTGAAACCTTCAGCTACTGTGATGCGAGTCTCTTCATCTTCGCTGCGGATATGAGCAAGCGTTACGTAGTCTGCTAGTACTTTTTGACCGCCTGTGTGAATAACACGTGCAGCTGCGCCAACTTCTTCGTCAGAGAACGAAGTCAGGTCTTCTTTTAGGAAGTCGATTAGTCGCGCTTCTTGTTGCATGATAGACAGTAGCTGCATTGCAGAATCTGTTGGTGCTGTTGCCAGCTTAGATTCAACTTCTACTACTTTTTCGATGACTTTCTCTACTTCAACAACTTTTTCTACTTCGACAATCTTTTCAACTGGCTTTTCAACTTCAACGATCTTTTCTACTGGTTTTTCTACGACTTTCTCAACCACTTTGGTTTTACGAGAAACGGCAATTAGCAGTAGTAAAACGCTTGATGCAGTAAGGCCTGCGTGAAGCATATCAAACGTCTGTGGGATTAGGTTCAAATCAACGATCATAGTGATTTTTCTCTTTAAATTGATTTAACGGTATATTCGTCGGTTTTATGGAATATACAGGTTGGAAAGAAACGCATTGGCACAAAACCAAAATGGTCGCTTTCAAGCTATAAATATGAATGGATACTAGCATATTCAAGGCTTAAGAGTGGTAATTTATGTTTTCAAACAAGTGGTTTTTGAGTGTGTTAGCTTGAAATTTAGTCGAGATTTGGTCGATTGTTAACCTGCGATGTAAGGGCGAAGTAAACTGTGCACGATTTATGTCATTTTTAGGACGAAAACTTAAATGGAGCATCATTCCCTTCCGTTATATACTTTTAGCTCATCGAAGCCTAATTGGAACCTTTATGCCACACACTACCGACCCACTAACAGGGTTGAAGAGACGGACGCTCCCACTGGTCGTATTTTCGGTCAGTTTTTTGATAACAGTGTTGTGTTTTATATTCGTCGCACTTAACCAAAATCGTGCTTTAAACATGAATTTGGACAGTTTTGCTAAACACCAAACACTGAGCTTGGAAGCGTTTATCGACAATGATGTGGCCTACATAGGTTCGGGTGCAAACTTCTTCTATTCGAATGATCCTGAAAATTGGGACAAGTTCGATCGATTCGCACAGCAAACCATTAACGGTTCAAAGAGCTTGATTGGCTTGCAGTGGATGCAGAAAGTTGCGGCAGATGAGATTGCCGAACATACCGCGAAAATGGAAGCAAAGTATCCATCTTACCGACTGTTCACCATCCCTAAACATGAAGCCAAAACCTATGGTTACCAGTTAGATGGTGAGCCTGCTTTTATTGCTACCGATATTTATCCGAATACTGAAGCGAATGACAGAGTGATTGGGTTCTACTCTTCACGCGAGCGATTTAAGCGTATTATTGAAAATATCAAACAGACGCGCCAGGCGAATATCTCGGACAAAGTACGCCTAATTCAAGATGGCTTAACTCCAGATACACCTAAGACAGGCATGTTGGTGTATCACCCGGTGTTTGAAGGGGAAAGTGATAACTTACTTGGTGTTGTGATTGGTGTAGTTCGTACCACTTACTACTTTGAAAACCTGTTGGCATCAGCTGTCGGTGATATGGATGTTTACATTCGTGTGACGGATACCGGTTTCGAAGCCGAAGATTCCCCAATCTTATTTGAAACTCAAGGCTATGAGGGCGTAACAGGTCACCATATAACTAAGACAATCGAGTTGACCAACCGAAATTGGAAGATCGATTACAAGATAGATGCCTGCATCTCTTTTTATGGCTACCTAGTACTAACTGGAATTGCCTTAGTCGGAACAACCATCTCATTGTTGTTAGCGTACATCGTTAATATGCAGATCAGAGAGAAAGAGCGCTTGTATCGCATGTTAGACAAAAGAACAGAAGAACTTCGATTCCTAGCGAACCACGATAGCTTAACTGAAATCTATAACCGACGAGCTTTCAATAAGATGTTTGATAGGGCGGTTAAGCGAAGTGAGTCATTTAGCTTGATTGGGTTTGATGTCGATAAGTTTAAAAGCATCAATGACAAGTTTGGTCACCCTGCTGGCGATGCTTTGCTTGTGCATGTCATCAGTTTGATTTCGGTAAACCTGAAAGAAGGGGATAACCTTTTCCGTATGGGCGGAGATGAATTCTGTATTATTTCGAGCATCTCAAATCATGAAGCGCTAGACCGCTACTTACAATGCATACTAAATACAGTAAGTCACTCTCATTGTGAGCATAAAGGGCAACAGTTAAGCTGCACATTGAGTATTGGTGCCGCGATTCATACCAGTGAAGACACAGAAGAATTGCTGCAAAAAACAGACAGTATGCTTTATCAAAGTAAGTCAAATGGCCGAAATCGAGTCACAATTGCAGGCTAAGTGAGCACTTGATGCAACTGGGGTCGAGTTCTGTATTGGGCTCATGTACAATTTCACAAAATTTTTTACGAGAGAATTAGGCGACGTATGAATCACAATCGAGTGGTGTGTTTCGATTTGGAAATGTGCTGTTGGAGCGAAAATGGTGTAGGAACAACAGGCGAGATCATTGAAGTGGGTCTTGCTGAGATTGATCTAGCATCTGGAACCATCGTGAAACGAGCGCAATACTACGTTAAGCCAGAAAAAGACGAAGTCTCTCAGTTCTGTGCCGAGCTAACCGGCATTACTCCACGCAAAATCGAAAAGCAGGGTCGTCCGCTAGAGTCAGTCATCAAATCGATGATCAAGAACTTCGGTGGTCCAAACAAGATCTATGCTGCGTGGGGACGCGATGACCTGATTTTACACAAAGAGTGTCAAAAGAAAGGCATCGAGCCACCATTTAGCGAGTTCATCAACATTGCGACGCTTTATCGCGTGCAGAACCGCTTGAAAGACAAACGCATCGGCCATCGAGCGGCTCAAGAAGCAAAAGACATCGAGTGGGAAGGGCGCCAGCATTCTGGTTATGTTGATGCTTACAACCTTGCGAAGCTTGCTCTGACGATGCTTTAGCAATAAGCGAATATTAATATTTACTTCGAAATATAAGAAAGCCACCTGGATAAGGTGGCTTTTTTACATTTTCCTGTGGGCTGTTATTACCATAGCGACTAAATAAATCATCATCGTTCGCGTATTAAGATATTTATTTCCCTAGCATTACCTTGAGCTTATCGCCTTTATCAAAGAAGTGATGCTTCAGTGCCCCCAATATATGTAATGTCACTAACGACATAAAAACTTTAATCGCAGTAGCGTGAATCAAAAACAGTAGAGAAAATACTTCTCTAGAGGTTGCACTATCGCTAAATGTCCATGAGTACACACTGAATACTGGCGTATCAATCAGTGCCATGCTTAAACCTGATATAGCGATAAAGGTCAATGTAACTGCTTGAACAAATTGAACTACTTTAGGCAAGGTGAGCTTGCGCTTCTCTGGCTCTGGTTTAACTAACATTCTTGCAATCAATATATTGATGAGAATAAGGACAATTGAGCCGAGTATCTGATGAATTAAAATCGTTGGATACTTGTCTGAGAAAGGCAGAAGTCGGCTTGATATAAAACCGAGAGTTAACGTTAGCATTACCCCACCAAACATCCCCCAGTGAAGAAAATCGACTTTATTAGTGAGGTTATTCTTTACTCTATTGTTTGATCGTTTTTTGAACATCACGAGTTCCATTATTAGCGTGTGAAAAATCTATTATATTTCTCATGGCTTTGTTATGGATGTGTTTGTCGAATGTTTAATATTAATAATCGGATAGCCATTTAATTAATATTAAATCGTTAGCTTAGCTCTTGATGAGTCTTTTATCTCTGTTAGCGTGTGCAACATCTAACCAACGGAGGTCCTATGAAGCGGTTTATTAAAAGTTCCATCGCATTGAGCTTATTAAGTATAAGTTCATTAGCGTTTGCACAGCCCGTTGTGCTTATCAACACATTTTCGGTAGATGCGAGTAAGCATGAAGAAACCTTAGCCTATTGGGAAAGTGCTAGAGACGTGTTAGTTCAACAACCCGGTTATATCTCTACTACGTTACATCGAGCGTTAAGCACAGACGCCACTTACCTTTACGTAAACGTCGCAAACTGGGAAAGCCAAAAGCACTTCATAGATGCCATCTCTGTAATGAGAGAGGAGCTACCTGCTCTGAATCTTGAGGGCGTTACTGCTGATCCTAACCTTTACGAAGTTATCCGAAATTAATAGAGAGTGTCCTGAATGAAATATGTACCACGACTGTTTTTAGTTATTTTTAGCTTTTTGTTCTCGGTTAATAGCTATTCAGCTGCCTATGGCGTATCGATTGCTTGGAAAACACAAGATGCTCAAGCTGTATTTGATGTGATGCCTCAACAGAAGAAAGCATTTGCTAACTTAATTGATGCTGGCTTAATTCACGATATGTTTGTTTCTGAAAGCTTTATTGGCGAAAAGCAGTTTCCAATAATTAAATTTGTAATGGAAGCCGATAGTGAAGAGGAAGTCAGACGTGTTATTGGAAATCTTCCTTTTCAATTTAAAGAGCTAGCTGAAATAACAGAAGTAAGAGACATCGGAAGTAAATGGCTAGATACTCAAGTTGCTTTTAAAAACTATGCGATTGAGTTGACTTGGAAAGAGCCTGAAGATCAAATGCTGGTAGATAAAATTATTAGTGTTGATTTACAAAAAGTGGTCGATTGGAGCACTCAAGGCGTGATTACTTCGGCTTATATAAAAAATCAATCTATTGCCGAGCCGAAGCCAAATCAGACAGCGATGATTCGACCAATATATTCTATCGCGGTATTGGCAAAGGATGAGCAACATGCTCTTGATATTGCTAATGAACTTAACGCGGTTAAATTAGGCTTCGCTAGCGTCAATGTCAGTGAATTGGGCTTTAAATTATCCCTGTGATTTTGAATTAATGTAAACCCTCGTGTTATTCTAAGGTGAGATTATTAACAGTGTTAGCTCACCTTATGAATAATAATAAATTACAAGAGTATGATTTGGTTATTGAACTTGATGACCGTAAATTGATTAACCCGTCATTGAATAAAGTCGTGACATTGTCGCCATCAGAGTGTCTGCTTTTAAAGCATTTAATGGACAACTGCTCACAAACTTTAGGTCGTGAATTCCTTTTAACGCATTGTTGGCCGGGGCGCATTGTTACTAACAGCTCTCTGAATGTCGCAATCAAAAATGTTCGCAGTGCGCTCAAAGAAGTAGGGTCCGACTGCAAAGTGATTACGGTACAAAAGGAAGGCTATTGCTTTGTTGCTCCTGAGAATAGTGCCGTACCTGATAGCTTTGTTGCACCTGAGAGCTTTGTCGCACCTGATAGCAGTGTCGTATCTGAAAGCCTTATAGGGTCAGAAAAATCAGCAGCATCAGAACACTTTGCTGAACAAGACAAAGACATACCGAATTCTGCCAGTTTGGGAAACAAGGAGGATTCTACTTGCTCAGAATCCACTGTGCTGGAGTCAAAATCAGCTTCTGATTTAAATGAATCAGCTGACACTCACGGGCTATCAGAGAATACTCAAGCACAAGGCAAGCATGCATCTTCTAAGTTTATGCCGCTTGTTAGCGGACTCGCGGTAAGTCTGTTTATAGTCATTATCTTGTCTTATCTTGGGTTGTTTATGGAAAGAGCTTCCATCAAGGGTGTCGATGTATACCACGACAATGTCGAGTTAGAACCAGAGTTGGTGGAAGACTTAACCTCACTTGCTAAGCCTGGTGTAGAGGCGATCTATCTCCACCGTATGGGTATAGAGTGTGGTGGCATGCAAGTCGTGGTGTTAGACGAAAGTGGTTGGCAAGACATTAGCGCAGATTTCAAATCTAGGCGCTGCTCACAAGGTCAGAAAGAGGCTGAAAAGGTAGAAGGAACTGCAGATGAAGCGTAACTTTTGGCTGCCGATTGTTGTAACTGTATTTGTGATCTTAGCGTTTGGCTTGGTCTCCGGAGTAGCGACCAAAGGTTCGTATCAGTTTGAAAGCCAGTACGATAATTATGGTCGGGAGGTTTTGACCCTTGAGCTAAAAAACGGACGCTCAAAAATGCGCTATGTTGGCTACGACCGAAACGGACGAGTCGTGCAAACCAAACAGTTGTTTGGTGTGTTTTTGCGTTGGGGTAATCACTATTATTTCTATCAGCTTGAACAGCACCAAGCCCACGGGAATCAAACCTTCAACGTTAAAAATCTGTTTATCAAGCACCATGACAACAAGCGTAGTGTTTTGATCTCCGATCAGCGAGGTGCGTACATTACGAAAGACGGTGCGATCTTAGAGCTCAATGGCATTCTTTACGGGAAGGCAATGCGTTGATTGTGATGCAGCGCACTGAGGCGATTAGTGAGTTCTGGTTGGAATGGGGTGTTACTAATAATCTAAAGCAGCGTTGGGTTCATTGCCTAACGCTGCTTATTTGCATGATTGGCTTAGTCTTCGCCAAGTACGTCAAGTTTGCTCTTGATGAAATCTTTGTGGTCAACGTAGAGCAGTTCAGCGGTTTTTCTGATCACTGAATCTTCAAGTGGATCAATCTCTCCATCGGCATGAGCCACTTCCCACATTGCCTTAATCAGGTCGATTCGCACTGGCTGTGATAGCTCACGCAGTTGGGAGGTGAAATCATACAAAGAAACAGATTGTTCAACTTGCGGCTCAGCTTGTTGTAACAAGGCTTTCGACTCTTCTTCCGTAATGCCCAACAGACGTTGCAGTAAGTTCAACTTCGCTTCTTGTTCTGATTCGTTGATCTCATGGTCTGCGCCTGCGACTTCGCATAACAAACTGGCGATAGCTAAGTTTGGTGAGGCAGTAGGCGTTTTGCCTAAATCAGAGCCTTCGACCAACTGTTTAAATAACGATGTAAGTGAATTAAACATAAGAGCGTTCCAGTAATGGTGAATAATATAACTATTGGGCCTACAGAGTGTGATCGCAAGCCCCTTTACTTAAAACTGACATTACGTATAAGCCAGCAATAAGGAACATATTAGGTTGGCTCTGGAAAGCGTGTGACCTTGCCATCGCCGCTTAGGGTGGTGATGGATTGTGGTTTGCCTTCGCTATCTAGCCTTAATTCACCAATCGCGCTGCGGTTCGAAAGGCGATAGAAGGTTTGGTTGTCTGGGCTTCGCTTTTCTATTTTTAAGCGCTTACGTTTGGTGAAATAGTTAAGCACCGAGCGTGGGCTATACAACAGCCGGTCACATACGTCGCAGAATTTTAGCAATGGCGCAGGGAACTGGTTTTTAATGCCGCTACAAGTTATTTGGTAAATGTTTGGACTGTTGCGGCGATATCTAAGCTTAATGTCGTAAGCAAACGAATAGTGCACATCACCAGAAAGCACCACGAAGTTAGTTGGTGTTTTGGTATGAGTAAAGATACTAATCAGCGTGTTGGCACTACCAGGGTGCGCCATCCAGTTCTCAGCATCAATCACCAGTGGCTTACCTACTGTGGTAGCCATCTTTTGCAGCGTTTCAATAAACTTCACGCCAAACATCGGTGCGGCGGAGATAATCACCACTTTATCTTGATGAAGTAACTGATGTTGGAGTTCAACCAATGCTTCCCAGTCCATCAAGCCGGACGGTTTGTTCATCCGAGACTCGGAGCGCCAGCGGCGGGTACGAGTATCCAACACAATCACTTTCGGCGAAGTGTTGATGGTGTAGTGCCACTCTTCAAAGCGATCGAGCATTTCAAGATACAGTTTGTGTCTTGCAGGTTCGAGTTGCCCAATAGGCGCTTCAATAGCTTTTTCGCTCTGATTGGTATTCAACAACTCCGAGAACAGCGCTTTCGTTTGCTCCATAAAATCGTGGTTGAAGTTCTCCGGTGCGTTACCCCAACCTTGGCACATCCAATAAGCCGCAAGGCCGTTACCAATGACTTGTGTCGCAAACTGATTTTGATCCACCGCATGCTCCCAACCAACGGTGAGGTTCCAGTCGTCAGTGACATCATGATCATCGAAGATCATGTACGTTGGAATATGAGCAAATAGACGCTGTACTTGCGGCAGACCGGCGATGAAATCATCGATGATGACACTTTCATCACGCCATTTTTGCTGCTCGGCTGGTGTGAGCTGGCGGCCAGCCTGCATGAAATTATTCTCGATCAACCGTTCGCGGTTAATGCACTGCCACAAGGTCGGGGACCAAACCAGCAGATACATGGCAATAAATTCAGACAATGTCACCAAGTGATTTTCACAATCAGTGGAGCTGAAGATGGGTATTCCGCGTTTAGGGAACAACTTATCGAGCAATGAATGTGATGTGTTATGGTGCGGTAGTAAATGATCACGTTGATAGAGGTGATAGTCGCTGTTAAACAGAGCTTCACTGCTATCGATTTTTCCGTCTAATGAATCGGTCGGTAGTGCTTCGCTCACTAATCCAAGCAGCTGAATCACTTGATGAATCGCATCGAGTGTTGGACCGGCAACGTGATCAGCGTATATCTGGTCGCCGCTCATCATCAGCATATCTGGACGCTCTAATACGGCTTGCTGCTCAACTTTCTTATCGGCTGCGACTAGGCTGTCTTTGCTTGGGTGATGAGGGTTGCGACAGGAACCATGCAAGATGTAGTCGGCGCTGGTTGAGATCTTAAAGGCTATTCTTGGTGCATCAGTGGTGTCTTGTTGCTCTTGGTACACTAAATGCGGAGCCAACTTGGTTAACGCGCCTTGATCAGTCTCTATCTGATATTCCAAAGGCGTGTCGGTTGGAAACTCACCCTTTAGTTGAATCAGGCTTACCCAAGCATGTGTACCGATTTGAATCGATTCATGTTCGCTCAGTGGTGAGGTATAGAAAGGGGCTTCTTGGCCTTGGTTATATAGCTCAGCATTACCATTGAGTGGTGTGCTCGTAACAACCCAAAGCACAACCTCAGTTGCGGTCGTCTTTCTTAAAATAGGGCCAGCGAGTAAGAAGGGAAGAGAAGATGTCATCGGGCGTTTCAAGTCGATTCCTAAATCTTTGGTGGTTAGTCGTTCAGCGCTTGGGCGTTGTATTCTGGAGCGGCCATTTCATGTTCATTGGGTTCAATGTCCGGCTCTGTTGATTCCAAGATTTCGATAACTTCTGAACTGGAAAGTTCATGTCCCATCAGAAATATTGCTAACAGGGCGTCGGCTTTCGTTTTGGTATCAGAAGGCTCATCCAAAACTTGCTCGAGTTTTTCTCGAATCATTGCGATCTCGTGCTCAACAAAGCCACGACCTTCGCTGTCCCCTTGGTTTTCTTCAGGGGCGTTATCGAATTCAAGAAAGAGCATCTCACCGTCTAATTTTGTGTTGATCAGTCGCTCTGGCAACCATTCCTCACCCATAACGATATCTGGGTCGGAATCATTGGGTAAGTGGTCTATAATGTTTTGTAATTCTGAGACTTTCACAATACTTTCATTTAACCGAGAATATTCTTCATTGTAACGGTCTATTCCGATCAAACCTAAAATTTGTTGGCTAGAATAGTCAATAAATGTCTAACCAGTACCACAAAATTTATTACAAAGAGTAATTAAACAAGAATGAAGCGCAAAATTTCACCGAAGCTCATCTCGTATGGGACGATTCTATTTAGTAACGCCTTCTTAGCGAATAGCGTGGCGTGGGCTGCTGAAGAGCAAGAGTGGGGCATTGCGGCAATGTTCCGTACTGCCAGTATCCCGTATGACACGTCTGGTGGTGATAAGACTGTAAGTTCGTTTGTTCCGATGTTGTTCTTTAAAAACGACTACGTGTTCATTGATGGCACGGAAATGGGCGCTTACCTATATCAAACCGAAGATGAAAAATGGTCTTTTAATGCCATATCTCGAATGCGCTTTATTGATATCCCTGCTTCTGAACAGAATGCAATTGAAGGTGATACCGCTGACTTTGGTGGACAACTGACATACCAGTTGGACGAACAGTGGGCGATTGAAACGGAAATCATGAGTGATAGTGAATTCAACCTTCACAGCAATTTGCGTGCGAAAGCGAAGTACGAAACTGGCGATTGGGAGTTCTACCCAAGCGCAACACTGCGCTATAAGAGTGCGGATTTTAACAGTGAATACTACTCAGCTTCGGGTCAGTCGATCGGTGCAGGTGTAGATTTAAATCTTGGCGTTGAAGCGCGTTACCATGTTATCTCCAACCTTTATCTATTGGGTTCAACCAGTGTGACTCGATTGGATGATAACGCCTACGACTCTTCCATTATCGAAGATCGTTATCAGGGTGAACTTTACCTTGGTTTTGGTTTCTTTAATGACAAAGAGAAAGCGCCTAAGCCTAAGTTAAGCAACGCACCTTATTTACGAGTCGCGCATGGTTGGGCAACGCCGTCGAATATCGGCGACATCATGAAATTCAACACCGAGAAAGACGAGTACAATAACCAACTCACATCATTCTTTTATGGCCACCCTTTGACTGATGAGATCTTTGGTTTGCCGTTGGATATCTACTTAACGCCAGGTATCGCTCACCATTGGAGTTCAGAGGTTCAATCCAGTAGCACGGAATACATCATTGCAATTAAAGCGTACTACACCTTCAACTGGCCAACTCAGTGGCGATTCGGTGTCGCAGAGGGTATGTCTTACATAGATTCGATTACTTATATCGAAGGCTCTGAAATGGATCGTAAGGGCTACACGGCAAGCCACCTGTTAAACTATTTGGACTTCTCATTTGATGTGAACGTCGGTGACCTTATCGGTAAGAATGACCTTAACAATTTATGGTTTGGTTACTCACTACATCACCGCTCGGCGATCTTTGAAAATGCGTCCCAGTTTGGACGTATCAAAGGTGGCAGTAACTACAACACGGTTTACTTCCAATACGAGTTCTAAAGTATTACATATACTAAAAATGCCGCTCCAAATAGAGCGGCATTTTTTATCATTAAAGAAAAGAGCTAATCACTATTGGTCACTGATAATTAACTATTC